>CAYTGC010000087.1:0-17919 GCA_964437195.1 uncultured Myxococcales bacterium | reverse complement strand
TCTGGCTTGAAGTCCCGATGGACCAGGCCGGCGCGATGTGCAGCGAGGAGTCCTTGTCCGGCAGAGATGTAGACGCGGAGCACTTCTTCCCACGGACGATCGCGCTGCCAGTTGGACAGGGTTGTCCCTTCGACGAACTCCATCGCGATGTAGATGTGTTCCTTGAATTCTCCTACCTCATAGACGTGCACGACATTGGGATGGGACACCCGCGCCATGGCCTGGGCCTCACGGATGATGCGACTGCGGCGTTCCACACTCTGCACCTGGGAATCATGCAGGAGCTTGATCGCGATCTTTCGGTCCAGCTCCTCATCGAAGGCAGCATAGACGACGCCCATCCCGCCTTGACCGAGTTTGCGAAGGACAAAGTATCGGCCAATGCGCTGGGCTTTCCGTCCCGGTCCTGGACTGGAGTCGGTGGCCGGTTGAGAATCGGAAGGGGAGGACACCGGGCTTTCGCCTGGTGATGTGGCCGCGAGGCTAAGTGCGAGACGAGAGCGACACGACTCACAACTGCCGATGTGCGCGTGAATCAGCGCGACCTGTTCCGGAGGCAAGTGCCCCTCGACAAACTCTGTGAGTAGGCCCTCAGACAGGCACTCACTCATGTGTACGAGCCTGCAGACATCCGTTCGATGGTACCACGTACGCGCCAGTGAATTGCAGGGTGGTTGCTGTCAATCCATCCCAAGTCTCTGCGCCGAACCGTAGTCGCCCTTTGCGCGCCCTTGACTTGCGGGTTTCAGCTACCTGGCTCGAGGATGGATACGCCCGACAGGTCTCGGTCGATGACGTGCCTGCGATCTGGGGATGTGGGACCGTGTCGCACCAAGTCGGACTCGTAGCACATGACGATAGCCAGTTGACCCAGACCCCCAAAGTGCGGGAAGAGGAGGAATACACGAACTGATGTTGGGACTTCCACTGCTCAATCCGCGGTCGGAAGGCACGAGGAGCGCGACGATGTGGAACAGGATGACAACGGTTGGACTGCTTTTCGGTTGCACGCTGTGGCTCGGCTGCACGCAGCAAAATGGCGAAAACGGCCCAGCCGGTATGCGCGGCGAAGCGGGTCTCCAAGGAGACAAGGGAGACAAGGGAGACAAAGGGGATAAGGGCGACAAAGGCGACACGGGAACGGTCGGACCGATGGGAATGCCGGGTGCAAAAGGGGACAAGGGGGACACAGGGCCCGCAGGCCCGATGGGAATGACCGGACAGCAAGGCGCGACGGGAGCGACAGGTGCGACGGGAGCGACAGGCGCGACGGGCGCGACGGGCGCGACGGGCGCGGCGGGTGCAAAAGGGGACAAAGGGGACCGGGGCGATCCGGGACCGCAGGGTCCGACTGGTCCTGTGGGTTCCGGTGCGTACTCCGAAGAGCTGGGAGGCTTTGCCGGGTTTACCACCGCCACGTCGACAGGCGCGATGACAAACGGTCGCCCGGGAATGCATACCAAGTGCGCCGCTGAATTTCCGGGCTCACATCTTTGTCATGCAGCAGAGTATGTACTGTCGGATTCTGCGACGAGTGTTCCAGCATCGGGAGCGTGGATTGATCCAAGCACCAACACCTCGTCGACGGCAGAAAACTCTGGGATGCCGGGAAGTGGGCGATATCTGTACGGGTATAGCTGCTCGACGTGGACCAGCAGCAGCAGCAGCAACAACGGAACGTACGTCACAACGTCGGGAACAGTGCTCGCTGACAGCGGCTGCAATGTGTCGCGCAGCCTGGCGTGCTGCAACGGCGCTCGCAAGACGCGGTTTGCTGGCTTCACACCGACGACAACAAGTGGCAGCGTGGGGGGACGACCGAAGATGCACGCGCTGTGTATTGCGGCGTTTGCCGGATCTCACTTGTGTCATGCAGCCGAGTACGTCCGTGCCACATCCGGTACGACTGTTCCGACGAGCGGCGCGTGGATCGATCCGAGTACGAACAACTCATCGACCGCAGAAAACTCTGGGATGCCGGGAAGTGGGCGATATCTGTACGGGTATAGCTGCTCGACGTGGACCAGCAGCAGCAGCAGCAACAACGGAACGTACGTCACAACGTCGGGAACGGTGCTCGCGGACAGCGGGTGCAACGTCGCCCGCGCGGTCGCCTGCTGCTACTAAAACGGAGTGGGAATGGGGGGCGTGATGCCGAGCTGGACCGCCAGCTCTAGCGTCTTTCTTGGCGTCGCACAGCGTTTCTGGATTGCATCAGCGTCCAAGCGATCACGGCTCGCCAAGTGGAGCAGCGCCTTGTACGGATGTGACTCCACTTGCGCAGAAAAACCACTGCTCCCATGGACAGACAGAATGCGCGCGGACTCCGAGAGGAGCGCTTGTCGACATTGCTCGGCCAGTGCGGGGAGTGATACCAGCCACTCCCGAATCGCTGCGATCGCAGGTCCTGCTTCGTCAGCGTAGTGTGCTAGCTCACGCTCGGCCTTGGCAAATCCCATGTCCAGCCAAGGCTTGGCCCACAGAACCCGCGCTTGCCAGGTTCGTTTGGTCTGTTCCCAGTGATCGGCTCGAGCGGAAACCGAGTGCAGCGTAAAACCGGGAACGACCAGAGCCGTCAGTCGTCCGCCATGGCACGCGCCTGTGTCCAGTCCGTAAATGAGGCCACGCCCGACGAGCGGATCCTTGCCGACCACATGATGACCGAACACCACCGGCTTTTCACCTGCGTAGACCTCGTGCCAGTATCGATCGCCGAGGACTGTAGAAAGCTCGCGCTCCCCAGAAACGGTGCCACTTAGGACTTCTTCTTTTTGCGCAGACAGCGGCAGTCCGGGCTGCAGCGCCGCATGTACCACCACAAACTCCGGCGTTTCGAAGGAGTACGGAAGCTGCGCCATCCATTCCGTTGCAGCTGCGTAGGAATCCCCAAACTGGAGCCGCGTAATCTCTTGCGAATAGGAATAGACCTTGCGGACATGCTTCCGTTCGTGGTTTCCCATGAGTACGACGGCTCGACCGCGTGCGCAGCGCTCCACAAAGTAGTCGAGCACACGCGGGGAATCCGGTCCGCGATCGACCAAGTCACCGACGGACACAATGATGTCCTCTTCGCTTGCTTGGACGGAGGAAAGCAGATCCATAAGCTCGTCATAACAGCCGTGAATATCCCCAATGATGATGTAGCGAGACATGTCATCCTCCAAAACCGAGCACACACGCGTGCTCGGCATGCAGTGTCTTTCAGTATGTCATCGTTTCGCAGGAATCGGTGAGCGACCAAGGCAGTACGGCAGCAGCCGTACGATG
Source organism: uncultured Myxococcales bacterium (assembly GCA_964437195.1). Lineage (GTDB taxonomy): Bacteria > Myxococcota_A > Polyangia > Palsa-1104 > JAEUJZ01 > JAEUKA01. The sequence goes on along the minus strand of CAYTGC010000087.1, from coordinate 14,652 downwards.
TTGCGTGCATCGTCGATGCCTCGGTGCGCCGTTCCCATAAAACGCAGGCCCACCCGTCTCAGCGCTTGTCCAACACCCAGCTTTGCGTCATCCCCCGAGCGGCGCAAGAACGCTTCTTTTAGGTTCAGGTGCTGTGTTCCAAGCGGCGCTCGGACTCCCAATCTGCGCTCATCCCGTGCGAACTGCTGCCGGTCGTAGTCTCCCCAGGAACAGAAGGTGAATCGTCCGACGGCGTTTTGCGCAGTGAGAAAGCTCGCCAGTTGTCCCATCGCTTCTGCAAAACCCTTTGCTGCGTCCACGTCCTTCTGTCCGATCGAAGTAAGCTCAGTGCAAAACGCTGTCAGCTTCGGGTGGCGAACCGGTTTCACAAACGTCTGAAACTCGGCGCGGGGTTGCAGGCTCGTTGCATCACAGAGCACCGCTCCGACTTCAATGATCTCGGTCTGTTCGCGCGGAATCCGATGATCTTGGTCGCAGGTTGCCTCTACATCGATGACCAAGTAGTACGGTGGCGTTTCCATGTTCGTGCTTCTTTCATGTACTTGTTGTCTCTGCAAATGGATATAAAAGGGAAATGGCAAAGCGGCCCGGACAGAATTCCGGACATGCAGATTCGGATGATCCGCCACCGTCGGGATGGGGCTGGGCTGAGTACCTTTTGGCGATCATGGAAGAGACCGGAACGCTCAGCGCTGTGGCGTGGAAGCTCATTGAGCACGGGGACGGCAGTGAGGATGTAACCTCAGTCGAGAGAGCACTGCGAAGGCTGCGAAAGCGCGGGGCTCGGGATGGGGGACTTTGGGGGCAGCGACTCCTGCGTCGCTTCGGTGTGCCGCGCTCCATCGAAGAGAAGCTGCGCTGGATGGGCCTTTATCACAGCCCCTTTAACGATCTGCCTCTGTCTCTGTGTGACGACCAGCTGCGGCTGTGGGATCAGTCGCCGATTGCGACTTCGCGGGCCCGGGTCTGGCTTGTTCTTGCGGCAGCAAGCGTCGCTTTGCGGAGGCGAGATTTTTCTTCTGCGCAAGCGCGTCTCGAGGAGGCACAACGTCTCGTGACTCCTGGCACTGTTTCCGATGGAGAGCGGGCTGATGCGCGGATCGAGACGGCGCTCGCACTTGCTTATCTGCAGAGTCGGACTGCCACGGAAGAGGATGTGAATCGGAGTCTCGGCGAAGCGGAGAGCGCGCTCGGTGGGGCTGATCTAAGCGCTGCGGATCGTGCCTGTTTCACTGCGCGCGTCTGCGATCAGCGAGCCTACGCCCGAAACCGCCGGGGAGATTACCACGGCGCACACCAGCTCTTTTTGTCCCTGCCCACAGAAGATGTTCACCCGTTTGCAAGTTATCGCCGCGACGCGGGGCTGGCCTACGGATACCTTCGGTTGCGACAGGCTGACCAGGCAACGTTCCATGCACAGCGCGCAACGGAGCATGCCGGTGATGGCGGTTACACGCGGCTGCGGGTGATGTCGCTGATCTTGCTTGGACGGATAGAAGCTGACGCAAATGGAAACCAGACAGCGGCCCATCAGGTACTGCGTCGCGCGCAGGCGATCGCCGAGCGGCTGCGCGATGAGGAGCTTGTGCTGCGGGTGTCGCGCGCGCTGCAGCGGAAGTAGGGCAGGGCGCATCGAGGAAATCACACGCCGTCCTTGGCGTAGGGGACTGGCTGGCTATTTTCCGTAGAGATCTCCCTGCGGGGCGCCAATCTTCATCAGGTGCAGTACGTCTTCCGCGAGCTTGACATCGGGGGCGAATGAGGGGTCCGCAAACGACGCCGCGTCCGTGGTGATGCGTGCAACGACTTTTTCCATCAGAGCAATTGCTTCTGTCGGGTTCATTTGATACAGCTCGGCTGCCTTGCGCATGTTGGACATCAGCAACGCGATTGCGACGGACTTTCCGACGGATGGTTGCTGAAAGTACATGCCTCGGGAATCGAGCGGCTCCCCGGAGTAGACAGCGCTAAGGGAATCGGTCACGCCCTGACCAGAGGGCGTTGTGTAGGAAAGCGAAGTGGCGGCTCCTGCACCATCCAAGCGACTGCTGGCATTCCCAAGCTGAAGAAGGAGGGCTCCCTTACGCCTACTGAGGAACACGGTTGCGACATCAAGGGCTGCCGTCCCAGTCGAGCCCGGAAATCCGAAGCTGTTCGTGAGTGTGAAACCCGAGGTGGGCTGGACGTTGAGCTTCAGATCGTACGCAATCGGGCTCGCCATCCACGGCCAGGAGTCCTGCATCAGCGCATCGACATCGCTCACTCTGGACAAGCTAAAGGAGTTGGCTCCGCGCAGGTGGCTGAGCTGCTCGATCAGCTCGTTGCTGTGACCGAGTCCTAGACCGAACAACGTGATGCCGATTCCGTCCGCTGCTCCACTGGTCACGATCTTTTGAAAATCGCTCGCACCGGTCGCGCCGACGTTGGGCTGCTCATCGGAGAACAAAAAGATGCGGGTCTGTTCTGCGGTTCCTTTGTGGTTGTGTGCAACTTCATAGGCGCGACGCAGCCCGGCTTCCATGTTGGTCGATCCAGCCGTGGTGAGACGATCAATCTCGGCCTGGATCGCGGGATCATCGCCGCCAAAGCCTTCGAACACCGTGGTGACATTGCTTCCGTAGGTCACCAGGCTCGCGATGTCACCCGGCGTGAGCTGGCTGGCAATCCGGCTGGCCAGAAGGTATGCGAGTCGGCCCGGCGTTCCATAGTCCGAATCGGTGCTGCGTGAGCCGCCCCAGCCCATTGAACCCGACACGTCCACAGTGAAGACCATGTGCAGCGAAGGCCGACGGAAAGTGGCTGGGTTCACATTGGAAGACATGCCGATCTGGAGCCAACCAGCCGAATTCCCTCCCAAGTCCGGAGCCACTCCCATCGCGTTCTGGAGGCAGAGCGTGCGACCACAGGGCGCTCCGCCGAGCGGCAGATCGTGTTCCGAAAATGCGGCCTCTACAAGGAGTGCACTTGCCGGAGGAACTTGACCGTTGGCAACAAGATCTCGCGCTGACTTGAGATCCTTGACTCCACCGGGAGTGGCTCCAAAACCCGAGGAAGCACCTGAGTTGAAGGCCGAACAACCTGCGGCCAGGGTGAGTGCCAATGCTGGAGCCATCAAGCGACGAAGTAGTGTGTGGGTCATGGTCTGCCTCCGAAGTAGTAGGGTTATGCCGCAAGCAGATTGCAGACCGCATGCCAGACCGAGCAGGGTCGGCTTCTGACGGAAAACCTCCGGCTGCAACTGGCAAGAATTGCCACGTGACCAGATGCTGCAAGCAAGACTTGCCGGTTCCGACGCCGCGACTTTACTTTTCGACGCTTTTCGCTTTCGAATGCTCTGCTTTGGCGAAGCAGGGCAGGGGCGCGGCGCGATAGTGACCAAGCATCTGCCACGCATCCAGCACGTCTTCTTCGGTTGGGTGTGGGCCGATGTTGTGAATGATCAAAGGAATGCCGCGCGCTCCCTTGCGATCACTCACGACACCCACATGCTCTGCGCGGCCGTTGCGATGCAGCGACCACACAAGGATGTCTCCGGGGGCATAGCTTGCACGATCGCTGTCTGTAGCAACCGTGATTGGTAGACTGCGGGCATGCGCCCGGAACCACATCAGAAGCGGCGTTGCCCGGCGATGATCGATGTTGGAATCGGCGCGCTTGCTGCTTCCCCTGTACGCGGTGGGGCGCTTCAGGATGTCCTCATGAACCAGACGCTGCAGATCGATTCCGACAGCGCGAAGGGATCGGACTACGACATCGGTACACACGCCGCGCGTGGGATCCACGTCACCGTTTGGATAGGAAAGGCGGACATAGCTTGGGTCATAGACCACGCCTCGGCTGACTTCTTGTCGGGCGCGCTCAACCACTTTCTGGAAGTCGGGCATCGGCGTGCTGAGCGGTGACTCTGCTGCGGATCCAGTCGATGCTGCGGGCTGTGCACATGGCGGCTGGGGAAGGCTGTCTGCTCGTACGTAGCTTGCCGTCTGTGTGGTTCCGATCCAGCAGATCGCGGTCAGCAGTGGGAGCAGCTTGCGAAGACGCATGGGAACCTCACGGCGATTTCTTGGCAGGCGGACCCTCGAGCGCAAGATCCGCCAGTTTCTCGCGCACGCGGGTCATAAACAGCGGTCCAGGGTCGTTGTGGGTGTTGCGATACGAGTTGTCTTTTTCCAAGTAGTAGGAATGGCCGCGCATCTGATCCGCTTCATGGTGCCCGATAAGATGCGTGATGGAATGGCGCGCAAAGAGGTAGCGCACCAGCGCGACATTGGCCGCGACCTGAGCATCCGTCATCGGAACCGTCTTGCCGTTGCCGACGTTTTCGACACCAATCGCGACGTGATTTAGTCCGATGGCGTGTCGGGCCATCGTGGTCTCTGGCAGCAGTCGATAAATCGTCCCATCTTGATCGACGAGGAAGTGTGCCGACACATTGACTGCGCCTGCGCGAGCAAGGCCCTTGCGGCTCGCCTCTGCTTTCAGTCGATCGAAGTAGGCCCAGGCAGAGTCCAGCTTCGTCCCACCCGTATAATGTAGGACAATCATGCGTGGTGTCATGCTGGCATCGCTTGCCGCTGGGTCCTGGTGAGCACGGCGATACTCGACGGTGAGCTTGATCCGATCGGCATCGAAACGAATCGGGCGGTCGATGATCTTGGGACTGTTTTGCGATGGCTGCTCTGGTCCCGCCCACACAGCGGGGGCCGCACAGATCTGCAACACCAACAGGGAAGGGATCACCTGTCGCATTCGAGGCCATCGCTCAATCAGTGGGAGTCGCAATCCAGTCAGAATAGCGCGTTTTGGGATTTTCTCCATCAGCCCAGGCAAGCTCCGTCGACGTGCTCCATGTGAATGTCCGTGGAGCGACGAACTGTGACAGCCTGCACCAATCCATGGTGGCCTGACGCGACGGGGCACTGTGCCACCTGGCGATTCTATACAAGTCCTTCCGACTCTCTGTATGATGCGTGCATGCCACAGTTGATTCGTCTGGAACGACACGGAACCACGGCGGTACTGACGCTTGACCGGCCTCCGGCACACGCGCTGAACCTTGACCTGCTCTTGGAAGTGAAGGAAGTGATTCCGTCGCTTTCGCTTCCCGACGTGCGGGCGGTTGTCCTTTCAGGTCAGGGTCGGTTCTTTTCAGCGGGACTCGATCTGTTCGAGGTGTTTGGCTATCCGGCAGACAAAGCGGCGCTGTTTCCCGTCGTCTTTGATGAGGTGTGTGCTGGTTTGTTTTCACTGGACCTTCCTATCGTCGCAGCCCTAAATGGTCATGCGGTTGCTGGGGGCGCGGTGCTTGCTGCGGTGGCCGACTATCGGATCGCCAGTGAGGGAGAATCCCAGCTGAGCTTGTCCGAAATCCGCGTGGGTGTTCCGTTCCCCACCACTGCGCTGGAGATTGTGCGGAGTGCATGGTCGGGACCCTACTTTGCCGATCTGGTGTACCGCGGTCGCAGCTTTCGTCCCGCGGAAGCGCTGGCCTGTCACTTGATCGATGAAGTGGTCGCTCCCAACCAGTTGATGGATCGTGCGCTCTCCCTTGCCGCCGAGCTTGGGAGTCGGGTGCCGCTCGCGTTTGCAACCACCAAGCGTGCGCTACGGAAAGACGGTCGTGAGCGGATGAAGGCAGTCGGGGGGCCCGGTCGTGATCCGGTGTGGTCTCTGTGGCGCAGTGAAGAGATCCTGGCCGCGGTCGAAGCCTACCGAAAATCCCTCGAGAAAAAACGGACGTAGAGAAAAATCGAAAAATCGCAGCTGGGTCGCCAACACTTGCAAGCGCAGCGGCATATAGAGGGGCAAAGGCAAACCGATGCGCGTGTCGACCGCTTCCTCATCAGCACCACTCTCGATCGAGACGCTGCTTTTGCACGCAGCGTGGATCCGCAAGCTGGCCTATGTCTTGGTCCGCGATGATGCAAAGGCCGACGATCTAACCCAAGAGACATGGTTGGCTGCGCTGCGCAGTCCTCCTGATCCGAGCCGACCGCTACGGCCTTGGCTTTCGGAAGTGATACGGAATCTGTCTCGGATGAGTGCGCGCAGTTCGCAGCGACGGAACACGCGCGAAGTTGCGTCACAGCGCGACGCGGCGCAGAACGAAACAGACACGCCAGAACAGCTCGTGCAAAGGGCCGAGACGCAGCGTCTTTTGTCGGAACTGGTGCTTCGTCTCGATGAGCCATATCGATCCACTGTGCTGCTTCGTTATTTTGAAGGATGCAGCGCGGAAGAGATTGCGACCCGACAGCATGTACCCGCCGCGACGGTGCGATGGCGTCTGGCCAAGTCGATCGAGAAGCTCCGCACCGAACTGGATGTGCGTCATGGCGGAGATCGTCGTGCATGGCAGCTTGCGCTCATTCCGCTTGGGAGTCCGCTCCCAGGCGTCGACCCAACCCCTCAGGCCGCGATGAAAGGAGTACCGATCATGAAGACATTCCTTGTGACTGCGTTTGTAGCCGGTTTGTCTGGTGGCGCGATGCTGATTCACAGGGCGAGTCACCCGCCCGCTGCGCCTGCTGCAGTGGCCGCCTCTGCTGCTCCAAAATCCGCTGTCTCGGATCGGCCCAGCCAAGTGCGGCGTGATGCACCGCAGCGAAGCCAAATGCTCGCGCAAATCCGGTCGATTCAGAAACAGTCCGGGACGTCTCTGTCTCATGAGTCGTCGTCGTTGACGCCGGACTACATTCGCAGCCAGATGCAGGCGCTGCTTCCGATGATCAAGGACTGCTATGAGGAAGGACTCGCGGTCCAACCCGATCTAGAGGGGCGCGTGATCGTCGAGTTCACAATCGCTGGAGAACCGGATGTGGGCGGCCTGGTGACGGAGAGCAAGATCGTCGAAGAAGGGAGTACGCTCAAGTCGACCAGCGTTCGCGAGTGCATTCGTGAAGTGATGTACAGCGCGGTCTTTCCTGCTCCTGCAAGCGGTGGGGAACAGGTGGTCACCTATCCGTTTGTGCTGCTGCCTGCCCATCCATAGCTGCGTTCTCGATGCACCCCAAGGGGCAATCGCTTGTGATGGGTTATATATCAACACAAGTCGGACCCAATGCCCTCGAATCGAGCGCGAGGAACAGAGAATGACGTCGATCTGATTCGCCAAGCGATGAAGATCGATCAGAATGCGTGTCATGCATTCACCCTGGCTTCGAAGTCGCTTCTCCCTCCTGCTTGTTCCTGCGCTGCTTTCTTGCCTGAGTCATCGCGAAGCCAACCGAACGGATGACCGTCCCGGCGTTCGGGCTCCGCAGACCGCAGCGGAGTCGTCTTCCTCGCGTTCCACCCCGGTACAAGCGAACGGGTCGGAAACGGAGCACATCGATCTGTCGGCAGGAGGCGCGGTGCTCGGTCCATACGAACTGATTGCGCTTCTTCCAACGCTTGAAGAACACGCGGCCTGGAAAACCCGCGAGCGGGCCGGGCACCGACGCTGTGCGGCCTTCGACGCCGACGGAACACTGTGGCGCGAGGATCTGCCCGAAGCCGTCATTGGTCGCGCGGTTTCCGATGCGCAGATCCGCCCGCAGGCCCTTACACCGTTTAATGAACTGCTCGAGCGCTTTGGCAAGCCCAGGGCTGCGAGCGCACACGACGCTTGGACCCAGCTCAGCTGGGGCTACACGAGTGGCACGTTGCACAAGGAAGGGGCGGCCCGAGGACTCAGCATCGAGCAGGTGGATCGGGAATTCTGGGGAAGCTACAATGTCGTGTTTGCGGGCTGGGAACCAGAGTCGCTGATGACCCACACCCGCAAGGTGATGGACAGCGGCTTTGGGGGTCAGATTTTCGCTGGTATGCGCGATCTCCTGGCTGCGCTGCGCCGCCGTGGCTTTCGTACCGTCGTGGTGAGTGCCGGGCTCGATCTGCCAGTGCGTGTCGCAGCCTCGTACTTGGGTTTCGCTCCTGAAGAGGTCCGCGGCAACCGCAGCAAGCTTCGCAACGGCATTCTGACCCATGAAGCGGAGCCACCTCACGTCGTGGGTCCAGGAAAATCCGCAGTCGCGAAGGAGCTATGTGGAGGAACGCCGCTCCTTGCGTTCGGAGACTCTGTCGCAACCTCCGATCGACAGATGCTCGACGACGCGCTGGTCGCTGTGGCTGTGGAACCAAAGCAGAAACACCTGCTGCGCGCCCAGGAGGCAGGCATGTTCATCCTCGATTTTCAACGCACCGAGGACGGCCATCCGGCAGATCGCTTCGTAAAGCCGTAAAACTCGGGTGGACGATCTGTCCGCCACTGTACGCCCATTGGATAGAAATCGGCACGTTGATTCGTCTGTCCACTTTGGTCTTTCGTAATGCTGATATGAAGACTAGAATATACTTGAACAATTATATGGCTTTGTGACTCAAGCTTCTCCGTCTGGGCGAAAGGCATACGCATGAAATTCCTTCATTCTTTTACGGCGTTAACACTCACTGTTGCTCTCTTGGCGTCTTGTGAGTCGCAGCCCCCCGTCTGCATCCCCGAGGCCGCCGCCAACGTCGTCGACACCAATGGCTCGGGCTGTCAATCCCAAGTCTGTTCTGGTCAGACGCTAGACTGCAATCAGGTGCGCGAGGACGGTTGCGAAGTGAATGCCGCGAGCGATGTAAACAACTGCGGCTCATGTGGGTATAAGTGTCCGACGCCGACCATCGGTGATGCCACCTGTACCGACGGAATCTGCGGAAGTACGATTTGCGGTTCTCGCTACAAAGACTGCAATTCCAGCACAGCGGATAGCTGCGAAACAGACACCTTCCGCGACCCGATGAACTGCGGTGGCTGCGGAACGGTCTGTCAGGGGGGCGCAAATGCCGTCGGAACCTGCGTCCAAGGCAAGTGCCAGCTGACCTGCCAAGGGCTGTTCCTGAACTGCAACGGAGACGCCAGCGACGGCTGCGAGACAAACGGCGCGAGCGACCTGGCAAACTGCGGCAACTGCGGCAACGCGTGTCCGCAGACCGGCGCGATCACGGCGGCCTGCTCGGCGGGAAGCTGCGGTTCGACGGTGTGCTCGGGGACGTTCCGAACGTGCAAGGCCGGTCCGGTCGATGGCTGCGAGACCAACACCGCGACCAGCGCTGGCAACTGCGGAACATGCGGAAAAGTCTGTCCGGCCATCGCCAACGGAACGCCCGGCTGCGCCGCCAGCAACTGCGGCATCGGCAGCTGCAACAACGGCTTCGACAACTGCGACGGAAACATCACCAATGGATGTGAAGCCAACCTGAACACCAGCATCGCGCACTGCAGCGGCTGCGGGAAAGCTTGTCCGACGTATGCGAACGCGTCGGCGAAGTGCACCACCGGCATGTGCAGCATGGGCGCCTGCAACGCGGGCTACCTCGACTGCAACATGAACTCGACCGATGGCTGCGAGAAGAATGGCAACACCGACAACAACAACTGCGGCGTCTGCGGCAAGGTCTGCACGTCGCCTCAGTTCTGCAGCGGCGGCAACTGCATCACCGATCCGTGCGTGAACTACGGCGGAACCAAAGTCATCGTCAACGCCAACATCAGACTCTGCAACAACAACATGGCCTGGGGTAGCTGGAACCCGGCGTTGATTCCTTCTCCGTGGCAGGTCTGCAATCTTACTCAATGGCAGATGTATGCGCCTGCGGTCGGCGCTGCGGCACTCGGTCTGCCGAACAGCACGAGCAGTTGGATCTGGATCAATACGCCCGCCTGCTCCCCTGGACAACACCGAGAGGTCGCATCCACGGTGTTCTTGCTCAATGACGCAAACTGTTACAATGGACCGAACTGCTGTCTGCCGGATACCAACCTGTATCTGATTGCGGTCTGTAGTCCGTAGCCTTGGCCATCCTGCCATTCCCAACGCATCCGTATGTTGGGTGGTGCGTAGCTCCTTCTGTTTCGGACGGGCCTGCGGACGCTCGGACAGCTTGGTGGCTGCGGCTTCCCACTTCTCCTTGACATCGCAGAGACGCAGTGCCCCAATCGGAACCATGGCACATGTGTGGATTCCGTTGCCGGACAACGGGTTCGATGTTACGGAGGTGGCCGTCCCCTGGAAACTGCTCACGCGGGCTGGTCATCGCGTGACTTTCACAACCGAAAACGGCGGAGTGATTCCGAAAGCAGATCCGCTGCTGCTGGCCGACGGTTGGCTTGGTCTGATCGGTGCGGCCCCTGAAGCGCGCAGGTTCTATGCAGAGCTGGAGAAAGACCCGGCTTTTCAGCAGGCGGGTTCCTGGAAGGACATCGACATCAAGCAGTTTGATGCCCTTATCCTTCCGGGGGGCCATGCAGCGCCCACGCGTCAGTTTCTTGGCAGTGAGATACTTCAAACCAAGACGCGGGAATTCTTTGCGCTGGAGAGGCCCGTCGGCGCGATTTGCCATGGCGTTCTCGTCGCAGCGAGAGCCAATGTGCTCAGGGGTCGGAAGACCACCTGCTTGCCCAAGTACATGGAGCGCGCAGGCTATTTCCTGACCGCGTGGAAGCTGGGTCGTCACTATCGCACGTATCCCGAATACGTCGAAGACGAGGTCCGTGGCGCGCTTGCACATCCGAGCGACTTCATTCGCGGTCCCATCCACCTCATGAGCCGTGGCACCGAGCAGGACGACGCATCCGCATTTGTTGTGGAAGACCGGAACTACGTCTCGGCGCGGTGGCCAGGAGACGCCTATCTGTTTGCGAAAACAGTCCTACGGAGACTGAAACCGTAGGGCGAAAGCAGGAGCAGGCGGCGGTCGGAAAAGGAATCCACTTATGCGAGCACACGCTGGACCGCCAGAAGGAGTCTCTGCGCAGTGAACGGCTTGTCGAGCAATTGAACACCGTGATGTTCCACGAGTTCAACGATGTCGGGTTGGGAGTGCAGTCCGGTCATCACCATCACTTTCGTTCGATGCGACAGCGCCTTGAGCTGACGGATCAGTGTGACGCCATCCATTCCCGGCATCATCGCGTCGGTGAGGAGCAGGCGAATGTTTGGATTCCTATGCAGATTCTCCAGCGCCTCGTGCCCGCTGTGGGCTAGGAGAACGTGATAACCATACTGTTCCAGAATCTGCTGTATCATCTGCCGGGTCAGCTCTTCATCATCGACGACCAGAATCATCTCGCCCTTTCCCAGTGGAAGGAGCTCGTCAGACGTTCCGGGAGCAGAGGGAGAGGTGGCAGACTCAAGGGCTGGGAGAAGGACACGAAAGGTCGTCCCTTTGAGTGGCATGCTGTCGACGAGGATCAGGCCATTGTGACCCTTGACGATGCCGAGCGCAGTGGACAATCCCAACCCTGTTCCTTCTCCCAGTGGCTTGGTGGTAAAGAATGGATCGTAGATCTTGTCGAGATCCTCAGCGGTGATACCGATTCCGGTGTCCTCGACCAGCAAGACAGAATAGGCGCCGGCTCTTACACCGTGCTCCAGCGCGGTCTGGTCGGCCAGCGTGTTTTTTTCCAGTGAAATGGTGAGCGTTCCACCTTGCGGCATTGCATCGCGCGCGTTGACACAGAGATTCAGAAGCACTTGATGTAGCTGGGTCGAGTCACCGAGCACTGGCCAGACATCCCGATCCAGTCGTGTCCGAAGTGTGATGTTCTTTGGGAATGTCTGTTCGATCAGCTTGACAATCTCACGCGCGATGCTCCGCAGCCGCAGCGGAATCCTCTCTCCGGGAAGGCCGCGGCTGAACGTAAGAAGCTGTTTGATGATGGCGGCGCCGCGTTGCGCACTTGATTCAATCGAATCGATGATCTGCAGTGCCACCGGATCATCGAGCACAGAACGCAGCATCAGCGGCGCCATCAGCATCGGGGTGAGGACGTTGTTCAAGTCGTGAGCGATACCACTCGCGAGTCGCCCAATGCTCTCGAGCCGCTGCGTACGGAGGAGCAGTGACTCAAGCCGCTTCTGCTCTGAGATGTCCTGTTTGATCGCGATAAAATGCGTAATCCGGTGATTCTCATCAAAGAGAGGCGTGATGCTCATGTGCTCGGGGTAGCGACTGCCGTCCTTTCGGCGGTTCACCAGCTCTCCGTGCCAGGACTTGCCTGTGACGAGCGTATCCCACATCTGTTTGTAGAAGCCGCGGGACTGCTCTCCGGAACGAACCAGCTCGCCCAGAGATCGTGACTTCGCTTCCGACAAGTCGTAACCAGTGATCTGCGTGAACGCCGGATTGCACCACTGAATCACGCCCACAGAGTCTGTGATAACAATCGCATTGGCGGCTGCCGCGAGAGCCGCGCTTCGGAGCCGCAGATCCGCTTCTGCTCTTCGCTGCTCGGTGATGTCGTGGAGCACACAGTGCGTTCTGACAAATCTGCCGTCTTCGTCTCTCTGCACATAGCCTTCTTGGCGGACGATCAACTGCGCTCCATCTCGCCGAGCGATGACAAACTCCGTACTTCCTTTGCCAACCCGCAGAAACTCTGCAAACGCCCTACCGGCGGTTTCACGATCGCTGCTCGGAAGCAGAAACTGGGCAGGCACTCCGATGAGTCCATCACGAGGGTAGCCGACCAGCTCGCAGAGTCGATCGTTGACATCCACAAAGCAACCTTGCTCATCAAGGGAGAAGTACGCCACTGGTGACTTGAGAAACAGCGCGCGAAAACGCTCCTCGCTGAGTCGCAGTAGCTCCTCTGCGCGCTTGCGCGCGGTGATATCGTACACAAAGCCTTGCCACAAGATGCTGCCGTCGGCCTCTGTCTGTGGCATGGAGTGGCCTTCCACCCAGATCAGGCCCTTGGTCGGATGCTCGAAACGATAGGCATTGTGCCAAGCGCTTAGGTTCTTTGCGGACTCCGCAATCGTCTGCTGTATGCGCTGAGCGTCCGCGTGATGAATTCTGGACATGATGGGCGTGGCATCGTCTCGAACCTCCGCAGGACTCAGTCCGTACAGCTCCATGAGCGATGGACTGGCATAGGGCATCGAGACGTGACCGTCCTTGGTCAGTCTGAAGGAGCAGATAACCCCTGGCACCGTCGCTGCAATCGCCACCAACTGGTCTTGCAGCTTTCGCGATTCCGCCTCAGCGCGCTGCTTCTGTTTTTCAACTGTCAGGTCCTCTGCCAGAACGACCAGAAAATCGAGGCCGTCTTTTCTTACCCGCAGGGCTGACAACCGCAGGTGGAGCGAGGAACCACTGGGACGTGTCCATTCCGTTTCGACCACCAGCGTCGCTCCGTGATCGGCCATTTGGGAAGGAAGAACATCGCGCTGGACATCTAGTGGCCAGATCCCAATGTCTTCCGCTGTGCGTCCGATGATCTCTTCTCGCGGTCGCTCGGTGATGTGCTCGAACGCCTGATTGCAGTCGAGATAGCGCCCACTCTGATAGTCAGAGATGGCCATTCCGATCGGGATGTATCGGAAGGCCGCCTGGAACCGATCTTCTAGCTCGATGCGGGCTTGTTCCGCAGCGCGGCCTCGCTTCTCATCAGCCAGGTGATCGAGGGCAAGGTCCAGCGTTTCCGCGATGTGGATCAGGAGCTCGGTTTCGAGGGTACTGAAGTAGCCGATCTGATTGGAATGGACCACGAGAAAGCCGCAGACTTTTCGGTTTGTATGCAGCCGAAACAGACCGAACGACCGGACGCTGGGATTGGCTTTCCATTCAGGCGTGTTTGCCAACTGCGGATCTGCCGCTACATCATTCACAATGAACGCCTGCTCGGTTTCATCAGTCAGTGCCAGAAACAGCGGGTGGTCGGAATGAATCTCGCGAGTCGTGTTGAGAATGCCCGGCTGTGTACGGGTGACATCACCGGCGCAGGCCCGTACGTGGATCTGGGTATCATGGATGTCCATCGAACCGATCCAGGCGCTTGCGAAGCCGCCTGCCTTGACGACAATTCGACAAGCTTCCGAAAGGAGTCGGTCCGGATCTGTCTCGCGACTGATCAGGTAGCTCAGCCGCCCCAGTGCGTCGGTAAGTCGACGGGTGCGATCTATCTCCGCCGATGATTGCGCCGCTGCAAGGTGTTGCGCGCTACGGCGACGAGTCTGGGAACCAGACACATTCGCAGAAAGGAGCATCACTCCGGCACCAAGCAAGACCCCCCCAATCAGTCCCCAAAGAGTTCCAGCGGGAAGCGCCGATGCTCCTGCCCACCAGCGATAGCCGCCGATCGCACAGAGCAGAAGCACCAGCGGAACGACCAGGATTCTGGTTTCTCTCCGCGCGTCGGCAGCGTCACTGGGGACGCTCTGCGGAGAGGATGTCTTGGCGTCGTTTCCGCTTTTGGTTTGAACCAGCCCAATTTTGTGGTTCACGCAACCCCCTTGCGTGGTTGCGGCGGTGTACCAACTGGTACACGAAACAACATACAGTCCCCCTCCTAAGAGTGTACATGGCGACCTCTCGGGATCGAATGAAAAAATGATCTCGTGTCTGTCACCACCGAAAAAGACGACCACGCGAAACATACACGTTGCGGGCCGTCATGCCTCCGACCGGGTGTATGCACGCGCCTTGGGATCGGCGTGCGTGAGCACTCCCTCCGCAAAACCTGTCCGCACACGCCGCTCGGAATCTCGCGCGGATACAACGACGTGTCTGTTCACATCGACACCGAATGCCGACCGCCCCAGCGACCAGCTCGCCCAAATCAACCACCGCTGTTCCAATTGCGATGAGCCCGTCTGACAAGTACCGTCCTGTGGTGGACGC
>CAYTGC010000086.1:0-18106 GCA_964437195.1 uncultured Myxococcales bacterium | reverse complement strand
TGTTGCAGAGTCCGGGTTGTTTCGTGCAAGCTGCGGCTATGGACAAGACTGTAAAAGATGCCGACTCGGCACTCTGCGACGTGAGCGACGGTGCCACGATCATGTGCGGGGGCTTTGGCCTGTGTGGCAACCCCGAAAACCTCATCGAAGCGCTGCTCCGGCGGGGAACGCGCGAGCTGACCCTGGTCTCGAACAACTGCGGTACTGACGGAAAAGGGCTGGGGAAGCTGCTCCAGAACGGCCAAGTGCGCAAAATGATCGCGTCCTACGTCGGGGAAAACAAGACCTTCGAGCGGATGTTCCTCGAAGGGAAGCTCGAAGTTGAGCTATGCCCGCAAGGCACGCTGGCCGAGCGGATGAGAGCAGCTGGCGCCGGCATTCCCGCATTCTTCACCCCGACTGGCTTTGGCACCGTTCGCGCCGAAGGCAAGGAAGTCCGGGTCTTCAAGGATCGACTGGGCCGCGAGCGAAGCTACATCCTGGAAACCGCGCTGTCTGCCGACTACGCATTTGTGAAAGCGTGGAAAGGGGACCGCTTTGGCAACCTCGTGTTCCGCAAGACCGCACGCAACTTCAATCCGGTAATGGCCACAGCCGCGCGCATCACCATCGCAGAAGTCGAGCAGCTCGTCGAACCGGGTGAGATTCCGCCCGATCAGGTCCACACCCCCGGAATCTTTGTAAAGCGCATCTTCCAAGGCGCAAACTACACAAAGCCCATTGAGCAGCGCACGGTGCGACCCCGTCCGTCGTCCGCGGTGTAAGGAGTTTGGTGATGGCAATTACTCGTGAGCAGATGGCCCAGCGCGTCGCCAGTGAGCTGCGCGATGGCATGTATGTAAACCTTGGGATTGGCCTGCCAACTCTGGTCGCCAACTACGTACCGCCCGGTGTCGATGTGATCCTCCAATCGGAAAACGGAATGCTCGGCACTGGCCCCTTTCCGTTTGAAGGAGAGGAAGATCCCGACCTCATCAACGCCGGCAAGCAGACCGTGACGGAGCTTCCAGGCTCCTCGTACTTTTCATCGGCAGAATCGTTCGGAATGATTCGTGGCGCGCACATCGATGTCTGCATTTTGGGCGCGCTGCAAGTGTCACAGACCGGTGATCTGGCGAACTGGACGATTCCCGGAAAGATGGTAAAGGGCATGGGAGGAGCGATGGACCTCGTCGCTGGCGCCCGACGGGTGATCATCCTCATGGAGCACGTCGCGAAGGTGAAAGGAGCCCCCGAAGGGAGCTTTGATCACAAGGTCGTCAAGGAGTGCAAGCTGCCACTCACCGCGCCGCGCTGCGTGTCTCGAATCGTCACCGATCTGGCCGTGATGGATGTTCGCGAGGATGGTCTGCATCTGGTTGAGATCGCACCGGGCTCGACGGTGGAAGAGGTGCAGCGCTACACCGAGCCACAGCTAATTTTGCCTGCTTCAGGTGTTGTGCCAGTCATGGCGGTGTAAAGGAATCACACGTCCATGGCGCTCGCCCCGCATACGACACGACCGGGTGCGCCTCCTCTCGCCGTCGATGCGGTGGTGTTTGGGGAAGCCCTGGTTGATCTGTTTCCCGAAACGCCAGGCACACCGCTGGAGGATGTGGATCGCTTTGTCCGTCACTCGGGAGGAGCTCCTTGCAACTTGGCGATTGGTCTGCGAAGGCAGGGAATCCCAACCGCGCTTGTCACCCAGGTCGGTGCCGATGCGATGGGACGCTTCCTTAAGAAGCACCTGGCGCAAGAAGGAATCGCCACCGACGGAATTGCTGCGCACAAGACAGCTCGAACCGGAGTCACTTTTGTTTCGGTTGCAGCAAACGGTGAGCGGTCCTTCCTGTTCTATCGTCATCCGTCCGCGGACATGCTGCTGACGACGGCGGATGTCTCACCGCCACTTATCCAAAGAGGTCGGCTGTTTCACTTCGGTTCTTCCACGCTGTCACGCGAGCCATCTCGGGCCGCCACCCTGCATGCAATCGAGCTTGCGCAAAAGCAGCGCAAGCAGCGACTCGTAAGCTGTGATGTGAACCTGCGCGCACACCTGTGGCCAGAGATCAAGGAAGCGCCTCCGCTTCTCCGCAAGCTGCTCGCGGGCTGTGATGTCGTCAAGCTCACCGAGGACGAGCTGCCGATTCTGTGCGGGACCGAGAGCGTGGAAGCAGGTGCGCAGTATGTTCGCGGACTTGGGGCAACCGTAGTGGTGGTGACGCTGGGCGAGCGCGGATCGTATCTCGATAGTCCGCAAGGAATGGCGTATTTTGCTGCGGAAACCGTGACGGTTGTGGATCGGACTGGGGCAGGCGATGCATTTACGGCAGGACTCCTGGCGACGCTGCTTGTCTGTCTGTCTGGGTATGGACCGGACGATATGCGGCAGCGGCTCGTGGAGCTACCGATGGATGTTCTGAAGCGAGCTTGTCTTCATGGAACCCATCTCGCAAGCCGAGTCTGTACTGCACTTGGGGCGACGTCTGCGCTGCCCAGCCTGCCACCGCCGCCGCCACCAGTGATGAAAGCCAGCGCTTCGAATAAGAGGAATTTTTGATGCATCATATTAAGATCATCGGCCTTGGGGGTTCGCTCAAGCCGGAATCGGCGAGTGTCAAAGCGCTGCGACTTGCCCTGCTTGGAGCAGAGGAATCTGGAACCCAGATCGAGCTTCTGCAGCTCCACGAGCTGGCACTGCCGATGTTTGTTCCCGACATGGAACCGCCTGCTGAGGTCCGGCGCTTTGTCGATGCCGTGGCGCAGTCGGCTGGCATGATTTGGTCGACGCCCGTCTACCACGGCAGCATGAGCGGCGCGTTCAAGAATGCACTCGATTGGCTGGAGCTTCTGTCGAAGAGTGATCCACCCTATCTAACGGACAAAGTGGTGGGACTTATCGCAACAGCGGGCGGCGTGCAGGGACTGCAAGCAATCAACGCAATGGAGTTTGCGGTGCGCTCGCTGCGTGGCTACACCCATCCGCTGACAGCCCCGATCGATCGCGCCTGGCAGCTGTTCGACAAGAACGGAAACTTTTCCGATGAAGCCACTGTCGCCAGGCTGCGAGCGCTCGGCCAAGGAGTCGCCCGCACCGCAGCCCGCCTTGCCCCGTCCCCGCGGCAAAGCTAGCAGCTGCCACCGATACAATACCGACAGCAACATCGAGTCTGACTGAACGGGTGTACGAAAAGCTGCCAATGGCGTACCCAGTTGCAGTAGGCTCACAGTCATGGACCTTGCGGGGCAAGCTTCGCTGGGGCATTCCGATTCCGCGCACGAGCGACGCTCGCTCCTCACGGTGCGCGAGATCGCGACGGTGGGTGGACTGGTTCACCTGGTCATGCTCGTGCAGTTCGCGATTCTGGGACCCAAGCAGCTGGCCTGGTTCAACGTCGGAAGCGTGCTGCTGTTTGTTGTGGCCCGACAGTGGACCGTTCGCGGACATCGACTGATGGCGCTGATTCCGATGCAGCTTGAGGTGATGTCGCATCAGATCTATGCGGTGCACCTTTTGGGCTGGGATGCGGGCTTTCAGGACTGGCTTTTGTGTCTGACGCTGAGCTATCTGCTGTTTCCCCGCCACCATCGGAGGCTGGCGACTGCGACGGTGGCATTGGCCGCAATGGCCTACGTGGTGCTGTATCTGCGCTACTTTGGGAAACCGCCAAACCATCCTCTGCCAAGCGTGGTGCAGAAGGCGATGGGGCTCGGCAATCGGCTGGGAACCGGTCTGTTCGTTTCGGGAATGGCGGTGTATTACGGACTCGCGGCAGATCGCGCGGAGCGGGCCCTTCAGACTGCGCATCAGCGCGTCGAGGAACTGCTGCACAACATCCTGCCGCCCAGCGTCGCCGCACGGCTGAAGGAACATCCAACGCAACCGCACGCCACATCCGCCACGGAAGCCACCGTGATGTTCGCAGACTTGGTCGGATTCACCAGCTGGGCCCTGCACGCATCCCCAGAAACGGTAGTACAGACACTCGATCGATTGTTTACCGACCTCGATGCGCTCGTCGAACGCTTCGGACTCGAAAAGATCAAGACCATTGGGGACGCATATATGGTGGCTGCAGGAGTGCCGAGTCCGCGCCCCGATCACGTCGAGGTGATGGCCCTTCTGGCGCTGGAATTTCAGAAGCTCATGGCTTCGCGCGCAGATGGTTTTCAGATGCGGATCGGACTCCATACCGGACCCGTGGTGGCCGGCGTGATTGGCCGCAAGAAGCTCGCGTACGATCTGTGGGGAGACACGGTGAACACTGCGGCACGAATGGAATCGCACGGCTTGCCAGGACAGATTCAAGTATCAGAGGCTGTGAAGAGTCGTCTGTCCGCGCGATTTTTGCTTCGCTCACGCGGCCTTCTCGATGTCAAAGGCAAAGGACCAATGGAGACTTGGATTCTGGAAGGACTGGCCGAAGCTAGAGCAGCAGCTCAGAAATGACTTCTCCGTCGCGCAGATACTTGCGGGGATCGATTCCCATCGCGCCCACCATGGTTGCGAGCACATCTGCTGGGGAAACCGGGCGATTCCCATCCAGAAACTGCTTCGCAGGCAGAGACAGGAGCTGCTCTGGATCGCTCTGTCCAAACACCGTGTTGCCCCGGAACTTTGGCGAGATGATCAGCGCCGAGTTGTTCGGATAGTGATCACGACCCTGGGCGGCGTTGATGTTGGGAGTCCGGCAGAAGTCACTAACGACCAAGATGTGCGTGTGATCAGCCAGCTTGTCTGCAGTCTTCGTCGGGTGCGGCATCACGTCGAGGTAGTCGAGCATGATGGCGATGAGATCGAACAAGTTCTGCTGCAACAGCGGCTGCTGGCGATAGTTCGTAAAGTGCGTGTCGAAACTGCCGTAGGCAAAGCTCACGCAGCGGGTCGCATTGCGCGCGAGCGATTCAAGCGCAAACGCCGCATTGATCGACGCACTCATCGTGGTGTACGCGAAGTTGGTGTACTTGCCCCGCAGATATGCATCGGTGAACAGGTCGATCAGATTTTCCCGATTCATTCGCCGCAGACCTTCGTACTGAAGGTACATGCCGGTCATCACATCGGGATTGGCCGACATGCCCGCCAAGTCTTGGGCTTCCTGGCTCAGCAGCGCAGTCACGCCATCGCGTGCAGCCGCCGACTCGTACAGCGCCGAGCGCCGGAGCGAAGCCGCCAGCGTACCGACACCGGAAATCGCCAGCGGAACCGCGCGACGGTCAAGTCCCAGTCCCACGAAGCTAGACGGATAGTTGATCGACACCGCCGGCAAGAGCTGGCCTAGACCAAAGCTGTTGGCCATCATCGTGTCGATGCTCGGCCCCGCAGTCTTGGTTCCCGCGAGGTGCCGACCGGTTGAGGAAAATGCGGTTCCGTCCTGATGGCTAACGGTGTTCATGGCGATTCCGTTGACCACCGTAAGCCGCTGATAGTGACGCAGAAGCTCACCGATGGCGGGACCAAACACAAGCGGTCCCGATGGCGGCCGCACCAGCTCAAAGGAATAGCCGGACGATGCGTTTGTACCATCAAGCGGAGTCGTCTGGCTTACCCACTTTTTCAGCGGGTTTATATCGATGGTATTGGTCGATCCCGGCTCGATAAGTCCCATGCGCTGGTTGCGCGGATCGAGACCGACCGTGATGTCCCAGGCACCCTGTGCATGGATAAAAATAAAGTACTCATCGGAAGCCACATCGGGCGCTGCGAATGCCTTAAACAGGGGCATTCCCAGAGCGCCCGCAACACTTCCCAGAGCGATCGATTTGACGAAGCTGCGACGGTTCATCTGGGTCCTCCCTTAGTAAAGCTGAAACTCGGGGTGACGGATCAGTCCCTGGCAGACCACCGCCCATCCCGCTTCGACCGCAGTAAACCGGGAGCCCGTCGGGTTGTGGTTCTTGATGGTTTCGCTATACAGGGTGAAAAAGCGCGTCGTCCGATCCGTTGGGGCTAGCTTCACCGGATAGCCAAGGAAGCGGCGATGCAGCTTGCCGAAGCGCTCGGCAAATCCAGCTTCATCAACGGGTGTCGCTGGTACGTCGAAGTTGTAGATCATCCGTTTGTCGACAGCGACCATCGGATTGGACTTCAGGTCCTTTTCCAGTGCCTTGTCACAGAGTGCAACTCCCAAGCGCTCAAAGTTTGCGATCATGAGCGCGTTGGTCTGGGTGTTGCGCGCCAGATCGGTGGAGTAGTTCGGGAGTCCGAGCGCACCCAGGTATGCACTCCAGGAATCGAACAGACCGCTCCCCCCAGCAACAAGCTGCGTCTGGGCCTGCAGCGCAGTGAGTCCCCCGAACAGCGTCAGGTACGTACGAATGTACGCTTCGGCAGGAACCAGGCGTGGCGATTCCTTGTGCGTGGTGTCCTGCAACACCGAGTCATGGCCAGGAATTTTGTCGAGCGTGGTCGGCTGCTCAGTCGGCTCGCTCTTGCAGCCCAAAGACAGAAGCAGCGCACCACACAAAAAACCAATCTTGCTTCTCATTGGGTCACCCCCGTGCGCCACACCTGCGATGCGAGGTTGTTGGCAGATCGATACTGCTGGGACTTGAGGAGTACCTTGATGAGCGGCTTCACCTTGTACCCGTTTTCGACAAGAGCCGCCGTCATTTCATCGCGGAGCAGACTGTCTTCGGTTCCGAGCGATCGGCCAAGGAAGCTTTCCGCCATGTTCTGTGCAACGCAAGGCGCAAAGTCTGCACGCTGGATCAGGTATTCTGCCATTCCAGCGGCCCCAACATCGGCGTTTCCCGTCGATGCGTACGCTCCGCGTAGCATGCCGGACGTAGAGCTTGAGAAGATGTTGTCATAGCGAGCTGTGCAGCTTGCTGGAATCGATCCGTTGGTCTGTTTGCAAGTAGGGTTGAGCGCCGGATAGAGCTTGGGATCGATAAAGCTCCAGTCGTTTTCAGCCCAACGAGCAAAGAAAGCAGAGAGCGGTTCCAGCGTCTGATGACACGCTGCGCAGCCTTCCCGCTTCATCAGATCATTCTCTTTGGATGGCGGCAGCATCAGCCCAGCGGGAGCGACAAAGTCGCGACACAAAAACATCGAATACACCGCATGTGCGCGGGCACGACGCGTTGCATACTTGAACAGGAACAGCGGCATCGTCAAAAGACCTGCCGACGATACGCCGGTATCCACTTTGCGCCACGTCATCACCTGCTGCGGAATCAGATCCGTCGGCATGGCATCAGGTGAAGGAAGCGAAGTGGCCCCCAAATCCTTGTCATTCCAGTTGGACCGAGAGGACAGCTTGTAGAACTGCGCAAGGGGCCCGTTCACGTAGGAGTACTTGGCATTCACAAGTTCGCGGAAGTCGCGATCTTCAAGGAACAGGTTGTATAGGAAGACTTGCGGTTCCTGCGCCACCCAGAGCGACTGCCAGGTGCGATACTCGAACGACTGGGAATCGGTCGGATCATCGACACCAAGCAGTGTATTCCGCGAGGAGACAAACGCGGCGCGCGGCTGAGAGTGAAGGAAGTGCGCTGCTGGCATACACATCTCAAGTCCAGGACCACAGCCGCAGCCTTGGGAGTTGCTGACGCCGAAGCCGGTACGGCAGTCCAACATGTTGGCCGGAGCCGTATCTTGCGGAGCCTGCGATGCCGTTTCCGCTTCTTCTTTGCAGACACGAATCTGCATCACATCGGTCTTGGCATCCGACTCCTTCAGCAGCTCGTTGTTGATTGTGTAGCCAGGAAATCGAGTCGGCCACGTCGTCGCGCTGTACCGGTCGATCGGAGTGGCGCTGCGATAGTCTGCATACAACCACCACGGCTTCACCACCGTCGTGTACTGATCGAGTACGGCCTTGACGACCGGCTTGGCTGTTCCAGTTGGGGCCAGCGCCGCATTGATGTCGGGGTATTTGAGTCCGGTTTCTGACTCGAGCAGACAGAATCCACCGCGCGTAAGGTTGTTCCACTGCGGATACGTTGGATCGGTCGTCTTGGGAACTTGCGCGTGACGGGCTCGGCGCTGTCCTGGTCGAAAATAGACCCAGGTGTCCTTGCCAGTATCGTCCTTGATCAGGATGCGTGCCAGCGTATTGCGGTTGGTCCCAACCAGGAAGCTCACCGTCTGCGGACGGATCAGATCGGAATAGACGCGCGTAAGCCGATCGGCATAGGTGTCAGTACCGAGGTGTGCGTCGATCCACGTCTCAAGATTGAAGTCCGGACTCTCGAACGCTTGCAGATCTTGCTCGGTCGGCATTCTGCCCAGCAAGTCGATGCAGAGTGTTCGGAAGTACTTGTAATCCAGCAGTGTTTTTTCACCAGTTGCCGCCTGACTTGATCCGCCAAGCAGACATAGCCCAAGCGAGACTCCAAGCAGGAATGTCCTGCTCCGGTTTTTCCGTACTGGAAGCGAGGCCTGGCCGTACGACATGATCCCTCCTGTCCTCTTAGGACGGTGTCAGATCTAGAAACAGAAACAACCAAAAATTGCGTCGCCTGCGAACCACGGAGAAGGACTCTGTTTCCTCGGTCGGGCCAGTCACAATCTGCACCCATTGACGGAAGCGAAGTAGCGTGCAGATCATTAAGTCATGTTCAAAACTGCGCGCATTCTGTCTCTATGTGGATTCCTCCTGTCTGGTTGCGGCGAAAGTCCGGCGCAGCCTGAAGAACTTCTACCTGTCAACCCAACAATGGTTCGGAGCCTCAAGTGGAATGCCAAAGATGTACCCACTGGGAACATCTTTGCAGTGAGCGATCTGAACGAAGACACCGTGGTTTTTTCTGATCAAGGCGCGATGGTATTTACGGCGGGCATTCCGCTGGTTACCGATTCCGCCGTACGAAGCTGGCGTACCGCAGCCGTGGTTCCGGCCGGCGATCTCGCGGGATCGTGGCTGGTCGCTGTCGACGGTACCGGCCATGTCCGCAGGCTCCGAGATCGCTCGGTGATGGAAGATGTGTCCGATCGTTATGGACTTCTGAAAGAAGACATCCAAGAAGTCATTGCATCCGATCCGCAGATTCGGACGGTCTTTGCACTGCCGCAGGAGCTTGCGGTCTCAGATGGTCAGAAGGTCTCGCGATTTTCGCTCTCGCTCCGTGGCATAAGCGGTGGCAGTGGCAGAGTCGTCGGCTTTGGCGACACTGGAGTGACCGTATTTCAGCCCAACATCGGATCGATTCTGCGCTATCCGCTGGAAGGCGCAGTCGCAACACAGATCGACACAGCCGGACGTGTCATTGTTGCAACAAGTGATGCTTTGTACCGGGAAAATCAGCGACAGCTTGTGAAAGTCTACTCCTCCAAAGAGGCTCCTATCCGTGGTCTGGCGCTGTCGAGCGGACTCGTTTGGGTGCAGGTCGGGGACGGACTTGCGATTCTGGACGAAAAGGAAGTCCGTGTCGCGCCCTCCGCTTCGCTCCCTGTGGACGGAAAACTTCTTGGATCCTCCTCTGGAGACGTTTGGATCCTATCCCAAGGGAAACTCTCACGTTACGCGGAAGACACCGGAGGAGGAGCGCCTGAGGATCAGTGGAAAGCGACAGTCCAGCCGGTGTTTACGCGGCTCTGTAGTCTTTGCCACATGCCAGGTGGCAGCGCGGATCTCGACTTGTCAACGTACAAGTCTTGGGACACCCGTCGCGATCTGATGATGCTCCGGGTCGTTGACGGAAAGCCGTCACCGATGCCGCCAAAGGGTGCCGGTACACTCACCCAGGACGAGCTTTCCGCCGTTCGCAACTGGATAAACGGTGTCCAGTAAGCTGTCGCGCCGCCCGAGCAGCCACGACTTTGTTCTCGCAATGATCCCAGGCTCGTCGAAGACGCGACCCATGTGAAAAACCAGTGGGCAGCAAGGCGGATTGCGATGTAATTCCTTCGCCGGAGGCTACATGGTCAGTGTCCTAGAAGAGCCGATGCGTCTTTATGACTTCGCTTGGCCCGAGCGCTTTTCGTCACGCGCAAGTCGGCATGGCGTGCTCTGCTACTTCGACAGTGGCGAGGTAAGCGACGATCCACCGCTTGTGATGCTGCATGCGCTGGGAGTCAACTTTACCCAGTGGCGCCACGTCGCCCAGATCCTCGCACCACACCAGCGCCTCGTCGGCATCGACATGCCTGGCTGTGGGCATTCGGCCAAGCCGCGCCACAGATGGCAGCTCTCCGATATGACCGAGGCCGTGATCGGACTCCTCGATGAACTAGGGATCAAGCGGGCGATGATCGCCGGACATTCTTTTGGGGGACGGATTGCGCTCGAGCTGGCGCTGCGTCACCCCGAGCGAATCGCTGGGCTTTTGCTGCTGAACTCGGCGGGCTTTGTGCGCTATCCCAAGCTGCTCGCTCGCGTCGGTGAACGACTCCTCAATCCCAAGCTAGTGGCCCCCATCATGGTCGCGATGTCAAAGCCGATTCTGGGCACGATTGTCGCGCATCCGACCAGCCCATCAGGGGAATTTGTGGCGTCGGTCACCGAGAGATTCCGACCCGAGTTTGCCTGGGACTTCGCCTATCATGCCTGTCCTCTTCTGCCAGCGCTTCTGTCGGATGTCCTCGAGGACGCGGTTCGTCTGGCGCTGCCGGTTGAGGTCATTTGGGGACGGGGAGATCGCTTGCTTCGTTATCGCTCCGTCGAAGCACACCTGCGGAAGATGCCGACGGCTAACGTGGATGTGATCGACGACTGTGGTCACATGCCCAACTTTGAACATCCCGAGCGGGTCGCGGCGGCGGCTCGTCGGCTGAAGGATCGAGTGAGGGGGGTATGACGGCGAGCGAGAAGCAGCGCGACGGCGATCAGCTCGTCTTCGACGCCGAGTTTACGCGCAAGTTCATCGACTGGGTGGAGCCGGTCGCGCGAACCTACTTTCGTGCCGAAGTGCGCGGTGCCGAGCTACTTCCTCGTCGGCAGACGCTGCTCGTGAGCCACCACGATGGTGGCATGATGCCGATAGACTCGCTGTTTGTCGGCAAGGCCTGGCACGATCGGTTCTCGTTTCATCGCCCGCTGCACGTTTTGGTACACGACATGGTGCTCCGCTTTGCCCGACCGCTCAGACGCGTCGGTGCAGTGCTTGCGGATCGCCAAAACCTCGACCGATTGATCGAAAGTGGTCGCTCGGCGCTGATTTATCCCGGCGCTGCGCACGAGACGTTCCGCCCTTTTTGGGAACGCAAACAGATCACCCTGGGCAATCGGACCGGCTTTGTTCGTCACGCCCTTCGCCGACGGATTTTGATCACACCAGTGGTTTCTGCGGGTGTACACGAGACCTTCGTCGTTTTGTCCCGTGGCTCGTGGCTGGCCGAGCGGCTGCGCTTTCGTGAGCTGTTCCGCGCCAACGTATTTCCTGTCGTCGCTGGTCTGCCTTTCGGAGTGTGGCTCGGCGCGTTTTTTCCGCAGCTCCCCCTGCCCGCCAAGATCACCATCCAAATCATGCCGCCCGTCGACTTGATCCCCTGGGCAGAGCGATTTCTCGGGCGGCCCCTGCGCGACACGGATGCAGACGAGCAAGATGTGGTCTGGACCTGCTTTTATCAGCTCCGAGAGGGGATGCAGCAGGCGCTGGACCGACTGTACGCAGAGCGGCGCTTTCCAATCCTGGGCTAATGCCTCGCGCCAAGGCTTCTCAGCATCTCGGCTTGGCGGTATCGTAAGTTATGGCCGAATCAGGCAGCGCGCCTCCGGGGGGAGCCCAAAAGCCGCTCGCGATGACCAACCTTGTCGTCGTCCGAGAGGCGCCCTCCGCCGATATTTCCACCGACAAGACGCTCGCCGTTGGAAATCCCGACGCCAAGACGCTCCCCAACCGAGAGACCGCGAGAAGTGCCGACATCGGAACGGCGGAAACCCTGGCCCGCGTCGGTCGCTATGTACTTTTGCGCAAGTTGGGCGAAGGAGGCATGGGCGTCGTCTACGCGGCCTACGATCAGGAGCTGGACCGCAAGGTTGCTCTCAAGATCATTCACCCCGAGCGACAGCAAGACCCCGAGCTTCGGGCTCGAGTCATCCGAGAAGCCCAAGCCCTCGCCCGCGTATCTGCCCCGAACGTCATCCACGTCTATCAAGTCAGTGAGGTCGACGGTCAGCTCTTCATTGCGATGGAGTTTGTGAACGGCACAACCCTCAGCAAATGGCAAAGCGACCCCAGTCACAAATGGCAAGACATCCTGCGCATGTCTGAACCAGTGCAAGCGCAGCGACGGAATCGCTCTCCCTTCTTGCAGCTGTGATCCCGTATTTGATCCCATGGATGCGTGTAGGTGTCAGCGACTCGACGAAACCGCATGACCGCGCTGGCCGCGTAGGAAATCACCCGCCGGAAGCGTAATATGTTGGAAAGGGTTATTCATGCGAGATCGGGTGAATCATCTGCTTGCATTGGCGGCGGTCGGAATCCTCTGGGCAGACCCTCTTTCAGCGGCAGCGCAAGGTTTCATTCCCGCCGAGGTCGTGCCGCTGAAAAACGGACTGACCGCCATCCTTCATGTGGACCGTCGGCAGCCCAACGTCGCGGTGCTCATCCACTATCAGATTGGGGCTCGCCACGAACCACCGGGTCGGGCCGGAATCGCGCACCTGTTCGAACATCTGCAGTTCCGCGGCTCGGATCACATGCGACCGTATTCTCCGGGCTGGTACATGCAAAAGTGTGGGGTGCGCGGACGCAACGGCACGACTTCCTTTGATCAGACAGAGTACTTCGAGGTCGTTCCAAAAGAGAACTTGGAGCCGATACTCTGGATGGAATCGGACCGGATGGGTTTCCCATCACTTGGCGCGCTGGACCTCGATGAAGAGCGCGCAATTGTCAAAAATGAGCGACGGCAAAGGACAGAAATCACGGCCTACGGCGCCGCGCGTGAACTGCTGTGGAAGACGACATTTCCGTCCAGCCATCCCTATCATTCCATGGTGATCGGTGACCAAGCGGTGCTCGACAAGCTGAAGCTCTCAGAAGCAAAGGATTTCTTTGCCAAATACTACGACCCGAGCAATGCAACGCTGGTCATCGCAGGGGATATTGATCTGGAACAGACCAAGGCCTTGGTCGCAAAATATTTCGAGACACTCCCATCTCATGGAAAACCCGCGGTCGCACTCGACCCCAAGCCCATCGTGATCGAAAAAGAAGTTGTGCTTGAACACAGCGAGCAGATCGGGCGCGAGCCGAGTCTGATCATGCAGTGGCTGACACCGCCTTTGTGCACAGAGGGTGATGTGGCCGCCGAAGTTCTGTCTAGCATCCTCGTTCGTGGTACCACTGGGCGTATCGCCAAGCTGAAAAAGACGGACGGCGTCGATGATGTCTCTGTTGATCTTCTCTCTCTCCATTTGCAGTCTGTGTTTGCGATTGAAGTGAGCGGTAAGTCACGCGCGGCGATTGCCGGGGCGGCTCAGGCAATCGATCAGCACATCGCCGACTTGGCGACAAAAGGAGCCGCACCAGAGGAACTGGCCGCAGCGAAGGCATGGCGTCGGAACCAACTCATCAGCTCGCTCCAGCAGCCAATGGCCAAGGCGCGACTTCTGGCTCATGCTGATGCCTGTTTTGGGACCCCCAAAGCGGCAGGAAAACTACTGGAGCAGCTTGAGAAAGTGAGCATCACAGACATCCAGCAGATTGCCAAGATGCTCGTGCCGCAAAAAAGAGTGTCTGTCTTCGCGATGCCGACGCAGACCAAGGCGGAGGTGAAGCCATGAAGCGGGCACTCTTTTTGTCTCTCTGTCTGCTGTGCGGAGGTTGGGAGCCGTGGCGAGCATACCGCCCTGTACCAAGCTCTGACATTTCCACCAGAATGCCGCGACTCGCCAAGCAGAGTCTGCCGAGTGGAATCCAACTTCTGGTACATCAAGATAGCTACCTCCCGCTCGCACACATTCGGCTGGTTTTCCGCGCGGGCTGGGCAACAGAACCGAGCGGACAAGCCGGTTCTCTTGATGTTCTGTATCGGCTGATCTTCGATGACAACGAGTCTCTTCTGGCTGCGCTCGATCGACTTGGAAGTGCGCCACAGCTTGAAGTGGACGCAGATCATGTCGCAGTGTCTCTCCAAGTCCGATCTGAAGACTTCACCACGGCACTGGAGCTCCTCCTCCAGGCCATTCGCGAGCCACGGTGGGACTCCTTTGAGCAGGTTCGGGAATCGACCGCGCGGCAATTTCTGACCCGGAATTCGTCACCACAACGCGCAGTTCGGCGCATCCTGCGTCATGTACTTTTTCCCTCAGGTCATCCACTGCACCGCTCACAAGCGGCAGTCGCAGAGCAAGTCCGAAAGCTAAAGCTGCCGCAGTTGCAAGCACTATACAAACAACATGCGGTGGCAAAAAATCTTGGGATCGCAATCGCAGGACGCGTTAATCCGTCGGTGGCCATGGCGTGGGTGAAGAAAGGGACGGCTACGCTCTCGGAAGAACCGGCACCAGTTGTTCCCAAGTTCACACTCCCGCAGCCGACTGGGAAGCAGGTCGTCCTCCTTCCCTACAAAGGGCTCAGTCAGAGTGTGATCGCGGTGGGAACGACGGTCCCGCCGGTCGACCACCAAGATGCAGTCGCGATCGAAACCGCTACCACTTGGTTTGCGGTGCATGTGCACGAACAGCTTCGACAGAACAAGCAAATCTCTTACGGAGTGGAGCCGCAGTACGAAGCAGACATGCTGACGGGGGGCGTGTGGCTGATTGCCTCGGTTGAATCCAGCAAGACTGGCTACGCAGCACGCGAAGTCATGAGCCAGCTCTTTGCCGCCAAGTCAGCGGACGTAAACGCGCAGTTCATGCCCATGCTGCGCGGCCATATGATCCGCGACATTACAGAGTCCTGCCAAACCCTTGCAGGCTGCGCAGAGCAAGCCCAGTCGAACATCCTGCGCGATGACAGCTACTGGTCAAACCGACTGGAGCGCATCAAGGCCCTCGCGCCGAACGATGTGTACAAGGCGCTTCGCGATCATGTGAAGGAGGAACAGCTGGCGATTGTGATCGCGGGTGACCCGGCAGTGGTGGAGCCGCAGCTGAAAGAGTTCGGACTACCAACCAGCAGGATCGTGACGGAATAGTCGGGTTAGCGCTTCGGAATGACGATAGGAGGCTCAATCAGGAATGGCTCGGTCCGCGGACCCGACTTGGTGAGTCGCTCGTACCACGACGTGCGTAGCTCCTCTGAAGCGTTCTTTTCCAGTTTCGGATAAAAGAGCGAAACCTGGGGACTCGCCGACACGCCGTCCGTTCCGTGCCGCTTCGGACCATCTCCTCTGTGCAAGGGAGGAATCTCCAGGGTCCATCGCTTGGGTACTTCACGGATTCCTATCGGATAGACAGTGATTCCTTCTGCCGTGACCCGCAGCCGCAAGAAGTTCTTGTAGTCAGCGATTCGCAGCGACGCAAACGCACCATTTGCATGCAGGCGCAGCTTGCTGTGGTTTAGCGCAAAGTAAAGATACAGTCCGAAAATGATCGTGCTCACGATCGCGCATACACCACCAGCCGCAGTGGACAAAAGGAATCGCGACATGGACTCAAAGTCCGGCCTGACAATCCAGTCCCGCAGCCACGAATCCTCATGGAACGGCCAGATGCGTCCCAGAATGACGTGGTGAAGTTCCTCGTACGCCACGATCAACCCAGCAAACACAGAACCAAAACACACGACGTGCGACAGCCCATGTAGCGCACCGCTCTGCCCGGCTTTCGCGATTCGGGTCCGGCTGTGATAAATGGATCGAGTTCTGCCTTGCTTGCTTTCCCCAATCTCACCACTTGCTTCGCTTTTTGCGTAGCTCTTGGTGCCCGAGACAAAGACAGTGAGCAGCAACGACATCACAAGGCCAATCCAGAGGAAATGCCGCTCGGCGTAGAGGTACAGGCCCAAGTTCATCAGCAGTCCGTACACAAGCCACAGCGAAAGCGTCATCTTTTGGTTGTAGTGACCAAAAGCCAGGTTCCGGAGCGCAATTCGCCGTGACTCCGAAATGCTTGGGAATGCCTTCTGGAAGTCAAATCGCAGCCCACGGTGGGACTCTGCATCGCCCGCGTTTCCGTCGCCAGATCGCTCTTTGTAGATCCCAGGAGGAAACTGTCGAATGGATCCGTCTTTGAGGTGCCCGCGATCACGGCGATCCTCATCGACTTCGTGGGTTGGATGAAGAAATGCGCCACCACCCCCTGCGGTAATGTTCTCGATCACCCGATGATTCTGTGGAACAAACGATCCAAGTCTGACCTCATCATCGGTCGGATGATACGGCTCATAGGAAGTGTGCCGCCGATAGTGGTGAAGGTCTCCGGCAAGCCGTAGGATCACTCTTACGTCTCTTCGTCGCGTGCTGTGCTCAGCGGGCGGCTGCGCAGCATGCACTGGATCTACCGAAGCTGAGCTTTCCGCATCCACCGTCAGTGCTTCGGCCAGCTTGCGTTCAAAATAGAACAGCCCATCGCGAAGGTTTTCGATGTTGGGACGAGCCTTCACCCAGTCCGGCTCTGCAATGCAAAGGATGATTCGATCACCGTCGGAAAGATGGTTGCGCGCCAAGTCCTGAAAGTGCTCGACCTGACGTCGATCCAGCTCTCCAGACAGGCCAATGTCTACCGCAAAAATCCAGAACCCATGCGGAAGCTTGATTGCGAAGTAGCTTGAGCGCTGTTGGGTACGAAACCGACCGATGGCCCGCTGATCCGCAAACACCGCCATGAAGCTCGCCAGTCCGTCGTACCAGTCGTGATTCCCGGGTACGGCATAAAGGTGGGTCGATCTCACTTTGTCCGGGGCCGACTCTGCAAAGGCCGCCGCTTCATAGACACGAACAAACCGACGCTCATAGCTCTCACGCGAGGCACTGGGATAGACTTCGTCTCCCCCTAAAAGCAAGAACCGGCCCTGCGGCAGAGCAAGGCCCTCCGCCGTCGAGTCGGCCTGGTTTCGCGGGCCAGTGGCGGCGACATCCTTTTCTCCCTCTCGTAGGATCGGATCGTGTGAAAGGGGCCTGACTTCCGGCTGGGACAGCAGCGCCGCGACGTAGTACGTCGAGTCAAAACCATCACCAACGTCTGCGGCAAAATCGAACCAGAACTCGGACGGAGCCGAGCCGCTGTAATCGAAAAATTTCGGATTCGCAACAAACTCCGCTGGTGTCGCGGTGTCCTTTTCCGAAGGTGCAGAGGGAGGAATCAGCGGCGCAGGACCATCGACGCTGGGCTGCTCCATTGCTTGCAGCGTTCGGTAGTCGATGCGCGCGCGGAACACCTCTGTGATCGAAATGTCCACCACCGTGCGAAAAAGATCGAAGATGCTGTACCAACTAGACATCTTGGTCTTCGGTAGCTCGCCATAGCGGGTCGCCAGCTGTGCTTGCCGGTGCACATCGGTCTTGCGGTGTGATTTCTTCGCATCCTGCATGGCGGGCATTTTAGGGGCGCAGCACGCAGAAAGAAAGGCTCCTTCTCGATTGGTATCACGAAAGCTTCATCTTCTCCACGTCGGCAATCAGCGCATCAGGGGAAAGATGGGAATAGACAAGACTCATGTCGATCGAGCTGTGGCAAAGACTTTCCTTGAGCGCAACGATCGATCCACCTTGCTCCACAAAGACACTTGCGAACGTGTGTCGAAGAGCATGCCAGCCTCGAAACAGTGGTGGACAAGTAGCCTCTTTTAGGAGCCGTGCAAGGCCATCCTTTGAACAGTTCCCAATTGGACAGACAAGGTCTCTGCTGGACGGTGGGCAGACTTCTTTCCATGCGACCAGCTCCGAAAGGAGTGCAACCGGAATCGGCATGGTCATCGATTTTCCGTACTTGGGAAGCGAATCAAAAGATCGAGCAACAGTCAGCCGCTTTGCACTGGCCGTTCTTCTGCCGCCTGAGAACCTCTCCCATGCTAGACGCTCTTTCGGGGGAATGGTCAAGTCCTGAAAGTTCCGCCGTGATCCCATCCGTGATCCCACGGCTGGATGTAGGTGCTCGACGATCGAGTTCGAGTCCTGCGATCCGTCTCAGTTCCCCCACCTGGTAAACTAGCATGATTCCTCAACTTTTTGAGAGGCATCTTGCATCCTGCGCATGTACATCGCGGCCGGACAAGGTCTGCAGGCTGCGCATGAGGCCGGCCTCGTCCACCGAGACTTCAAACCCGATCAGCACTCTCTCCTCGA
>CAYTGC010000085.1:0-19065 GCA_964437195.1 uncultured Myxococcales bacterium | reverse complement strand
CTCAAACCTGAAAATGTTCTGGTGGTGGTGGACTCGGAGGACGGGGAGCAGGCGAAGGTCGTGGATTTTGGGATCGCGAAGATTCTGGAAAACAGCAGCCCTCTGAGCGATTCGCTGCGAACCGACAGTCACGCCAATTTGGGAACGGCCCTGTATATGGCACCAGAGCGGTTTGAGGGAGCGCCAGGGGACCCGCGTATGGATGTGTACGCGCTCGGACTCCTCCTGCACGAGCTTCTGAGCGGTCTGCTTCCTTTCGCAAAGCGCTATGAGGATCGTGAAGACGGAACGGCGCTTCTCCATCGACGATTCACAGAGCCCGCGCCTCCCCTTCTGCTTTCACAGCCGATCTCTGCCCCGTTCCAACAGCTGCTTTCCCAGATGCTCGATCGTGATGCTGTCCGTCGACCAGCCCATGCAGGGATTGTCCGTGATCGCTTGCGCGACATTCCAGAATTTCAGGCCATCAGCAGCACGCTTCCAGAAAGATCCGGACAGCTCGTTGTGCCGACCGGATCGTTCATGACCGCTGCGGAAGGACAGACCACCAGTACTTCTGTCTCAGCGGTCCACATCTCACTGCGAAAGAGAATCCTTCCTCTCCTCATTCTGATTCTGATTCCGATTCTGGCCGCACTGGCTCTACTACTTCTGCGTCAGCACTAGCAACGGGCTCCCGAAAAGGAGCCGCCAAGATCGAAGGGGGACACCGTGAACATTGATGCGCACCACGCCACAACCTACGTGATCGCAAGGCTGTCTGGCTTTTCCCATCAAGATGCGGAGATCGTCGCGTATTCAGCGGAGTACGTAGATGACGCAACCAACGACGGAGTCATTCGCTTTGACAACGGAGCCACGTATCATCGCATCTGCTCTGCGCATCGCATGCTTGACTACCGCAATGTCGAGTCCCTCCGAAGTGCCCGGGTCTGGGTTCCTTTTCACTTTTTGCCAGGAAACGGAGGACTCCCTGAAGGAGTCGATCCTGACGGAGCCTTCATTGAAAAACTGATCTGTCGCCCAGATAGTCCAATCGCGCGCGCAATGTTTGCCACAACCATTGCGGAACGAGGCAAGCCTTACGGACTGCATCGCCTGGGAATCGCGGCCCACGTCTACACGGATACGTGGGCACATCAAGGATTCACCGGAACCACGCATGACGTCAACGCGGCACGGGATCTGGTCAATGACAAGGGCGAGCCGGATCTACCGATGACCGAGCGCATTCAGCGATTCTTTGTCGCCAAGGCCGTTCCGCTCGGTCATGGTTCCGTCCTTGGTCATCCAGATCGTCCGTACTTGGTCTGGGGATACACCAACGGTCGTGGAGAGCGGATCATTCGAGACAACCCCAAAGACTACATCGCCGCCTTTGAAGCGCTGTGCAAAATGTTCCGTCGCTACTTGCTGGGCAACCCACACGCAGAAGTGCCAGGAATTCCAGAGCCGGATCGTACGGTGGTCGAAGCGATGATCCGGACATTGACCGATCCTTCCGAGCACGTACGTCACCGGCAGTGGCTGAATGTCATCGCGCAGGGCGGATTCAGCTTTGGAAAAGTGGCGCTCACGTACATCGCCAAGGGAGAAGGATCATGGAAGCACCAGGCGCTCGGAACCGTCAAGGAAACCGACGATGAGGACGATGTGTTTCCCTACCGCCATGAGTTCCTGAAGAGCAACTGGAAGCTGTTTCACGACGCGCTGAAGGCACACCAGTTTCACATCGTCCACGAGCTACTTCCACGCTTCCGAATCTGCACCGCGTGACAAACATCCTGATTCCCTTACGGACGCAGACCGACACGCGCGAACAGCCACAACAGCAACGAACAGAACCATCCGTGCAACCACGCCCACAGGCCCGTGGGCGCCCCGCCTTCTGTTGCTGCAGAGAGTTGCCAAAGCTCCTCGTAGTGGTGCGAAAACGCCGTGATAACAGGTGGAGCGCTGGTCTGTATGTCTGTCTCCAGATAGGCACCACTAAAGGAATTGGGCGTGAAGTTCGCCTGCCCCCCGATAAGCACGCCACGCACTCCCAAACGAGCCACCGTCTTCAGATGCATCATCGCCCCTGCGCGAGAGTCATGAACTCGAAAGGCAAAGGAGTCCGCATGCTTCGCACGCAGTCGAAGTGCGCGCCGGGTCACTTGATGATTGACCAGATTCCTTGTCAGCCACGCAGTAACCGGGGGCAAGAGCAGCGCATGCAGGGAGTCAATCAGAATCCGAACTTTGACGCCCCGCCCGACGGCATCTTCAATCAGAGAGAACATTTCCAGATCGGAAAAATAGGCCGTGGCGATAAGGATCTCTTCTTGCGGTTGCGTGTCTGCGAGCAGTCCTGCAATCCGCCCCCGAATCGCTGTGTTCTCCAGCAGAATACAGTCCGGGTCAGGCACCAAACTCATCGCATCAGCAGTCCCAGTCGCCAATGGAATCGGATAGGATGGAACCCCTTTCACAGATGGTGAAAGGGTCTTCATCGGTGCTGTAACATCCGAACCCGACGAACCGCGATACAAACTCAGCAGTCTCTGTCGATCGGATACAGTCAGAGAAGACGGGAGTCGAAGCGCTTCCTCCAGTGCAGACACAGCAGAAGACCACAACTTCTGCGCCACATTCCCGGTAATCCAAAACAGGTTCTCGTACCAGTCGTACGCAGGATCAAACAGGTTGTGGCTGGTGATGATCGCGGCGCGCCCACCGTCGATGATCAGGTTCTTCCGGTGGTCTTCTACATTGTGTAGCGCCTGCCAGCGATTCTGAACCTCGACCCAGTCCGACGCCGCAACGTGCCGATGATCCAGATGCAGATTCATCGCCGGATAAAGTCGCCGCCGCCGCTGGAACTGATTTGCAAACAGGTTCGCACAGAGCACGACGATTCCGTTTTGTTCCAGAAGATCCCGAATGCGAACCCGTCCACTCCGGGTTCTCTCAGGGTTCTGAGGCGTGTTGGAATCGAGAATGACGACGATCGAAATGCTTGGCTTCTGCTGCTTCTTGGCAATGAGCCACCGTGCAACGGTCTCTGCATAGGGAAAGGAGCTTGGCCGCGGCAGCAGCAGGGTCTGATCACCGCTCGCCGCAAACAAGTACATCTGAAGCAGGATGCAGTGCTCAGCAGCATCAATCAGATCACGCCAAGCCGACAGGATGGCGTGACGATCACCCACATAAAGAAGCTGCGTGTCCAAGGCCGTTCCTACCGATCACTGCTTGGCAAGCATGCGAAGCTGGCGGCGAAGCAGGAATGCGAGAAGCGACCCCAGGGCGATCGGAGTCTTGTCGATCTTATCGGCAAAGCTCGCCATTCCCATTCGATCAGACTGGCTGGGTCCACGATTCAGCAGCCGATGGCGCTGATAGGGAGTGAGTCCAAACTCTGCTTCGGCCAGCTGAACAACTCGCTCCCACCCAGTGCGGGTCCGCAAGTCAGAATAGACGAGCAGTGGCAGGGTGGCCAAGGTGTCGGCGCCGGTTTTCCAGCGTGGCTGCTGCTTGGCCAGATGGTGCATGACCCGCGAATCAATCGCAACGTGAGGCTGCTCTTCCTTGGCGTGAAGCCGCATCACCTCTGCCACGATCGGTGCGCACTCTTGTGGCTGTTTGTCGAGCGCCACAGGAACGTAGATCGTGATCTCCTCAAACAGCCAAGCCAGAAGGAAGAATGAACCCACCGGAGCGAGGGCGATCGCTGCATCATCCCCCAGCGTCCACTTCATAAACTGAAGTCCGGTGGTCGTCATCGCGTGGGGAGAATAGAGATCGGGACGCAGCTTGCACAGGAGTCGAAAAAACGCATCGGAGTGCGCTTTCTCCTCGGCAACGAAGCGGTCTAGCGCAGCAGGAGGGATGAACGGAATCTCGCTGCGCCGGTGTTCCAGAAACTCGATGACGTACCGCTCAAAATGAATGAACAGCTCACAAGTGAAGCATGCAAACAGGATGTTGAGCGCCCGGCGACTTCTCGCATCGAGTCCCAGGGACTCTACATCCATATAGTGAGACTCTGTGATGATGAGCTGTTCACGCGGCAAAGGAGTCCGCCAGTCCAGCTTTTCCCAGCGACGGCTAACCAGATCAATGAGACGCCCGTGATGTTCAACTTGTTCGGATTGCATGTTAGATACCCGCCAGAGAAAAGATGGGAAGATGGGAAGCCTCTGGAGTCTGAAACGTCGGCAGCTCGCAGAGTCCCCCACCGAGGAATAGGTGATGCCAAAGCTGGGTCATGACAACTGCGGTGAAGCTCCCATCCACCAAGAAACGATGGGGATGAAACGCCGGAAGCTGCCCCTGCAGTTTTCGTTCGTGCTCGACTTTTTCGACGGAAAAGTAGCCAGTCCTGCGCAAGGAATCCGGTTGCAGAAGCTGATCGATCCAGCGCGGCTGTGGATGCAAAAGACACAGCGAGTTGGCCTTGAACATGGTCTTGGCAGGACGCGCGATCTGCTGCGGCAAGACCCGCTCTGCGACCTTGCGAAGCAGCCACTTTTCCGTAAAGCCCCGCAGTTTGTAGGACGGAGCAAGCTGGCTGGTCAGCGCAATGAAGTCTTCATCCAGGAAAGGATATCGGGTCTCGACGCCAGCGTTCATCGCCACCCGGTCTCCTTTGCCAAGCAGAAGGTGACCTGGAAGCATCAGCTTGTATTCCAAATACAGCGACTGATGCAGAGGATCCCATCGCTTCATTTTTTCGACTGAGATGTCGAGATCGGAAAACGGATTGTGGGCTGCCAGCGAGTCTGCCATTGCATCGGAATAGAGAAGTGAACGCGCGCGGGACAGCGGTGCATACAGATCGAGCAGGGCTGGTGTCAGCGGGGAAAAATGGCGGCTCAGCGTCGATTTTGGAGTCCCAGCAGCGGCCCAATCGGACACCGCATTTCGAATCCAGTCCGGTAGTTCTGGATGCAGACATGCCAGCGCCGACAGGACCTTCGCCGCCTTGTGCCAAACATAGCCGCCCATCGCTTCATCGGCGCCCTCCCCGGTCAGGACCACCTTGAAACCGCTCTGTGAGACCTTCTGCGCCAACAGCAAAAGACACGCGTTGGCCATGTCCATGATCGGGCCTTCCACGGCCAAAGCCAGTGCCGGCAGCGCATCAAGAATGTCTGTTGCCGAAGGAACGAGCGTATGCAGATCGGCCCCAAGTATCGATGCGGTTCTCTGCGTCTTGGCGCGTTCGTCAGGTCCGGCCCCGTCGAAACCCACCGTAAAGGACTGGATCTTTTCGCGTGGCCTCAGTCTCTGTGACAACGCCAAGACCAACGTTGAGTCCAGGCCCGATGATAGATACGTTGCCACAGGCCCATCGGAAGCAAAGCGGCGGGACACCGCACGCTCTACACAGTCCGCGAGTTCGTCCGTCAGTCTGTCTTCCCGATCTGTTCGCTCCTCACCCTGCCCAGGAAACTCGATGTCCCAATAGCGGTGTATCGCGATCTCACCCTGATGGGCGCGCAGGAAATGTCCGGGCCACAGCGAGAAGATGTTGCGGAATGCGGTCCGTTTGGTACCTGCGGCAAACAGCGTGAAGACCAGATCGATTCCTTCACGATCGGCTTCTGCTTCCACGATCCCCGAGGCAAGAAGGGCCTTGATCTCCGAACCCCAGAGCAGAAAATCATCGGCAACGGTGTAATAAAGAGGACAGATCCCAACCCGGTCGCGGGCAAGCAAGATCTGATGTTTCCTCCTGTCCCACAGCGCAACCGCGAACTGTCCGCGCGCGCGCACAAAGCAATCTTCCCCAAAAGAAAGATACAGCGCTGGCCAGACCTCCGTATCGCAGTGGGTCGCAAAGGAATGACCTTCGCCTTGCAGGGAACGGCGCAGCTCGTCGGCGTTCAGCAGCTCTCCGTTTTGGGACACCACCACCTGGCGATGAGGATCAGCGAGCGGTTGTCGACCCGCCGCAACGTCCTGAATCGCCAGACGCTGGGTCGCCATCGCAATGCCAGGATCCACAAAACCATAGGAATCGTCTGGCCCGCGATGTCGGATGCTCGCGGCCATCCTGGCGAGCCGATCCTGCGGAAACATCCGCTGACCCCGAAGATCCAGCACCCCAACAATTCCGCACATGACTAGTGCAGCTCCGCTGAAGTGGTTCCAGTCACAAACTGACGAAGAAGCCGCCAGCTCAGTGAAGGACCGATACGAAGTGCGATGGCGCGGAGCAGCGGAGCACTCGATCTTCCGTAGGTCGCGTAGCCACGAAAGATTCTCTGCAATGCCTCGCCAACGACAGGAGTATCAGCAACTGCCGAGAGCGCATCCAGATACAGATTGATCGCGCGAACCGACCAGGCGGTATGCCCAGAGGCTCCGTTGTCGATGGCATTGTGCAGGACAAAGAAGTAGGGATCGATTCCGTGTTTTCGCAGCAGCGCAATCGCCCGATCGTAGCCGCGGCCCACGCCAGCCAGCTCGATGGCCAGGTTCAATCCAAGAAGCTCTGGGAAGAACTCCTGCGTGTGCAGAGACATCGCCAGCCACAAAACCGGCGTCAGGAAGGACTCCTTTAGGAATCCAGAATGCCGGACGAAGTCGAGGCTGTCACAAGCCGGGAGTGCGATGCCTTGCTCCTCCAACACCTTGCGCATGATGTTGCCGTGGTGTTGATTGACAAGGCCAGATCCCAGCTCATCGCGGTAGATCTGAAGCAGAATGCCGGCAGAGGAACTGGTACTACAGATGGGAGAGGAGACCCCTTGCAGCCATGCACCGTCGATGATGGCTGCTGGTGCAAGCTGACTCAGAAGCCAAACCACTTGCTGCTTTCCGAGCAACCGTTCGATTCCCATCTCCGCATTCTGTGGGCCGACCGCACCAACATCTGGATCACCGTGTACTTGCTGATGAAGCTGCGCATCCACCCATGCGGTCAGCTTGGCCGCATTGTAAGGCCACAGCTTCTGATCCGTAAGGGTCGCGACGTCGCCGGCGAGTTCTACCTCTGACAGTCGATCACGGACATACTCGCGGGAATACGCGATCCATTCCTGTTCATCAGCGGATCGAAGGAAGTGATGGTACAGCGTGGGTGGGTCGAAGGCTCTCCGCGGACCAGAGATCTCATCGTCGGCCAGCACGTCCCCGCTCACAACAGCGGAAGAATCCGCGTGATCTGACGCAAGCGCTTGGGGCATTGCGTCCGGCTGCGCAGAGTCAGGAAGTGCAGCAATCCAGGCCGCGATGGTTTCGAGCTCCTTCGCATCGAAGATGCCGAACATCGTTCCGCCAAACTGTGTGGTTCTGGAAAGCAGCAGACTCTGTTCTGGTCTGCCCGGAACAATCCACGGCGACTTGCTCAGCGCCAGCAGAAAGCCCGGCAGATCCGGCTGACTGGGATCAAAGAAGCTGTCCAAGCTGCGACCGGACAGCCGCACTTGGCCATGGAAACCGAAGCCGTGGCGAGACTTCCCCAAGACCAAATCGAGCATGGCTTGCCACGGCGTCTTCACGCGGGTCGGACGGAGACTCTCAACGAACGACCGCCGGGCCACAAGACAGGCTCGTGCCGCTGCGAGCACGCCCTGCCAGTCGGCTCCCCCAAGCTCTGCATACTCGGTAAGACAGCGTTTGAGGAGACCAGTCGCTCGCTCTCGCCCCGCGGAGCCCCTACCAGCTTGGTCCCAGAAGGAACCGAAGCCGACTTCCGCTGCTGCATCGAGGATCGCTCGTGGCGGACCCCAAAGGGTCATGGCTGCATGGACTCCGAGCACTTCAGCTAGATCATAGGAAGGCCGCCGACCCGCCCTCAAACTGACGACACCTGGTTCAAAGTCCGCTTCGCCAAATCGATCATCTTCCACAAAAGACAGGCTGCCCAGCGGCGACAGACTCACGCCGATTGTGGCGAGCACACCGCGGTACTGATTGGCCTGATGTCTCGCGACATCGCCCTCCCCCAAGATCAGATAAAGGGAGTCCAGTAGTGCTTCGCCCAGCCTCGTGTGGGTTCTGCGAACCTGAACACTCGAGCGAAGCCAACTTCCAGCCACAAATGCGGCGGGGGCATAACGGACGAGCGCAAGCTCGGCATCAACGACGGACTCCGCTCGCTCATCGCTGACCATGGAAGCGATGGCCGAAACCACGGACGCAGGACTGTCCACCACATCGCGTTCCTCTTCGCGTGGAGGACGAATACGTGCCGGAGCAACAGCATGATGCAGAAGCGAATAATACTCTTTTCTTATGCCTCTTATTTCTGCGGACATCGCTGCGACTGCCCCATCGTTTCGATCCGCGCACCCCCGCTGCGGACCGCCCCTGTTTCATCCTGCGCGGAAGTCCGACCCCTGTCACGGACTATTTTCTCACGGATGAAGAGACGGAAAGCGCGCGGTGCGACACTGTGTCACCATGTCGGATGAGGGAGTCAACAACATGACTGGGCTTGGGCAAGAC
Source organism: uncultured Myxococcales bacterium (assembly GCA_964437195.1). GTDB lineage: Bacteria > Myxococcota_A > Polyangia > Palsa-1104 > JAEUJZ01 > JAEUKA01. The sequence continues at coordinate 10,629 of CAYTGC010000085.1, read as the reverse complement.
AAGGTAGAATGTTGCACCGCTTCCGGGTTCGCTCTTCACTCCGATGGTTCCGTTGTGGGCTTCGATGATCTCCTTTGCGATCGAGAGTCCGAGCCCGGCAGCCCCGCCCTGGCTACCGGGAATGCGAAAGAACTTCTCGAATACTTTTCCCTGGTACTGGATAGGAATCCCTGGTCCCGTGTCCGAGATCTCAAAATGAAACGCTGAGCCACTGTCCCAAGCTCGCACAATCACGCGTCCGCCTTCGGGGGTGTGCCGGATTGCATTGCTGATGAGATTACCGAACACAAGCGAGATCCGATCTGGATCGACCTCGATCTCCGCGCAGACCTCAAGCTGGCTGTCGAACAGGAGTCGAATTCCTTTCTGTGCAGCGCTCTCCTCCTGCTCTGCGACAATCCCGGTCAGGAGCGAAGGAATGGCGATTCTCCGACGACGCATCTCCAGTCGACCGGCCTGCAATCTGGCCAGATCCAGCAGATCATCAATGAAGGCTTGTAGTCTCTCGCAGTCTTCTCGTGACGTGTGAAGCAGCTCTGTCTGTTTTGCTGTCAGCGGCCCTGCCACTCCCTCAAGACACAGCAGAATCGACATGCGCAGCGATGTCAGCGGCGTCCGCAGCTCGTGGGCAACCGTGGCAACCAAGCCGTCCTTGAGCTCGTCCACCCGCCGGAGACGCGTGATGTCTTGCAAGATGACCGTGACGCCTTCGACGCCTCCGCGCTCGCCCGCCACAGGCGTCGCGCGCGGAAGGAAGTAGCGATCCCCATCGGCTCTTTTCTTCGCCACTGCCTCGGAATAATCGCGTGGGACATAGGAACCAGCGCCGGACATGACATAGGAGCGGACTCGAAGAACGGCCTCACGCAGGGAAGCGGGCAGTGCCAACAACGGGTCTGCACTTGCACAGCCATCGGTACCGAGCAAGTCCTCTGCAGGTTGATTCATGTTCAGGATTCGCCCGTTGGTGTCAAACAGCAGAACCGGATCAGGAAGACTGTCCATGATCGATTGAGCAGACTGCTGTGCCTGGATAAGTTCGAACAAGGTACTGCGACGATAGCGTCCGAGCTGTTCTGCCATCGTGTTGATGTCTTTGGCAAGCTGAGCGATCTCATCGTCACCCACGATTTCAGCTCGCGTATCAAGTTCGCCTCTGCCTATCTGTCGCACTGCCTGGCTCAGCTGTGACAACGGACGAAGGAATCGCGCGGTTAACAGAGTAGATGCCACGATTCCGATTCCAATCGCCAGAAGGGAGGCAACCGTCGTGCTCTGGCTGAGTCGCTGGGCCCGCATTCGTGCCACGTCGCTTTTCCGCACCATCGCGCTTTGGTTCAGTCCCAAGATCTGATCCGCAGATTCCTTCACGGAAACAAAGACAGGCGCAAGATATCCAAAGTAGTGATGACGCAGTGACTCTGTGTCTGCTCGATGTGAAAAGGCGTCAAACTCCCGCTGATAGACGGTCCAGTGCGTCCGCAGCTGGCGAACAGACTCTGCCTCTCCTATCTCTGTAATGTTGCCTTCGGCGATGCGAAGCTGTTCCTCAAAACGACGCTGGTTGTGCTCGGCTTGCGCTCTTCCCAGCTTGGTCTGTCCCGCGATTAGGAAGAGGGCTCCGCTGTCCATTCTCTCGATCGCTTCCTTCATCTTCTGCGCTGCGAGAACACTTCGGTAGTTGTCATGCAGAATGTTCTGGGCGTTTTCACCGAGCAGCGAAATGGTCGAAAGTGCAATGCCACTCAGCACAAGCAGTGCGACGACAAGCGGTAGCTGAGAAAGCAGGAACTTGGTACGGACAGAGCGTTTCATGGAGGCTTTTCCGTTCCCAAGCAAAGCACACTTTCGCGGACAGCGGGATCGCGGCGATAGCATGTGCACGGCTTGTCGTTGCGTGCATTTTCGCTGCTTGCAAAATGCAAGATGCATCCTGTCCATTCCTTGCGTTCTGCAACCAGAACAGAAGCGCTGACGACGACGCGCTGGCTGGCACGCCGCTTGCGCAGGTACACCGGACTTTACCAGCAAGGAAACCGGAGTACTCAGATGAGACAGAGCCTCGTCTTCTGGGCCGCAGCGATCATCTTGATGCTGGGTCACGCCGCGCACGCACAAACGCCGGAGCCCTTTTCTTGGGGCGATTTCTCCTGGATAAACGGAGGAAGCCGACAGACCTCTCGCCTGTTGGACAGCAAGTACTTCACACCCCAGCTCGATATCGATTCAAACTACACCTTTTCGCTGAACCAACCGATCGACAACACAATCGTCGGATCGACGGCAACCGCGCGACACAACGAACTTACCCTGGCCTTTGCCGGCGTCGGCGGAGATGTCCACATTGGGAATGTACGTGGCCGGATCTTCACCCAGTTTGGTACGCGATCCGCAGCGGTGCCACGCAATGATCTGACCGTCAACCGGGGTCAGTTCGATCTTCTGGGCGTGTACCGATACCTGAGTGAGGCGTACGCTGGCTACCACTTCGACAAGCTCCACGGCATCAACCTTGATGTGGGACTTTTCTTTTCCTACGTAGGACTGTTTTCCTATACCCAGTTCGAGAACTGGGGCTACCAAGCATCGTTTACGTCGGACAATACACCGTGGTTTTTTAACGGCGCCCGGCTTCAGATCTTTCCCACCGATCGACTGAAAGTGGAGCTGTGGCTGATCAATGGCTGGCAGACCTACGGAAAGTTCAACCAGCTTCCTGGCGTTGGTTTTCAAGTCCACTATGCACCGCATGAGTGGATCAAGATGGTCTTTAACGGCTACGTAGGAACCGATACGCAAGGAAGTGCAGGACGCGTCCGTTTTCATTCCGACAACAGCCTGCTCTTGCGATATCTGAGTCGCAGCGACGCAAACGGAGCAAGCCGCGCCGCTTTCTCATTCACGTTCGACCTCGGCTTTGAAGAAGGCGACGGAGTGTCTGCATTCCGTGGCGTACATGAACCAGGAAACTGTAGCAAGGAAAGACCTTGCGAGCAGGACTTCCTTTCCGCGATGGCGTATCACAACCTGTGGTTTTGGAAGAACCGAATGAGCTTTATGTTTGGGGGCGGTTTCATTCGCAATCCAGGCAGATACCTGGTGCTGGTTCCGACGGGCGTAGCCGCAACTACGTTTGACAGCCGCAGCGGAACAGAGTTCTCTGGTTGGGATCTGTCCAGCAATCTCACAGTCTACCCAAGTGACAATCTCACCGTCCGGCTAGAGGCATCCCATCACGAGGCTTCGGTTCCATACTATGCAGGCCCCGGGGGTGTCACCGGTCCAGATGGATACAAGTGCGGCGGACTCTACCATCCGGACGGCACGATATCGACTTGTGCGTCCAGCGGCTTTGTTCCTGATCTGGTCCGCGCGGAGACCAAGCTGATCTTTGCCTTGCTGTTCCGGCTGTGATGCTACGTTCAGACGTACTTGGAGCGACCGTGACGGACGTACAGAAATCAAGCCGACCGCTGCGGGTGTTGGTGGTCGATGATGAAAAGAACATCCTGACCACGCTGACCCTGTGCCTGGAAGGAATGGGTTGTCTGGTGACGGCGGTTCCGACGGAATATGCAGCGCTGTCCGCACTTCGAGCGGAGCCCTATGATCTGGCTTTTCTCGATCTCCGCTTGAAGGAAGGAAGTGGTCTGGAAGTTCTTCCCAGGCTGCTTGGTGAGTGTCCCAATCTGGCGGTGATCATGATCACTGCCTACGGCACGGTCGATTCAGCCGTGCAGGCAGTGAAGCGCGGCGCGATCGATTTCTTGGCCAAGCCATTTACGCCCGCGCAGATCCGCAGTGTGGTGGAAAAGCTGATCGAGAAGCGCGATCTGCACCGCACGATTGCCGAGCTGAAAGACAAGCTGGCAGACGATGTCCCCGAAGCAGATCTGCTCACTCGATCCCCCATGATGCGCTCGGTCTTCGATGTGGTTTCACGGGTCGCTGCAGCGGAGGCCGCCGTGCTTTTGCGCGGAGAAAGTGGCACCGGCAAGGGCGTCTTGGCGCGACTGCTCCATGCACAGAGTGAGCGTTCCAGCGGCCCATTTGTGACCGTGAACTGCCCCACGCTATCGGAAGATCTGCTGGCCAGCGAGCTGTTCGGACATGCGCGCGGCGCATTTACCGGAGCTGTTCGTGATCAAGCAGGAAGAGTCGAGTGCGCGCAAGGAGGGACGCTGTTTCTCGACGAAGTGAGCGAGATTTCACCGACGCTGCAAGCGAAGCTTCTGCGCTTTCTTCAGGAAAAACTGTTTGAGCGCGTGGGTGAGAATCTTACCCGGCGGGCCGATGTTCGGGTGATTGCGGCCACCAATCGCAACCTGGAACAGGATGTCAAAGCTGGACGCTTTCGCGAAGATCTGCTGTTCCGCTTGAACGTGGTGGAAATTCCCATTCCTCCCTTGCGTGAGAGGGTCGAGGACATCCTTCCCCTTTCGCACCACTTCTTGTCGTTCTTTTCGCGCGCAACCCGCAAACCACTGATGGAACTGTCTTCTGCCGCACAGCGCATGCTGCAGAACTATCCGTGGCCGGGGAACATTCGCGAGCTGCGCAACGCAATCGAGCGTGCGACCATCTTGTGGCCCGCCCGAATCATCGAGCCCGCTGCGTTCCCCGATCGCATCAGCGCGCACGATTCAAGCGGCCCGGTTCTCGGCGGAAACTTCACCATCGATTCGATCGAGCGCGAACACATCCAGCGCGTCCTTTCACGCACGAAGACGCAAGAGGAAGCCGCTTCGATATTGGGAGTTGATAGCTCTACTTTGTGGCGGAAACGCAAGCGATAGCGCCTTCGCCAAAGCCCAGAAACTACTGACAGCGGACGTTAAGAACCGTGACCGATCCCGCCGCGACATAGGTAGGAATCCGGCCGGTTTCGTCGAGATCAAAGCCCCAGTGAGGCAAGCAGCCGTCCGGGAGTTTGATGGGATACCAGCCGGGCTTCACATTCACAAAGATCGCCGACCCTTTGCTGGCGGTGTTTTTGCGATTCTTGTCGAGCCAATTGCTGTCATTGAAGTAGTACGGACTCGCAAGCTTGTCGCTCGATACCACTCGGTCGGAAGCACCTTTCCACTCATCCCCATCGGGTTCCTGAATCTCAAAGTAGAGCAGGCCGGTGCCCGATTCGAAGTTGTCTTCGACCTTTTTTGCCTGAAGATCGACGACAAAGTTGTCCATCATCGCCGGTTCCCAGATCGGACTCCCTTCCACACTCCGCCGCGTATTTATCATTCCGATAAGCGGCCAGTACCCACTGTCTTCCATCCGAACGCGCTGCTGGCTCCCTTCCAGCAGATTCGAAAACACAAACTCTCCGCCCGCGTCGCTCCTTGTGCACTCCGTCGGGCGATCCATGTCATCGAGCAGACAGATGTTTACGTCGCGGAGCGGAATGTTAAACGCGATACCGCGCACCTTCCCCAGGATGAAGGCGCCTTGGTGATCACTGTTTTTGAAGTTATCGATCGCTTCGCCGCAGCCACATGCGACGAGAACCAGACTGATCTTGGCAACGATTCCTAACAGCCGACGCTTCATAAGCGCGCACCGTACTACCGGCCACTACCACTGTGTCAAGGAATCGGCGCGGAGCCGATTGGGCCTGCATCTACATCGGCAGAAACGTAGGCACGCTGCTCACCTTTTTTCCGACGGCACAGCAGGCATGCGCAACCGACAAAGGAGTCCTTCCCAATTGTGGCCATACCTGTAACGATAAGAGGTGTTTGCGCTTGTTCGCAGTCGCGGCGGCGCAGACGGCGGCTTGTGCACAGGAAGTCTGGGGGCGTGCACGAATGCTCGGATTGCAAAGGCGGCAGAGGAACGAGTTTGAGCGGCGCGGCGGCTGTCCGACCAGCTTCGTGCTCACTCTGCTTGCCCTGCTTTTGCTGGCTCGTCCGTCGCACGCCGAGGTCCGCGCCGACTGGGTGGTGAGTCAGATAAACCAGCGCAACGCGAGCCTGCCGCCGCAGCTCCGCGCCGAAAAGTACGGAATGATGTCGGAGTCTGTCTTCGCATTCTTCCGCGCCACCAATCACCTGTTTTGGACCGACTACGGAACGTCGCCGCTCCTTGCAACCTTTGGCGGACCGACGACGCGGGTGTGGCTGCAAGGCGATGCACACTGCGACAACATCAGCGCACTTCTGACCAACCAAAACACGGTGGTGTTCGATCTGGATGACTTCGACGACGCGCTGATTGCCGACTACCAGCTCGACCTGTGGCGCATGGCCGTCAGCATCTTGCTCGCGATCCAAGAAAACGGCGGTCTGCCCCAGCGAACGCAGGAACAGCTCATCGACGCACTGGCGACGAGCTACCTCGGCACACTGCGCGGGTACCAGGACAACGCCAGCGAGCTTGTGACGACCTTCGCCGTCGGAAATACCCCGAGCTTCTTGTCCGACTGGATGGCGCAGCTTTCCGAACAGACCCACCTGCGCGTGCTCAAGAAGATGACCACAGTGGCGTCGGGAAAGCGAATGTTTGACCCCGACAAACCAGGTGTGCAGCCGGTGTCAGCGTCGGTGATTCAGGCGCTGCAAGCAGCGATGCCCGGCTACCAAGCGACGCTCACGGGTCGGCTGCGACAGATTCCGTCGTACTTTCGCATAAAAGATGTCGTCCAAAAGACCCGCGGCGGCATGGGCTCTCTCGGGGTAACGCGCTACTTTTTGCTGATCGAGGGAGTCTCAGCCAGCCAGGACGACGATCGCATCCTCGACATCAAAGCGCAGTCGCAGCCGGCGGGCTGGCAGTATATGGACAGCGGTGTACGAGACCAGCTCTCATCGATGATCTCCAGCGATCAGGCGATGCGGGTCGTGCTTGGTTATCGCGCCATGGGCTATCGCGCCGACGAACACCTGGGAACGCTGTCTGCGCTCGGTGAGCGCTTTTTTGTGCGTGAGCGAACGCCCGTACGCAACGCCTTTGAGCTGACCAATCTGGTCAATCCGCAGCGTGCGTCGGCGCTGGTGCAGCAGTGGGCCGCGGTGCTGGCGACCTCGCACGCCAGGGCCGATCAGGACTCGTGCCCCATCATTTCTTACGACTTTGAACGAGAGCTGCTCGCCAAATTGGCGACGGAAAAGCAGCGGCAAGCATTCCTCGCGCGGGTCCGGCAGGTCGCATTCTTCTATGCCAAGCAGGTGAACGACGACTATCGGGCCTTCAAAGAGTGGAATGCGGCAAACAGCGCGAAAACCCAGGTCGCAGGCAAAGAATAGTCGGCTACTGTGCGACAGTGTTTGCAGCTTGGAGAAGATGGCGAAGTCGCAGGACGCTCCCCAGCCCGCGCCCATTCCGCTATGAGCGCTTCGGCGGCATCGTCCAGACGGGCGGTCGGTTTGGCTGGCCGCAGGCGCTGGTTTTCGTGGATCGGGAGCGCGCACGATCGCTCGGCTACGGCACCCCACCCGAAAACATGTGGGATGGGCCCGAGCCCACACTCGACGATGCCACGCCGCTCAGCGCACCGCTCGAGGCACACCTGCAGCTAACCAATCGCTGCGACGCAGGCTGCGCCACTTGCTACACCGGCGCATCCCCGCAGGGCACACCATCGGAGTGGGGCCTTGCCGAGTGGTGCGCCGCCATCGATGAGCTGGGCTCCGCTGGGGTCTTTCACGTTGCCCTCGGCGGCGGCGAGAGCGCTCACCTGCCCTGGCTCGGCGAGCTTTTGTCACACTGCTGGCAGCGCGGCGTGATTCCCAACCTCACCACCAGTGGCCTCTACAGCGAGGAAGTGCTGGATCGGGTGTGCCAGCTCGCGCGGCGCGGTCTGTTTGGCCAGATCAACGTCTCATTCGACGGAATCGGCAAGACCTACGCCCAAGTTCGTGGCTTCGACGGTTTTCCTAAGGCCGATCGGGCCCTGCGGGCACTCCTTCGCGCCTTCCCTGACGTTGGCATAAACTCTGTACTTACGTGCGTCGGCTTCCCGCTGCTCGATGATCTGTTCCACTATGCAAAGCAGCGCGGCGCGTCGGAAATCGAGCTGCTGCGGCTCAAACCGGCGGGTCGCGGGGCCAGTCAGAAGACCTATGAGACGCTGCGCTGCACCGATGAGCAGCACCGCAGCTTGGTCGACACCGTGCTCGCGCTGTCGCGCAAAAATCGCCTGCGGACGCGGCTCGACTGCTCGCTGGTTCCGTTTGTGGCGCACAAGCAGCTCGATGACAAGCTACTCCGCTTTCTGTCGATCTATGGCTGCGCTGGTGGCGACTTGCTGGCAGCCGCCCGTGCCGACGGCAAGCTCTCGGCCTGTAGCTTCGCTGCCCCAACCAGCGTGAAACTGACCCACTTTCGGCCCTATTTTGCCGAAAACGACGCATTTCCGCCGTTTCGCCAGCATCGCCAAGCCGACGAGCCGTGTCGATCGTGTCGCTATCTGTCTCTCTGTCGCGGCGGCTGTCGGGTCGTCGCGGTTCACCAGACTGGCAGCATGCGCGCCCCCGACCCCGAGTGTCCGCGCGTCATCGACTGGAGGATGGCGCAGCACGGCGAAACTGCGTCCGTGACTCGGCGACTAAAGGTGCTACCGTAGCGACAACATGGCGGAAACGGGCCCCCTGCGCACAATCTTCATCGTGTCTGACTCGACCGGCGAGACCGCCGAGAAGATGGTGCGCGCCGCGCTGCGTCAGTTCGACCTGCATGAAAGCGCAACCGACCTGCGACTGGTTCCGCACCTGCGCCACGAGCTGGATATGGATGTGGTCGTCGGCAATGCGCAGCGGGCGCAAGGTCTGGTGGTTTCGACGCTGGTGCGAGGCGAAGAACGCAAAGTGCTCCAGACCAAGTGCGAGCAGCGTGGCGTTCCCTATGTCGATCTCATCGGCTCGCTCCTAGGAACCATGGCGCGCTTTCTGTCCGTCGAGCCGCGCGAGGTTCCCGGGCTCTTGCATACCGTTTCGGACAGCTACTTTCGCCGCATGGAAGCCATCGAATTTACCGTGCAGAGCGATGACGGACGCTGCCCGGAAAACCTGATCAAAGCGGACCTCGTCCTTCTGGGAATCAGCCGAACGTCGAAAACGCCGCTGTCGATTTACCTCGCACAGAAAGGCTATCGCGTCGCAAATGTTCCGCTCGTGCTCGATTTGCCGCTCCCTCCCGAGCTAGACCAAGTGCCCACCGAGCGCGTCTACGCCCTGACGATCCAGCCCGATGCCCTGCTGCAAATCCGTCGGGAACGACTGCTCCGCATCCACATGGCAACGGACACCAGCTACGGCCAGCGCGACTACATCCTGCGCGAGATTTATTACGCCCGCGACGTGCTGCGCAGCCACCGCGACTGGACGGTCATCGACGTAACGGGAAAAGCCATCGAGGAGACGGCTGCCGATGTCCTGCGCCTTTACCATCAGCGCACCGGAACCCCGATGCACTAGCCGGTCTGTGCAGCTGCCTCGAGGACCTAGACGCCAATTCGACCGCTGAGCAGATCGCCGATCAGCTCACACAGCCCAAGTCCTTCATGGGAAGCGGTGATGTGACGCGGTACCGATTCGCCTAGCTCGGGCAGGTAGCGCTCGATGTTGCGAACCCCAACGGACAGCGCGAAGCGTCCGGGCGCAAACAGACTGGCATCGTTGGCGGAATCCCCCACGGACACCGCACTGCGAGCCAGCTCCCCCGCAGCGTCTGACACACCTCGACGCGCAAGCAGATGCTCCGCACCGCTGGCTTTGCTGCGCTTTTCTGTCCCATCGAGCATGAAGTGGATGTGAATCGAGCTGGCCAGGATCTGCCCTTCGTACTCGCTCTCCTCATCGACGAGCCGCGCAATCTCCCCGAGCAGCGCCGCCCCTTCGGTCCCGCCGGGAAGGTCGCGGACCACGGTGTAATCGCTGACTCGATACTGGTTGTCTGCCGTCGCTTGGAACGTTCGCCCCAGCCGCCGCGCAACCCGTCTTTGCAGCGCGGAAAGCCGCGTCCGCAAATCCACCGGCAGCGCCCGAAAAAAGTGGAGCCCGTGTTCGTTTGTGTGCGTCTTCGTGGTGCTTCCGCCCGGGCTTTGGGCCGAAGGCGCAGGCGTGTGGCGATCGAGCCAAGCGCCGCCGTTTTCCACGATGACCGCACTCACCATGGGCAGATACGCCAACAGCGTCGCGCCATAGCCAGCCGGTCGTCCGGTATTCAGGATCACTTCCATGCCGGCTCGTTCAGCGCGAGCGACTGCGTCAAGAACCTCTGGATGAATGCCGCCGCGCACCGTGAAGGTGTCGTCGACATCAGCGAACAGATAACGAGGAAGCATGGCCGCGCACTGTATCAGAGGCGGCAAGGAGGAAGCAGGAATGACGCGACGACGGACTAGAATCCGCCCGGAGCCGGCACTCGGTGCGTCGGACCACCGGGGTTAAACGGCGGTGGACCACCCATCGGACGGCCCGGTGGGTTTGCCGGTGGGCCCGGTGGTGGACGATATCCACCAGTCGGCGCGGGCGCAGGCGCGGGCGCTGCCATTGGGGGACGGTAGCCAGGCGCAGCCGCCGGTGGAGGCGTATAGACAGGCGCACCGTAACCACGCGGCGGCGGCGGCGACACGACCGTGGGCGGCGTGTAGGCTGGCGCAGGCCGATACACAGGAGCCGGCGCGACGGG
>CAYTGC010000084.1:0-19075 GCA_964437195.1 uncultured Myxococcales bacterium | reverse complement strand
TCGGGATGCGCGCTCTGCCAATAGCCGGGATGGATGTTCTGCGCCAGAAGCCGCACGGCGCGGGCAAATGCGAAGTTGGTCTGAAAGACCTCTTGCAGCGTACCGACGGGCCCGGCGCTGTGGTGCTCGCGTGAGATGAGGCCCGATGGCGGATTGGCCGATGGATAAAAACCGCGATCGAGGATGGCGTTTTCGACTCGGATGGGACCGAGCGCGCGCGGGTGAAATGCACCTGCCCAATACTGCTCGATGATCCGCAGGAAGGCCGCCCGTCGAGATTTCGTCGCACGGAAGCAGCGATCGTCGCAGTTCGGATAGTCGAGTGTGAAACACGACAGCTCGGGATGGTTCAGCCTGTCGGCGATGTCGTCGCAGAGCAAGCTTGCGGTGAGGAAAGTTTTGGCCGAGATCGAAAACTGACAGCCGCCTTGTCCTAGTGTTGGATTTAGTCCAAAACGCTGCGGCACATCCCAGACGATCTGTTGCAAAAACTCGACGAAGCGATCGTCGTACAGCCACTCGACGGGCACTGGCTTGATCGAAAATTCGTACACTTCCGGGTCGAGCCCCAGGCGCACAGTGAAGGTCGGTCCCTCGCCACGACAGTGAAAGTGCAAATTCTGTCGCCGCACCCCCCACTGATCGAAGTCCTCTTCGCGTGCCACATGGTCGAACAGACAGAATGTGTCGCTCCGACGGAGTGCACGCTTGTACTTGCGCTCCATCGCCCGCGCAACTTTCTCTGCCATTCCGAGGACGTAGCGATGGTTGAAGAACTTGATCTCGGACTTTTCGCTTTTTGACGATCGACGCCAGACTTTCAGCGTCTTTCTGTCGGTAAACGTCGGCTCCATTCCGAACCAGGCACGCTCCCAGTCCACGAGGGTTGGTTCACGCACTTCGGCGAGGAGGGCGGTAAATGGCTTTTGCGCCGAGTCGGGATGCGGCGGGGGACTTTCGTCGGAAGTCGACATGGCGAAGCTCCTTCGCGGGCGACTTGGGCCTGCGCAATCGAGCGCAGCTTAAAACGGTATTGTCAGCGAGTAGACGAGGTTTCCGGTGCAAGTGTGGCCGTCGGGGCAGCTCGGCTGGCGCAGCGTCAGTCCAACGGCCAGGGCACTGGCTCCACCGGCAACCACAACACCAATCGCCGTCCAGAACCACCAGCGCTTGTACAGCGGCGTCTGTTTTACGGCGACGGGAATCGGCGCATCGTCGGGTTTTACCTCGACGGAATCGTAGTCCACCCCTTCGTACAGCTTGTCCGCCAAAAGCGCCATCGTGCCTTCGGCTGGAACTCCGCCTTGCACTTTCACCCGCTCGGACTTTTCCGATAGCAGGCTGCGCGAGCGGAGATCGTAAAGATAAGCGCTTACAGTTACGTCTTCGACGCCACTCGACTGGGGCGCCGTCCGCTGCATCTTGAGGAAGATCGCATGGTCGAGGAACAGCGTCTCTCTCAGGTTATCCACAACCTTGTCGAGCCGCTTGGCGCCCATTGTCGGGCCGACGCGGGCAATCGCTTGTTCGACGAGGAGGAACTTTTCGGAGCGATCGAGCTTGCCCAAGATCTGCGCCGGGCGATCTTTGACGATGTTGGCGACGCGCAGGCCGCGCTTGTAGCCCAGTTTCTTGAACGTGACGTAGTGTTCACCGACGGTGAGATGTTCGACTGTCAGCGGGGCTGTGCCGGCAAACTCTCCGTCGACAAATACCTGTGCTCCGGGTGGTTCGGACAGGATCTTGACCTGGCCTTGCGGCTGCTGACTCGCGAAGGTTCGCGCCGTCTCGAGCGGGTCATTGATCGCCGCCGGAAACTGATCGTTGTCGACGTGGTACGTCGGGCGCCAAGTGACCAGTCGTCGCAGTGTCGCCTGCATCGCTGGGTTCTTGTTGCGCTGCTGCTGTGCGACGGCGAGCGCCATCATCGCGTCGGCGAGTTCCTGCTTCTTGATGTACGGCAGCACTGCGATCAGTTGGTCCACTGCGTCGGAAAGCGTGATGATCGCGCTGTCCAGTTCGAGCTTGTTGAAGGCGTCGCGACCGTTTTGGTACGCGGTGCGGGCAAGCTCGACCTGATCAAACGGCATCTCTTGTGCAAACTCTGCGAGGCGGACGTCGAGTTCCTTCTGATCGAGGCGCTGGTTGCGCTTGAGTGCATCGGACATCTCGCGCTGCAACGCCACGGACACGGGCTCAGGGAAGTTCTTTTCCAATAGTGGCAGCGTCGTGGAGCGCAGTCGCTTGGCCTTTTTCTCCTTTGCCGGTTTGGCATCTGCCGTCGCTGCTCCGCCTGCCGGTGGTGTGGCATCGGCTGCGGGCGCGGCGGCTTTGTCCTCACTTGGCGCTGGCTTTTCATCGGTCTTGCTATCGCCCGCTTTGGCGTCGCTGCCATCTGCGCTGCCCGCTGGAGTGGAGATGGCGTCGGTCTTTTTGCCCTTCTTGTCTGACCTGCGAGCATCAGCGCTCGTAATCAGCATCAAGACGGCCATCCCGACGGCGAGAAACTGGTGGCTACGCCTCATTCCTGATCCCCCGATAGTCGTCGAACCTTGGCAAACAGATACGGATCGTCTTTGGCATAGCTCTGGAGGATCTCGCGAAGCTTCTGACGGAGTGGCGACGATGCGGTAAGCCCAGGCATGCTCGTTCGCACCGTGTCCTCGATCAGTTCCTCCACCGCTTGCGCCGGGGTTAGAACACCTCGACGCAGACGATCAGCGATGCTGGCGACGCGATCGGTAGAGAGCGCTTTGCCCACGCCAGCAATGCCCTGGAGTTCACCGATAGGAGCGGCCTTCGCGGTCGCCTCGACCTCGGAACTGCCATCGACGTTGCTGATTCGCTGCACCGGTGCGGCTTTGCCCGTGGGCTGAGCCTTATCGGCCGCACCAATCCCCTTCTGTGGCTCGGACGGTTTGCTGGCCATCTTTCGACCTTCTCTCAGGATATCAAAACTCTGGCGTTTTATGGTCGGCTTCGTCGCAGTGCGTGGGCTGATTTCGGCGCTTCTCTTGGGCTTTTGCCGAAAAAAAGAAGTACCTTGTGGGACCATGAAGCGCGTCACCTTGCTGGTCGGGTTGCTTTGGCTCGTGCCCCAGCTTGGCTGTGTGCGCTCAACGCCCAAAGCGGCTCCCACAGACGGTGGCATTCGGGTCGGCAGCCTGGCGTCGCTGGTCCTGGAAGAGCTGGACGGAGAGCTACAGTTTTCCCCGACTCATGCGACCTGGGTGGGTGATCACTCGTCGGATGATCGACTCGATGACGTCCGTCTCGACGCGGTATGGCGAGAATCAGCCCGGCTGAGCAGCATGAGTGATCGTGCCACACGCTTTGCCGAAGGGCTTTCTCCGCCGCTGCCGCCACGGCTGGATCTGCTTGCCATTCCCGATGGTCCCGAAAAGGACACCCAGCGGCTCGACACGCTGCTTCTTTTGGCGCGACTGGAAGCGCTGCGAATCGAGCGAGAAGAGCTTCGAGCCCATGAAAAAAGTCCCCTCTTTTATGCCGAACTGGTGGCGTGGGGACTCGACGAGCTGGTTACGAGCAGCCTGGCGACGGGCAGCGGTCTGCGTGCGCTTCGTGGGCGACTGCAGGCCGTACCGACAGTGCTCAAGGAAGCGCAGCGCAACCTAAAGAATCCACCAGAGCTGTGGGTCCGGCGAGCGATCGAGGTGACGCAGCAGACGCGCGATTTTGTCGCGACGGTGTTGCCTCGGCTGCTGTTTGGCCTGCGCGGACCTGATCCCAAGCAGAGCGAAGAAGTGTCCCGTCTGCGCGAAGAGGCACAGCGAGCGCTTGACGACTACGCGACGTTTTTGTCGCGCGATCTTCTGCCACGCAGCAAAGGCGAGTGGGCGCAGCCTCGGGATCGCCTGATGCAGAGGCTGCGCGCGCTCGAGCTTCTCGATGTGCCCCTCGAAACAGTACTGGCCGTCGCAGAAGCCGCGCACGCACGGACGAAGCAACAGATCGAGGAGCTTGCGCGCGAAATCAGCGAATACCAGAGCGCAAGCCGGGCGATGAGCGAGGCGCTGCGCGAAATCGAAGAAGACCACCCGAAGCCCGAAGAGCTGGCCAGCTCCGTCGATCAAGCAGTGCACCGCGTGGTTGAACTTCTGGCCGACGGTTCGGGTCTGCCGCTGCCGACGCAACGACCGCGCGTGGTGGAGATGCCGCCCTATCGCTTTGGATATTTGCAGCTCGTCACGGCGGCGCAGCTCGAGCCTGATCGAGAGCCGCTGCTCCAGTACGACCCGATTGATCCCAACTGGAAAGACAAGAAACAGATCGCCGAGCACCTGAAGCTGCTCAATCGTTCGCAGATCCTGCTGACCGTCCTGCGTGAGGTCGCGCCGGGACGACTGACCCAGCAGCAGTTTTTGCGGCAAAAACAGGGGTCACTGTCGTCGCTACGAGTTCGCGGTCACTCGATCGCCTTGGTCGAGGGCTGGCCGCTTTATGCCTCGCAGCTCGCGATCGAGCAGCTTCCCAAAGGTGCGACGCGGGATCGCGTTCAGCTCCTGAACTGGCGACATCGCCTGGTGCAACTCGGGCGGCTTGTCGTCGCGATCCGGCTTCATCAGACCGGCGGTGGAGCCCCGGCGCCAAACCAACGGATCGACGAAGCCATCCGCTTTCTTACCGAGGACTGCTTCCTCGACGAACACGCGGCGCGGCGCGAGGCTGAACGCGGGACCTACGAGCCGATATACGGGCTTGCAGCGCTGGGCGCACTCCAGCTTGTGCAACTGCGCGACGACTACAAGGCGGAGCAGGGCGAGTCGTACTCGGCGAGTAGCTTTCACGAAGCGATCCTGTCTGCAGGTCTAATACCCGTGACAGTGCTGCGCAAACAGCTCCTCAAATCACCAGGGCTCTCCCTGCGGATGCCGACGGGTGACGCGAACAGCTCAAGCAAATAACTGCGCTCGACGACGGATGACACCGAAAGCCGAACCAGCGCAACGTCGGGCGAAGCGAAAGAGGTGGCTGCGAGCGCACGGTTCAATAGCTACCGTTGCTCCATTCCTGGCCTGGCGGGGTTCACCAAATCCCCGTCGCCCACAGCCATAACTTGGGAAACCTGGCGGAGAGAGCGGGATTCGAACCCGCGGTACCCTTTCGAGTACACACGCTCTCCAGGCGTGCACCTTCAACCACTCGGTCATCTCTCCAGATGCGAAGCCTTTGTGCGATCCGGACCGAGCCAGTATGCGCTGTGCTTTCTGCGCCTTCTCACGGGACATCCCGCTGGGCAGACACGGCACGCACGACGGAAGTCCAGAGCAATAAATGAAATCAAGTTGCGGAGAGAGAGGGATTCGAACCCCCGGTACCCTTGCGGGTACATCTGATTTCGAATCAGACGCAATCGACCAACTCTGCCATCTCTCCAGGGAAAAACAGTCTATCACGGCCCTTTTTGAAGGGTTCGGAGCGAGCGAAAAAACGCAGTCAACATGCTGCCACATTCTTCCGCAAGCACGCCGCTGACAACTTCCATGCGGTGATTGAGCCGTACGTCTTCGGGTATCTGAAACAGCGTTCGCACCGCGCCGGCCTTGGGATTTTCGCAGCCATACACCAGCCGCTTGATCCGGGCATTCACTAGCGCGCCAGCGCACATCGGACAGGGCTCCTGTGTGACAAACATCGTTGCATCACAGATTCGCCAACTACCCACAGCCTGTGCGGCCTGTCGCAGTGCAAGAACTTCGGCGTGGGCGGTCGGATCAGAATGCGATTCTCGACGGTTGCCACCAATCCCGAGCACTTGCGTTCCCACCATCACCACCGCGCCAACAGGAACTTCTCCGAGCATTGCGGCCTGCGCTGCTTCGGACAAAGCCAGCCGCATACCAAAGATGTCAGAAATCAAAACATCTTTCGGTACGAGGGCTGATTCGGTGTCTGACGGACCCCCTAACAAGCGCACCAAGAAGGATTCGAACCTCCGACCCTCGGCTTCGTAGGCCGATGCTCTATCCAGCTGAGCTATTGGTGCAGTGCCAGCGACGACTCTGAAAAGAGTCCAGCTGCAGCGGGGAGTGCTTATACAAAAGCCCACAGCAGGCTGACAAGAAATTTTTTGCGTTTGCGGAGAGGGCGGGATTCGAACCCGCGGTACCGCTTTTGGCAGTACACTCGCTTAGCAAGCGAGCACCATCGGCCTCTCGGTCACCTCTCCTTTTGCGGCAAACCTTGCAGCAAAAGACAAACTCTATGTCGATTCTGGGCTGATCCGACCGCCAAGAAGACGCGGAGGCCAGATGGCCAAAGCCGCAGAATCGATCTGCTTCGCCTTACGTTGCGCTCTTCGGTTGTCAATGCCAGCGGAGGAGGAGGGATTCGAACCCCCGGCGCTTTCGCGCTGCGGTTTTCAAGACCGCTGCCTTCGTCCACTCGGCCACTCCTCCAAAAGGAGGTGGACGCGACTTTTATCGCGAGCTGGCTTCACGTGCAAGTGAAAAGATAGCTTCCCATTGATTTGCGCCTAGTACGTCTTCAGCGCTTGCATGTAGCCGTCGCTGTCTCCAAGGCTCTGGAGCATGTCAAACGCGCCGAAGGTGTTGGCGCCAATGTAGACCTTGCCGTCTCGTCCCGCGATGGCCGCGCCGTTGTCGGCTTGATCGGTTCCGCTCTGGCTAATCCAAGCGAGGTTCCCGTCGACGGAGTGACGTCCGACAAAAACGTCGAAGCTACCAAATGCGTCTTGACCGAGGAATGCTCCACGGGTGCTGCCGACGCTATAGAGCACCCCACCGACCCAGGCGATGGCCTGGATCGAGTCCAAGTAGCTGGTGCCGATCTGGCGCGTGACTTTGCGTGTCCCGTCGCTGACGAACTTCACGAGCATGCCGTCTTGGCCACCCATGCTGATTTGGCCTGGCAGGGTGCCCTTGGTGTAGCCGGCAGCCCACAGTCCTCCACTGTCGTCCATTGTGGCACTCAGCAGCTCGTCGTTGCCAGCGCTGCCGACGTGACGCAGCCAGAGCAGCTTGCCATTTGCGCCCATGCTGAGGACAAAGCCATCCTGAAGGCCGAGCGAAATTCCGGTTGGTAGGAGGCCCGCCGTCGAGCCGACCACATAGGCGAGCCCCTGCTGGTTGTCCGTGGCGACGGCGCTGGCGGAGTCTATTTGGTCGCTGCCGGTTTGCAGGGACGACACTTCGGTTCCAGCTCCGTCGATGCGAACGGCCCAGATGTCGGAGAGGCCCACATTGGTTCCAGCCCCATAGCTGCCTTCCGTGCTTCCAGCGACGGTTGCGATGCCGTCTCGACCAACGCTGATGCCGTTGAACTTGTCGATTTCGCTCGTGCCAAACTGCTTCACCCACAGTCGCTGACCCGCTTGCGAAAAACGGGCGACGAAGCCATCGGTCCTCCCGAGAGACATCTGACCGGGGAGGACGCCGAAGGTATAGCCAGACACCCAGACCGTGTCGTCAGAATCGACCGCCAAGCCGCTTACGAAATCCGTCTTGGTTGATGCGATCTGTGCCGTCCAGCGGAGTGACCCCGACGAAGAATACGCCAGTAGATAGCCGTCGTAGTCGCCTTGGTTTGATTTGCCGTCGATCGTCCCCGTCGAGTTGATGGCAACGTACACGTTTCCCTGCGAATCCGTCGTCATCGCTGCGATCGTGTCTGTCTGCGCCGTGCCAATCTGTCTGGCCCACTGCGGTCCGATACCAGCGACGCGCAAGATCATCGGCATGCTCGCTTCTTTGCCATCGCATCGGACGGTCACGATCAGCCCATAATCGGTCACGTTCAACGTCGGGTCCGCAGCGAGGCGCAGCGTCGTCTGAACCTCTTGGCCAGCGGGCACGGATAGCTCGGCTGGATCGAAGGAATACGTCAGGCCATTCGGCAGGGGCATTCCGTCCGGGTAGCCTAGCGATAACTTGACGGGACTGCTAAGTGCGGCGGTTGACTTGACCTTGACGGTGAGGTTGAGCGTCGAACCCGGCTGGATGGTCACGTCGCTGGCAGAGAGCTTGAGGCTAAGGCCGCCCGCGACCTGCTCGGGCGTCGGCGGACGCTGCGTATCACAGGCTGTGATCGTGCCCAGTGCCGTTAGCAGACACAGGCCAATCGGTAAGAGCCGCATAGAGAAGAGGCCTTTCCGGTGGCAAAAAACTGCCCCCCTGGCCCAATCTTATCACGGGAGCAGCCAAGTACGCGGAAATGCAGCGGTCCTTACAAATTTCTGCTTGATTGGATCGGCAGAGCTGGCTGACTAGAAGCGGCCCAGGACTGCGATACCGCTCAGGTCTTGGCTTTTGAGCGGAGCGACCTGGAGCGAACGGACAATTTGAGAGGCAGCTGGACCGAGTCGATAGCGGGTCTTCTGTGCCCCGGCGACCAGCATCGTCAGGCCGACGAGCTGGGCCACACCATCGGCCACGATCCAGGGCACGGTATAGTGCGTCGCAGCCCACTGGCGATCGTCGGACACCAGCGGCAGCCAAATACCGCTGATGAACGGGCCGACGACTGGGGCCATCAGTGTGTAGTGGATGATCTGACGGGTTTGGGTGTCCGCCTTCTCTCCATACACGGGGTTCTCGGCATAGAGCGGGCCCATCACCACAGCAGGAACCAGCGCCGACAACCACAACGTGAGACCGGCTGCCCAAAGGCCGGTGTTGCGCTGCTCAATGGTGCGTTTTTGCATCGACCACGGAACTGCGGCGGCTGGCGGCGGATACCGACGAAGCTGCGACATAACCAAGGTGATGTCAGCCTCTTGCATGCCGCTGCTGCGAAGCGCGTTCGGTAGCATCTCCTCGTAGCAGCGCTGGGCCGAGTCCGTGCGACCTTCTTGCTGCTGACGGATGCAATAGTCGTAGACTGCCGACAGGCTTGCGCCCGAGGGAACCGTGGCCATTGATGTTGCCAGCCCCGTGGGAACCGCTGGCGCTGGTGGCGGCGTGGCGACCGTTCTTGGCGGTGTGGGAGACGCTGGTGGCGGCGTGGCTGAAATGATCGGTCGAGCGGGTGGCGTTGGCGGATCGTCTTCTTCAACGATCAGCGGTGGCTTGCGACCCGCGGGCGTTGCGGCGGCCGGGCTACTGGCCGGTCGACTTGCCGCGGGAGGGAACAGACCGCTTTTGGCATCGGCCACGCACTTTTCGGCGAACCCGCGATAGGTCGGCTCTGGCCGATCGGCGGTGAGCGATAGGTACGACTGGCAAGCGTCCAGCGCTTCGGCCTTGCGACCAAGCTTGAGCTGGGTCTGTCCGATGCGAACCAGCATCTCTGGTGTGTTTGTCGCGTCGTAGGCGTCTTTGAACAGCCGGAGCGCTTCTTCGTACCGAGCTTCGGTGAAAGCTTTTAGCGCCTCTTGGTGTAACTCGCTCGCGTCTTTGGCCCACGCCGGGCTTCCTGCGCACATCCCGACCACCAAGCCCAGCGCACACATCCATCGTCGATTCCGCATTGCAAAGGCCCTCACTCGATTTCAAGGATTGGCCTTTGGACGATGAAAACGCAAGTTCCTTGCCGAGCCACCGACGGAAGATCGATCGCTACAACCTGCGCAGGGAAAGAGTGACGGTCCCCTCCGCGAGCCGTTCGCCGCTGGCATCCGTGACGTCAACCAGGACGGCAACATCCACTTTGCCTTCCGCAACCAGCCGTTGTTTCAGGTCGCCAGGGTCAGTGGCCGCAAACTGTGCGGTGGCCCACAGATCGCCTCTTGCTGGCTTGCGAAATCGCATTTCGCAACCTTTGGTATGGCAGGTCACATTCATTCCGTTGAGGAACAAAAGACCTGCTGCCAGGGCCGCGGTCTCTGCCACTGCAAACTGTGCGCTGACATGAACCGTGCCGCCGTGGTTGCCAAGCTGCGGGTCAAAGGGAAGGTGGATCCTCGTCGCAGTGAGCGAAAGATCGACCAGCTTCAACCCGAGCCGCTGCGCGAGAGGGATTTTGGCGGTGACTAGCTCGAAGACGTCCGCGGAATTCATGCAAAAGCTCGGTCCAACTTGGCAGTCACCGGCTTGTTGTCGCACAGGACTGTGCCAGCCGAAAGGGGACGCTAGACCCCACCGCGGGCGCTGCTGTTGGTCGCTAGGGCTAGATGCCGCTGGCGAACCGGAGACGCCACACCATGCCCATCGCTTCGGCAAAGATCTTGCTCGACATCTTCGACTGTCCAGCCCGGCGATCGATGAAGATGATCGGCACCTCGGCGACAGAGAATCCTTTGCGGACGGCCCGATAGGTCATCTCGATTTGAAAGCTGTAACCGTTCGAGCGAACTGCATCGAGATCAATCGCCTCAAGCACTTCTCGACGAAAGCACTTAAAACCCGATGTCAAGTCACGTACGCCAAGGCCCAAGATGGTTCGGGCGTACAGGCTTCCGCCCGCGGAGATGATCTGGCGGCTCAGGCCCCAGTTTTCGGTGCCTCCGCCTGGAACTCGCCGTGACCCGATGACGACTCCAGCGCCGTCCTTGGCCGCAGCGAGAAGCGCTGGCAGATAGACCGGATCGTGGCTGAAATCAGCGTCCATCTCGAAAATATACGGATAGCCCTTGGACAAGGCGTGACGGAAACCTGCGATGTAAGCGGTTCCAAGTCCCAGCTTGCCACTGCGATGCAGGACGCTGATGCGCGGATTGGCGGCGGAAAGCTCATCAGCCAGCTTGCCAGTCCCGTCTGGAGAGTTGTCATCGACGATCAGCAGGTCGGCACTTGGCAGGGCTGACAGGACCTGCTCGCACAGATTGGGGAGGTTGTCGCGTTCGTTGTAAGTCGGGATAATGATTAAGGCTTCATTCATGTGCACACTTTACACTACGTGTGTGCCGCCGTGCAGCCGGACCCGCTTCCCGATGCGCGTGCGCCGTCGACGGAATGAAGCTGGCGCGAAAAATGCGTTGACAGCGCAGGCCAAAATCCTATTCAATCCCACCTGTTCAGCGCTTTTCCCGTGTAGCTCAGCCGGTAGAGCAGGTGGCTGTTAACCACCGGGCCGGGGGTTCGAGTCCCTCCGCGGGAGCCAAGCTGCTGGTTGCCTGGGCTTTGGCAACCAGTCGTGAAACGACGCCCTCCGGGACAATCCCCGAGGGCGTTTCTTTTTTCACGACATGGAGACGCTGGCGTCTGCCGTCAGCGCTCGCGCAATCGCTTTTCCAACGGCGGTTGCGACCGGAGGGGGAAATGCGTTTCCGACCTGACGGTACGCGGCGGTCTTTTTGCCCACGAATTTCCAAGAGTCCGGGAATCCTTGGACCCTGGCGACCATTTGAACCGTCAGCTTCGGGGTTCCGTCGAAAGGAAAATCTGGGCCGGGCGCCTCTGCTGCGATACCCAGGCCATCGACGCCCAGCTCTCGCCATTGGCGGCGCGCCCGCGTTGGGCCCAGGTCCGGTCCGCCGTGTTTTTTCGAGCCACCAACAACCGTTGGCCCGATTGTCGACGCCAACTCGGACCACTTGGAAGCTCCCGTCCAGCCGCGCGACGCCATCAGATCGTAAAGGACGCGGCCGATCGTCGGTGGTTCAACGGTCCGCGAAGGCCATTCAAATCGCTCGACGTATTCATGCCGAACGGCCACCAGAATGAAGCGCGGGCGGAGCTGCGGCACACCGAAGTCGGATGCGTGGAGCAGCCTCCAGTTCGCTCGGAATCCCAGCGCTTCGAGTCTGGCCACGATCGACGAGCGATACGGCCCAAACTTGGCGTCCGCGAGACCTCGGACATTCTCGAGCATCACAGCGCGAGGCTGCATTTCGGCCACGAGACGCAGCGCCTCTGGAAAGAGGTCACGATCGTCGCTGGCCCCAAGCTGTTTGCCCGCAATTGAGAACGGCGGGCACGGCACACCACCAGCCAGCAGATCGATTCCTCGGTAGGGGCGTCCGTCGAAGGACCTCAAGTCTTCCTCAACGACATTCCACTGTGGGCGATTGATCCGCAGCGTCTCACACGCCGCCTGATCGATCTCAACCACAGCCGCATGGTCAAAGCCGGCGAGTTCGAGCCCGAGCGCTTGTCCGCCGCCCCCTGCGCAGATCTCGACTGCAACGAGCTTGGTCACTGGTCGATTCTCCAGTTGGAACTGGCCCTGTTTGTGACCGCGCGTCGGAGCAAGTGCGGTCGTCTCCTCGGGGGATCAGGCAACGGGTGGACCTTTTTGCTTTTTCGCCTCGGCAAGGATCTGCTCGGTGGCGACCAGGAAGTCATGACAGAACTTGTGATCTTGCGCGACTGGATTCACGGGGGCGACACGGCGAGCAGCGAAGTACTGGCCTGTGACATCCGCGTACTCTGGGTCGAGAGCCAACATCACTGAAGTGGCTGCGCCATCGGCGACCGAGTCCGGTCCGGTCATGCCAAAGCCCTCTTGCAGAAGCTTCGTCGAGACGACACCCGGATGGAGGGCATTGACGGCCACTCTGCCGCGCAGTCGTTCTGCCAGTGCGACCGTGAACAGGACATTCGCAAGTTTCGACGCTGCATACATCGCGTAGCCGTCGAAGCGTCGCTTGGTGAGGGTGATGTCGTCGAGATCGATGCGGCCTCGGTTGTGAGCAATGGAGCTGACGTTCACGATTCGTCGGAGCTGGTTGCGTGGATCGGCAAGCATCGCCAGCGTCAGCGCTGCATGGCCAAAGTGGTTTATGGCCATGGTCAGCTCAATTCCATCGATGGACCGCGTCGGCTGGTTGCAAAACACGCCGGCGTTGTTGACAAGCACACTCGGATAAAGCGCGCGGCTCGCCAGGTCAGCTGCAAGCTGGGTGGCTCCGGCGATAGAGCTTAAATCTCCGATGATGGGGGCAGGCAGTGGTCGGCCACAGAACTCTGCGACTGCCACCTGCGCCGCGACCACGCGATCGTGGCGGCGTCCGTGAATGATGACGTTGGCTCCATGGCGCGCAAGCTGACGCGCTGTCTCTAGCCCGATGCCGTCGGAACTGCCGGTAACAAGGACCAGTGGATGCACGTTGTTCATGACGCTCCTTTCGAACCCCAGTTTGCGGCAACCGACCAATGGTAGTCCGATCCGCCCGCGTAGAAAATCCGGCGTCCGGCTCACCGCGCGCTTGGGATAGGCGGTGATCAATCAGTTTTTCAGATGGATTTCATCAAAAAATGGCCGATTCTCAAGATGGATGACCGGATGCAGACTGTCTGTACGAACCGCAAGGAGACAGCGATGATCACCATCCGTCGTGCCGAAGACCGAGGCCATGCCAATCACGGCTGGCTCGACACGTATCACACATTTTCTTTTTCGAGCTACTACGACCCGGCGTACATGGGCTTTCGCAATCTGCGGGTCATCAACGAGGATCGCGTCGCGCCGGGGCAGGGTTTTGGCACCCACCCACATAACGACATGGAGATCATCTCCTACGTCGTAAGCGGAGCGCTCCAGCATCGCGACTCGATGGGCAATGGCTCGCTGATTCGGCCTGGCGACGTGCAGCGAATGAGCGCCGGAACCGGAGTGACGCACAGCGAGTTTAATGGCTCGAAGGACGAGGTCGTTCATTTCCTGCAAATCTGGCTTCTGCCAACGAAGCGCGGAATCCAGCCTGGCTACGAACAGAAGACGATTCCGACGGAAGAAAAGCAAGGCAAGCTGCGCCTCGTGGCGTCGCCTGACGGGCGGGATGGCAGTGTCACGATCCATACCGATGCGCTGCTCTTCGCCGCGAATCTCGCCGCTGGACAGAAGGTGGAACAACCGCTTCTTCCGGCGCGCCACGCCTACCTCCAAGTGGTCCGTGGCTCGGTGCGAGTGGCTGGAGATGTGCTCAAGGCTGGGGACGGGGCGGCAATCTCAGAGGAGAATGCAGTCCGTCTCGAGGGCGCCAGCGACACAGAGCTTCTGCTGTTCGACTTGCCCTAGCTGGCTTCGGGCTGCGACTGGCGTCAAATCGAATCGCTGTCACCCATGACAGCGACCACCCCGCAGACACCGACGATCGCTCCATCGCGACGATACGGCGCCAAAGTGAGCCAACCACCGCGGGCTTCTCCAACGCGGTTTTCGATAAGAAGTGCATGTCGACTCGGGCGTTGCTTGGTCAGGACCAGGCGAACCTCTCGCTCAATGCGAGGACACCACACGCCAATCTTCGTCGTCGACAGCTTGCCGCGCAGTTCTTCCGGCGGAACCCCGAGCAGGGCCCCAAGTGCACTGTTGCCAAATACCAGCTCACAGGTTGCCGACGCCACAAACAGCGGCAGAGGGCACGCATCGACGAGCGCTTCGCACAGGTCGGCCCGGGGCGAAACGGGCTTGGCGGCATCGTCCATTCGGCGTCGCATCCCGAGGCTGTTCATGATTTGGCGCAGCTCGAACGCAAAGTCGGCTGCCTGCTGATAGCGCTGCGTCGGATCTTTCTCGAGCGCTCGCAGAATCAGATCTTCGAGCTTCTTGCTCAGCGGCGTCGTTGTCCGAATCAGGCGACTCGGGGGAATCGGCGTCTCGCGCAGGTGTCCGAAGAGGATGTCTTGCAGTCGACCAGAGAAGGGGGGGCGCCCCGTCAAGCACTCGTAAAACAGAACGCCGAGCGCATACACATCCGACGCTGGCGTTGGCGTTTGGACTCGAATTCGCTCTGGGGCCATGTAGGTCGGTGTTCCCGCCACCGTCGTGGCCGCCACCAGTTCGCGCGAGTCCACGTCGGGGCGGCTCGCCAGACCGAAGTCAAGCAGCCGTACATCATTGCGACGATGGTCTTCGCCCTCTTCCGACGCACAAAGGAAGATGTTTTCCGGCTTGATGTCGCAGTGTATCACACCGCGACCGTGCATGTAGTTTAGTCCCTCGGCGCACTGGAGCATGATGTCGCACGCCGCTACCGTCGACAGGACGTGATCTCGGTTGAGTCTCTCCGCCAGCGTCTCGCCGTACAGATAGTCCATGACGATGAACGCGCCATGGTGGGTGTCGACGCCGAAGTCGAACACGCCGATGATGTTGGGGTGGCTCATCGCCGCTGCCATGCGCGCCTCTCGATAGAAGGCATCACGGATGTGCGGCTGCTTGGCGAGATCGTCGTGGATGATCTTGAGCGCAAACAGCTTGTCGAGGTCGCGGTGACGGACCTTGAAGATCCGTCCCATTCCGCCTTCACCAAGAGAACCCTCGATGAGATAGCGACCGGCGATCAGCTGTTCGGGGGAGACATGATTGGGGAGGCTGCTCGACTCGCCTCCGTAGATTTCAATTGGGACGTTGCGGTCGTCGGGGCCAGGCGGAGAAATCGGCGCATCGCGACTGACCGGATGCTCGCCGCTGCCCACGCCCAGCTTGTCTTGAGTCACGGGCGCATTATATCTCGGCTTCGGCCTTCGCAGGGGGCTCGAACCGCTGACCTGCCTTTCGGTCGTTGAGTCCGTCGCGTCACGGCTGGGCTGGATGTGCGGTTTCGCACTTTGATGCGAGAGCGCACAGAGCTTGCCCCGTGGTCGGCAATTTTTGTACGTTCCGCCGCTATCGTGTCCGACGAAACACCGTCTGAGAAAACCGAACCGCGCGGATTTTTGGCCAAGCTTCTTGGTGCCCCGTGGCTGCTCCTTCTGCTGACTTTGGCTGTCGGCGCCGTCGGCGTTTTTGGCGTCAGCAAGCTCAAAAGCGAGGAAGACTTGCTGGTCTTTCTGCCCGAGGGTGACGCTGATGTGGGCGTGTTCCGCGACGTGGCATCACGCTTTGGTGCCCTGCGGGTGGCCCTGATCGGCGTTGAGCCAAAGCCCGGGCAGACGCTCTTTTCTGCCGAGATGCTGGGTCGAATCGATCGCTTGTCGACGCAGCTCAAGAACACCACAGGTGTCGATCGGGTGGTGTCGCCGACGACGATCAACGATCTGGTTCCGATCGAAGGCGGCGTCGATCTGACGCTTCTCGTGCCGCAGCCGATTCCGTCCGATCAATCCGTGCTCGACAAAGTGAGGTCCCGGGCACTGAGCCAGCCAACGATTCGTGGCAACGTCGTATCTGCCGACGGTGAAGCGGGGCTGATTATGGTGTTTGTCGGCGATGGCGTTCCGACGCGACAGCTGGCGGAAAAGGCGCAAGCGCTGGCCCAGAGCGAGCTAGGTTCCGTCGCGAACTTGTACTTCGGCGGCGCACCCTTTGCGGGACAGGCGATCTACGACGACACCCAGCGCGATGTGCAGAGACTGGTGCCGATCGCGCTGTTGCTCTTTCTGTTTGTTGTTCTGTCGGCGTTTCGTGACTTTCTTTCGGTGCTGCTCACCGTCGGAACTGTCGGTCTGTCGGTGGTGCTGGCGCTCGGTCTGTTGGGACTTCACGGGGACAAGTTCACCGTCGTTATGGGGACGCTGCCGCTTGTCCTTTTTGCGTCGGGAAGTCAGTACGCCATTCACATCTTGGGTCGGTACTACCTGATTCGTGCGGCAGAGCCCACGCGCTCGACGCTGTCAGCGGCCCGCGAGTCGCTAAAAGTTGCCGGACCGCCGGTGATCGTTGCTGCCCTCAACTGCTGCGTCGGATTTCTGTCGTTTTTGGTCATGAACATCTCGGCGATGCGGGCGTTTGGGGTGGCTTGTTGCGTCGGGATTGTCGCGTGTTGCGCGTTTTCGCTCACAGTTGCGCCATCGGTGGTTGCCCGCTTTCAAGCCGATCGCCCTGCCGCGGAAGCCAGCTTTACGCGTCTCGGTTCGTTGCTCAGCAGCCTGTTTTCGTGGGTGCGCGGCCATCGTGCGGTGATCGCCATCGGCGTGGTCGCACTGTCGGGCGTTTGCGGCTATTTCATGACCCGCGTGACGGTACGAATGGAGCCCAAAGCGTTCTTTCGTCCGGGCTCGGAACCGGCGCTGGCGCAGAAATTTCTCGACGAAAAGTTTGGCGGAGCAGCATTTGTACAGGTTCTTCTCGACGGCGACATGACGGACCCACGCGCGTTACACGAGGTTCGGCGGCTGTCGGCGTATGCGCGCTCGCTGCCGGGAGTGACGCAGGTGCAGCACATTGTCCAGCCGCTCGCGATGGTCGGTGACTCGATGGCGGGGCTGCGAGGGCTGCCACAAAATGCGCAGCAGGTGGTCGCGCTGCTGTTTTTCCTCGAAGGTGAGCCGTCGCTGCGCACGATGCTCTCACCGGATCGCAAGTCGGTGCTGGTTCATGTTCGTGTGCTCGGGGATGCGTCATCAGTGGTGAACGACCTTCGCAGCTATCTGTCGGGGCGGCTGCCACGGCCTGGACAGCGTCAGAGCGATGCCGATCTGGCCGAGGAGTTGTCTTGGCTTTTGCCGACTGCGCAGCGCGCGAGCCGCGTCGGTGCGATTGAGCAAGCAGTCGTGCAGATTCAAAAAGCGGGGCTTGAGCTTGCAGGACCCGCGCAGGCCGTGCAGCCTGGGACCGAGGCGAATCCAGATGCTGAGGAGCAAGCGCGGATGTCGCGTGCTCAGGCCGAAGCGAAGCGGCGACTTCTGGTCGTGCTGGGGGCTGACAAGAGCGATGCGCAAGGGCAGCGGCTGGGCAGACCTGCCGATGATGTCGAGGCTTGGGTCGAGTGGGTGGCGGCGGCTATTTTGCAGCCTCCCGTCGATGCTCCGAGTAGCACGCTCCACGCGCGTCTGACTGGCGAGCCGATGCTCGATCAGGCGTTCTCACGCGCAGTTGATCGCAATCAGTGGGCAAGTCTGGCGATTGCACTCGGCGGGGTGCTCATTGTTCTTCTGTTTGCGCAGCGATCCTTGGTAGGTGCAATTTTGTCGACGCTGCCAGCGGTGATGGCGCTCGGTGTGGTGTTCGGCGTGCTGGGGCTTATCGGCAAGCCGATCGATCTGGGCACGTCTCTGGTTGGCTCGATGGTGACAAGCTCGGGCGCGGACTTCGCGATGCACTACATCTGGTATCTGCGACGACAACCAGCAAGCCAAGTGGTTCCGCGCGTCGGACCGGTGATTCTGACAACGGCGATCGTGCTCGGCCTGGCGATGGGCGTGATGATGCTAGGTGCGTCACCGCCGCTGCGGCTGTTTGGCGCCTTGGCCGCGGCGGGTATGCTGCTGTCGGCGACGTTTACGTTTTTGCTCGTACCCGCGCTGATCGGGAAGCTTCCCGAGGAACCTACGTCTTAATCCATCGCACGCGATGTTTCGCAAGGAGAACCGATGAAGTCCACACACACCAAACTGCTTGCCTTGGGAACGCTCTGCCTCGGGCTGTCTGCCGCACCGTCGATTTGGGCGCAAGTCCCGGCGGCGCCTGCGGGTTCAGCGCCTGTGGTGCAGGAGGAGACCGCCGATGCGCTTCTTGCGCGGATCGACAAGCAGAACGCGGCGTTTTCCGACGCGTTTTTCCACTTCAAGATGGTGGTCAAAGCCGCGAGTGGTGCCGTCGAGCGTGAGGTCGAGTTTACGACCAAGCAGAAGGGCAATCAGAAGCGGTTGGTGCGATTTCTGTCGCCGGGAGACATCAAGGGGATGGGCTTTCTCCTCGAAAAACCGGGCGAGATGTACGCCAAGCTGCCGGCGTTCGGAAACCGCATCCGTCGACTCGGAACCAGCCAGATGAACCAAAGCTTCATGGGGTCGGACCTGACGTCGGAAGACATGAGTGCGATCGACTATGCACCATCCTACGCGCCGACCGGAAAAAGTACCGACGGGGCACTGACGGTACTGGAACTGCAGCTAAAGCCGGGCAAGAGTTCGGAGTTTCCCCGTCTGAAGATGTGGGTCGATCCGACCAAGGCGACGATTGCCAAGATCGAGTACTACGACGCCGCAGGCAAGAAGCTACGAACCTGTGAGCGATCGGATTTTCGGCAAGACGGCGACGCGCACCACTCACCGGGCAAGATGACGTACATCGACCACCGTCGCGGTGACCACAAGACGGACATGATCCTCGTCAAGAGCACGCTCAACAACGGCTACAAGGACGACGAGTTCACCCAACGGGCACTTCAGCAGGACTAAATGCGTTCCGGCCTTCCTTCCCTCCTTCGCGGGCTGCCAGTTCTTTTGGCACTGCCTCTGTCCGTGCAGTCGGCGCGGGCGGACGTGGATCTCAAGTTTTCCGGCTCGATCTCGTCGGATATGCGCTTTCGCATCCAAGGTCAGGAGCG
>CAYTGC010000083.1:0-19264 GCA_964437195.1 uncultured Myxococcales bacterium | reverse complement strand
AAGGACTCCTCGCTGCACATCGCGCCGGCCTGGTCCATCGGGACTTCAAGCCAGACAACGTCTTGGTAGGACCTGACAGCCAGCCGCGCGTCGCGGACTTTGGACTGGCACGGGCTGACGGAAGCGAGGTACCGCAAGCGACAGAGAGAGGCCCGATTCCCTCGGGAATGCTCTCCTCACCGCTTACTGAGGATGGCATGCTGCTCGGAACACCAGCGTATATGTCTCCGGAACAGTTTGCGGGGGAGGCAACGGACGCGCGCAGCGATCAGTGGAGCTTTTGCGCCGCTCTGTATCAAGCGCTGTACGGTCAGACTCCGTTCGCAGGTGAGGATCTTACTGGACTATCAGACAACGTCCATCACGGACGGCTGCGCCCGGTTCCTGCGAACAGTCAAGTGCCGATGGTGATCTCGGAAACGCTGCGCCGCGGCTTGGAGGTTGCCCCAGAAGACCGATTCCCATCGATGGCAGAGCTGTTGGCAGCTCTCGATATCGACCCGCAGCATGATCCCGCGGCAGCGCCCCAGCTTGGACGGGTCTTTAGCTTGGCGATGCTCGCGACGGGAGGACTCCTGAGCGTGATCATTGCGAGCTCCTTGGAACGGGGAACACCGTCGCTGCGGCAGCTGTTCGTTTCAGCGTTGGTTCTACTGACAGGTTCCATGCTGGTCGCGTTTCATCTGCGCGAGCAGCTAGGCCGACATCACTTTCACCGCGGCCTGGTCAAGATGGTGATCATCCTGACAGCCCAGATGACACTGCTGCGAGCGGTAGCCCTCGCTCTGGGATTGGACCTCGCGCAGGCAGGTGCGATGGAGATCGTGGCCACCGGCGGACTGCTTGCCACCAGCAGCGTGCACTACCTACCTGCGCTGTGGCCGATGACGGTTGCCTGTGTACTGCTTGCCATGCTGATTCCGCTGTTTCCTGCAGCCGCGTGGGCCATCGTGGGCGTTTTCTACCCGGCCCTGGGTCTGGTCTTTCTCTATGCACTAAACAATGCCGCGCGCCAGGTGGGTCCACGCGGTACGGTCTCGCGGCTCCGGCAAAGGCAGGTGCGGCGTGCGCGCCAAGGTTCCTATTCCGGTCAGGAGCCGTCAAACCCGTCGCAGCCCCAGTCTCCGTCCCAAGACAGCGGGTCTCTGTAGACTCCTGGTCACCGAACAGAGGAGCGGATCTACTGACAGTTGCCGCTGCCGGTCAGGGTCTTGGGGGCGGAGTCTGTTGCGCACTTCAGATCACAGGTAGAGCCACCGCTGCAGCTCACGGAACACGAGCCCGTGCAGGAGACATGACACGTAGCGCTGTTGTTACAGGACACGCTGCCGCTCTTGCCAACGGTGATGGTGCAGGTGGATTTTTCGCAAGAGAAGCTGCCACTCTCACCGGTGGTAAGATTGCAGGTGCTGCCGTTGCGGCAATCGCCGCTGCACGATCCTTGGCAAGTCCCGGTGCACTGATTCCCAGATAGACACGCGAAGTTGCAGCTACCTCCCTGGGCATTACAGCCGGTGGTGGCGTTCCCGACCCACTGACAGGAAGCCCCTGCGCTGCACGAGCAGTTGCTACCGGAACAGGCGCAGCCAGGTCCGGGGCACTGGGAAACCGCAGTGGCTTCCGCACCACAGCCGAAGCTGGAAAGGAGTGTGAAGGCGAACAGGAAACCGAAGGTAGTAGGTAAGCGAAATAGTGTTTTCATACTTCTTATTTTGTATCCTTGCCATACCACTTTTCAAGTACTTTTCGTCGGAGACGCACGGAAGTAGATGGGCTGCGTGCAAGCCGCTGAAGTTTCAGGGGAAGGAAGTGCGCACAGGTCATTTCACGACCGATTCAGAGATCGCACGACGCGGATGCCGCTTTCATAATAAAATGCAGCGGTGTGCAGGCCCATGCGAGGAGGCTGAGAGCACGGGTGATCGCAAGCGGGGCGGACTCCGAAAGTTGTAGTCGGTGCAAACCACTGGCTGCGCGCGACACCCAGTTGGATTTTGGGCGGATGACATGAGCGATCTCGAGATGCCAAGCGGATCGGTTCCTTCCCGAGGAACCAGGCTCCTCCTTTTGCCATTGATCGTCCTCATCGTAGGATTCCTGGTTTCGATCTGGCAGGCCGAGCAGCAGCACGCAAGCAGTCGGGCGCTGCTCCAAACAACGCTGGAACGGGAGACAGAGATTCTCCGGCAGGACATCCATGACGCATTCGCGCAAGCTTCGTTCGGACTGCGCGGTGCACGAGGAGCCATCGGTGCGCTGGGTGGGAGCATCACCCAGGAGCAGTTTCAAGCCTATGTCCGGAGTCGGCACTTGCCGACAGAGTTCCCAGGCATTCGTGGCTTTGGTTTTGCGGACAAGATTCCCCCGGGACAGCTCGAGCTTTATCAGGAACGCGTGCGCAGCATCGAAGGGAAAGACTTCACGGTGCGCCACCTGAGCGAGCCCGATCCAAACAACCTCTATGTGATCCGCTACATCGAGCCCCCGGAAAACAACAGGCAGGTCAGAGGACTGAACGTCGGTTCGGAGCCTCGGCGATTGCAGGCCGCACAGCTGGCTGCTGAGCTGGGGCTGATGACCATCACTTCACAAGTAAGACTCGTGCAAGACGACAGCAAGACGCCTGGTGTCCTCATGTACGTGCCAGTTTACGAGGGCGCTGAGATTCCGCCGTCCATCGAAGACAGACGGAAAAAGCTGCGGGGCCTGTTGTACGCACCGATCGTCATTTCCGAGCTGCTGTACGCCAAGGCCAGCGCATCGATATCGAACCTTTGCATCACACTGCGGGAAGTCGGCGATTCGGAGCCGTGGTTCGCGCATCCAGTCAAGCGGGAGCAGAGCGGCTGCAGCGACCAGACCCATGCGATCATCCTGTCGATCGGCACCCATGAGATCTCGCTACAGACAGCGCTTCCACAAGATCGCGCCCAAGGAATGATTGTGGTTCGGCCGCTGGCCGTGCTTGGCGTCGGCGTGGCGCTGACGCTGGCGCTGGCCAGCATCGTGTATCTGCTGCTGTCAGCACAGCGGCGCGCCGAAAAGCGGGCGCAGCAGATGACCCTTGCGTATCGCCAGGCCAACCTGGAGCTGCAAGCGTCCTTGCAAGCGACCGAAGATGTCCGTCGCCGACTCAGTCACATTCTCGAAGCAACGCATGTAGGAACATGGGAATGGAACGTGCAAACCGGAGAGACGGTGTTCAACGAACGCTGGGCGACAATCCTTGGCTACACGCTCACAGAGCTTCATCCGGTGTCGATCGAGACTTGGACAAAGTTCGTTCATCCTGATGATCGGAAACGCGTGAGCGAGCTGCTCCAAAAACACTTCGCCGGTGAGTCGGAGTTCTACGAGTCTGAAGCACGCATGCGCCATCGGAATGGCAGCTGGGTCTGGGTGTACGTTCGCGGTCAGGTTTCGAGCCGAAGTGATGACGGAAAACCGCTGCTCATGTTCGGTACCCACCAAGAAATCACCGACCGCAAGCAGGCCGCAAGTGCGCTGGAACTGTTCAAGACAATGATCGATCGGGCCAAGGATCCATTTTTCCTCGTGGACATCGAGGATCGCTGCCGGATGATCTACGTAAACGAGGCAGCGAAGACACACTTTGGCGCGTCACGAGAACAGATTTATACATGGCACATCCCCGATTGGGACGCAGAGTTTACGGACCATGCTCTGCCGAGGCTCGTCGAGTCGCTCGAAAAAACGCACAGCCTGACGCTTCGCAGCCGACATCGGACGGCCAGTGGTCAGATCGTTCCAGTTGAGGTGTCCGTCAACTACGTGGTCAATGAACAAGGGCGAAGGATGGCATATGGCTGGTTCAGAGACATTTCCGAGCGGCTCGAAACCGAGCGGCTTCAGCGCGATGCCAAGGAGCGCGCCGAGTCTGCGAACCACGCCAAGAGCTCGTTTTTGGCCATGATGAGTCACGAGATCCGCACGCCTCTCAATGCGCTTATCGGAACCGCATATCTTCTTGGCCACACGGAGCTAAGTGACAAGCAGCGTTCCGATCTGCGCACCATCGAAGCCGCAGGCAAAAGCCTCCTCGCCCTGATCAATGACATTCTGGACTTCTCGAAGATAGAGGCCGGGGAGCTGTTGCTCGATCCGCACGACTTTCTCCTTTCGGAGATCCTGGAAGACCTGCGGGCGATGTTCTCTCGGCAAGCAGCAGAAAAAGGTCTGACTTTCTCGGTCTCTCCCCTGAGTGCAGCGATCCCAACAGCCCTCGTTGGCGATGGAAACCGGCTGCGTCAGTGCTTGATCAATCTGCTGGGCAATGCCATCAAGTTCACCGACCATGGCTCCGTCACGCTGACTGTTGATCTATGCAAACAGGCGGAGCCGGTGCCTGCGAATCGATTGCACCTGCGGTTTTGCGTGCGCGACACCGGACTTGGCATGAGTCCCGAGCAGATGGCGCGACTGTACAACCCTTTTTCCCAAGCAGACGTCTCTACCACCCGTCGCTACGGAGGCAGCGGGCTGGGACTGTCCATCGTCAAGCGTCTGGTCCTGCTGATGAATGGGAACGTTGGTGTAGAGAGCACGCCGGGTGTCGGGACCCATTTCTGGCTGGAGCTTCCTTTCGATGTGTCGAGAGCTCTACCGCCGCCTTTAACCGAGTATGTCGCCAATCGACCGCTGCATGTCCTTGTGGCGGAAGACGATCCCACGGATCGCGCCGTGCTTGCGCGAATGGCTGCGGACTTCGGCTGGGCCAGTGAAGGCATCACCAGCGGTCAAGAAATGATTGGACGGGTGCTGGAGCGCGCGACGCAGCAATACCCTGTTGACTGCATATTGCTGGACTCGCGCATGATGGGACCAGATGGCCAGCGCTCCGTTTCCGGACTTCGGAAACAACTCGCTGACACGCCCATGCCATCGGTCATCCTGATCACATCCGGCGATCAGGCGGAACCGTCGCCAGGACACAGCGCTCCACGGCCCGATGGTGTGCTGAGCAAACCCTTTGTACAGGCATCCCTGTTTCATGCCGTCAACACTGCGGCCTTTGCGCATGGACACGACCGCGACCACCTACTCGGCATGACCCGCATCGGCAGTGACCATGGCCGCTGGCTTCCTGGCGTCCGCGTGCTGGTTGTGGATGACAGCCGCATCAATCTCGATGTGATAGGACGCATCCTGGAGCGAGAGGGTGCAGAGCCCACGCTGCGGGAGAGCGGCTGGGAGGCACTTCAGGCGCTCAATGACAAAGCCCAGAACCTCGATGCGGTGCTGATGGATTTACAGATGCCGGAAATCGATGGCTGTGAGACGACCCAACGGATCCGCAAAAACCCCGCGTGGGCGACGTTGCCCATCATCGCGCTCACCGCCGGTGCGACTGCAAGTGAGCAGCAGCGATCCAAAGACTCGGGCATGGATGACTTTCTGGTGAAGCCGATTGACCCGATCAAGATGGTGCGCGTCCTGCGTCGTCACATTCAGCGCTACCGGGATGAAGTCCTACCGGTGGTTCCGATGAAGGAGTCCACCTCCGAAAAGAAGACGGAGCCAGGTCCGCCCTCTGTACCGAGATCCCCGGCGGGCTGGCCAGAGATCGCAGGGTTTGACATGGAAAAAGCTGCAGCCATCTTGGGAGAGCCTGACTTCTTCCAAGAGCTGCTGGTTCCGTTCCTAAGAGATGCAACTCCAGTCGTTGCCGAGGTACGCAAGCTGATCGACAAAGGGGACGCAAGTGGAGCAGCCCGGCGCGTACACAAACTGCGTGGACAGGCAGGCAACCTCGGAGCCGCCTCGCTGTCTGCGGCTGCAGGACTGCTCGAGCAGGCGCTCAAGCTGCACAGTCCAGAGCTCGAACAGCGCTTTGCAGAGTTTGCTGCCGCGCATACCGTCGCCATCCCGGCTGCCCAGAAGTGGCAGCGCATGCAGCGCAAGTAGGGGTTGGGACGGATGTTTCGGGTCGACGCAGAGAAGAACTGAAAGTGCGTTCCGGCAAGCGGAAAGGAGAGCTGCTGACCGTGGAAGTTCGCTTCGTTTCCGATCGCTTCGCCCACCAACTGTCCCAACTGATTGTCTTTTAAGAGCAGAGCAAACCGATCGCGCACCAAACTGTCACCGAAATCAGGAAACTTCCGCCGGGCAGAGTCGTCCGTTGCCGAAGAGTTCCGAAGAAGCTCCGTGTGATCTCCAGGTTCGACGAAACTTCTGGTTCCTGAGCACTGCGCGATGGGAGTCCGGGCGCAACCGCCCGTTGTTGCAAGATCAGATGCGCATGCCCAGCAGCACGGGCAGCCGGTGGCCACCTCGCAGCGTCGGAAGGAAGGGAGCACTTGCCGGCAGCTTGACCTCGAACTGCGTCTTGCCAGTCTTCTTGACTCCCTCGGCGCAAAGGCTCACGCCCAGCTCGGCGCTGGGTTTCTCGACGCGCACGAGCACCACACCTTGTTTGCCCTCGTAGGCTGCCGCGGACAACCGTAGGTGCTGACTGAGGTACCCATCTGCTTTCTTGAGTGCCTTGGCTGTGCCCGCATCAACACAGTAGTGCGCCATGAAAGCCTTGTCATGGAAGGGAATTCCGTCATCGCCTGCGCGCGGCGTGCCCCACGAGATGCTCACGCGCTGCCCGGCCTGCGCAGCCGGTAGCGTGAACACGAGCTCCTCGCGCATCCAATCGCCATCAGGCACACGCTCGCGCTTGTGCGCCACGCGGATCGGCTGGCCAGCCGCACGAAACTCGGCTTGCCTGGGAGCCTGCTGTGGATACTGTTCGACAAGCTTCGCCCAGCCCTCCAAATCCGACTTGACCCCGGCTGCGAGAACCAGCCGCCCTTCCAGCGGCCCTCCGGTTGGAGCGGACAGCTCGAGTTCAAGATCGACCGCATCGGCCCGAAGGGTCCAGGTCTGCTTGGTCACCGCCGCACCGGATAGGCGGAGGTCGCCAATCTCGCTCTCGGGCAGATCGGCTCCGACGCTTCCCGCCCAAGCCCACACAGGTACGAGCCAGGTCCCGATCACACCCAACGCAGCCGCACACAAGGGTCCACGCTTCATCCAGCGAATGCTAACTCCGAATGGCTGAGCGAGCCCAGCAAAACCGATCCCCCGAAGGAACTGCCAAAACCTGGCGCAGGATGCCCTATGGAGCACCGGTGAGACCTGCGGGAAAAGCGGGTGCCCGCTACCAGTGCGCGTAACGCGTTGGTCAGCGCCACAGCCATTGCGAATGCAACGCAAAGATTCCTCGCATCACACCCCATGAAAACAGATATGGTCGGCGCATTACTCACCGAGCAGCGGTTTTGGAGAGAGCGATGCGTTCCCATGTTCAGCGGTTGCGTTCGATTTGGATGGGAGTCTGTCTGTTCCTGCTTGCAGGATTCGACGGCATGGCCTTCGCGGAACAGGCCACTTTGGTCGATCCGATTCGGACCGAAGAAGTAGTGGCAGAGATGCATGAGTATTTCGGCAAAGAGCTGCGTGGCGGTCTGGTGCTCGTCGGAATGGGCGCTCCTTCGGTGGCCCTCGGCGGCGGAATGCTGGCCCAGGACCGACCGCTGTGGCGAGGCTTTGCATTCCCAACCCTCATCATCGGTGCGCTGGAGCTAGGCGGAGGCATTCTGT
This sequence comes from uncultured Myxococcales bacterium, assembly GCA_964437195.1. GTDB lineage: Bacteria > Myxococcota_A > Polyangia > Palsa-1104 > JAEUJZ01 > JAEUKA01. The sequence goes on along the minus strand of CAYTGC010000083.1, from coordinate 11,656 downwards.
TTGCAGCCCGGACTCCCAAGCAGGTGCGTGTCTTGGATCAGGGCTTTGCGCAAAATCCGCAGCTTACCCGCGATCGCGAGCTACGAAGAATGCGGCGCGTGAATACTCAGTTCTCTCTCATCGAGATTCTCGAAGTCAGTTTGCACCTCGGGGGAATCGGTATGGCGGCAGTGGGAGGAGGAATCCGAAATGAGACGCTCACCGGCGTCGGGCTTGGACTGTCGGTGCAGAGCATGGGGCTGCTGCTGTTCGACATCTTTGCCGCCCGCCGCGCCCTTCGTTTCACAAACAGTCTGGAACGAATGGGAAGGTAGCCCGCAGAGAGTGGGGCCCTACTCGATCGCGTCATTCCGCATTCCGTCACATAATGTCGTGGCGATCACGGATTCTTGATTCCTACGTGAACACCCAACCCACCCCTCCCGACATCACCATTGGCTGTACATGTAGGCCCGGTGGCGTCAAAGATGAAACAGACTAGACGTCCACCAAATCGAGCAGCCCGGCGAAGCTCGCCATCGAGGACGAAATGGGGGCAGACCATGACCCCGTCTTGCTCCCAAGGAGAACCGAGACGGTTCTCGAAAAGTGATTCCCAACCACCACATCGATCTGTCCGTCCTTGTTGATATCCACCAAGCGACCGACGATCGGACCAGACCCAGCGGGATAGGAAACTGGACTCCTGAAGGTGCCGTCGCCGTTTCCTGGTTGAATGGATATCGCCCCCTGGGTCGAGTTCACCGTCAAGATGTCCAGCGCACCATCTTTGTCGAAATCGAACAGAGCCAGGTCGTTGGGATCGACGGCAATGCCCAAGGTAACCGCCGGACTGAATCGGCCTTTGTCTGTGGCAAGCAGGATGCTCAGTGTCTTGTCTGCCAGATTGGCAACCACCAGATCAGGGCGGTCATCCCGGTTGACGTCTCCAATGGCGAGCGCACGCGGATCCTGTCCGACCCCGTAAGACACAGCTTGCCCGAAGCTGCCATCGCGAAGACCCGGAAGCACGCTCACATCATGAGAGCCAATGTTTGCAGTCACAGCATCAGGAAGACCATCTCCGTTCAGATCTCCCACCGCCACTGCCACGGGCCCCGTTCCCAGCTGATGACGCTCTGCCAAACTGATCGTCTCTGCATAATAGGACAGCAGATCGCTTCGGCTTACTGTATCGCCGCGGGGACTGCGGATCGTGACGGAGACTCTGCCCAGCTTGCCCAGAAGCGGAGGGGTGAGGGCCTGCACCTGAGTGTCGCTCCGAACCACGCTGAGTGGACTCTCGATTCCATCGAACAGAATGGTCATCCCCTGCTCAAACCGCGACCCCGCAAGCGTGACCGCCACGCCCCCTGTCGTTGGCACCAGCGGTGGTGCCACAGAATCGAGTCCGAACGGTCGAGGGGCCTCTGAAGTAGGCGGCGTAGCGGCTCCCTTGGGATAGATGAGACTCGACTCCCCTGGCTGACAGCTCTCAGTCACCAACATCACCAACAGAAGACAGTGTCGCGCAAAGCGGAGAGCCGACATCATGGTCGATCTACTTTCACTGTGACAAGTTACGGAGTAAGTATGTTTGTCCGCCACCGTAGGCAATTAGATCTGGTTTCCCATCGCTGTCGAAATCGACTGGGTACAGGCTGGCACTTCCCATCAAGCTACCCAGTTTGTTCGGAAACTGCACGAAGGAACCGTTGTTCTGGTTGACGAGAAACGACAGCGCTCCCGAGCTGGTCACCGCAAGCAGATCGCTGCGGCCATCCCCATTCCAATCGCTGCGAATCAGACTCTGCGCAACAACCGCTGGTGAGGAGATTGCCGCATCAGAAAAGGATCCGTTTCCGGTATTTCTCAGCACCCGGAGCGTACCATCGCCAGCGTCGAACACGAGGTCAGGAAGATCATCTTCATTGGTTTCAAACACATCGGCAAAGACACCCAGCGCTGTCGTTGTGGAAACCCCAAAGGAAACAGTCAATGCCTGCGGCGGAAAGACTCCCTGGCCTTGGTTCAAGAGCACAGACGCAGAATCAGGAAGCAGTGCCACAAGATCCAGTCTCCCGTCGTGGTTTAGGTCGAGTACACGCACGGAATCAGCTTGGCGGGCCAGGAAAGGGCTCAGCGGGGTGGCGGAAAACTCCCCGGTAGTTTGCGCCCAAAAGATCTTCACGCTTCCGCCTGGATCGGCCCCGGTTCTGGCGTTGATGATGAGATCTGGCAGGCGATCCTCATTCACATCTGCAACTTGGACGGATTGAATCGCACCGCCCGCAGCATAGCTCTGCGCGGCCAGAGGAAAGACGCCTCCGCCCTGGTTTAGGAGGATGCTGATTGCATCGGCCCGTGTATTCACCACGAGGTCCTGTTTTCCGTCTTGGTTTACGTCGATGCCCATGATCTCGGTTGGTGCGGCGCCGATGAGATAGCTCGCGAAGGTAGGTGCCACGAGTCCGTTTCCAATGTTCACAAGCACAGCCACTGTCGGAGTCCGACTCGGTGGAACTCCTGTTACCATCATGCCGACAATGAGATCAGGTTTTCCATCCCCGTGTACGTCGACTGCAGCGACGGAAATGGGTACATCTGTGAATGTGAGTCGGTAGGTCGGACTGGTTGGATAGGTCGAGTCGGCCTTGGCCAGATACACAAGAACACTCTTCCCGGCTGCGTCAATGCTGAGAAGATCTACTCTCCCATCTTGATTCAGGTCGGCGAGCGCATCAGGAGAGGCCGCTGTTCCACCTGGAGACACTCTCTGCAGACCAAGGCTGGCGTAAAAACCACGCCGCAGCAAATCATCGCGTTCATCAGAGGCTCCATCTGGATTTCGTACAGAGATCGCAAGCGGCCCCAGGGGACGCGGTGTTCCTTTTTGCCAGGGTACGTCCGCCTCGATCTCGACGACTGATTTCCAGCGTACAGCCGTCGCTGCAAGTCCACCGAAGGTAGCGCCTATTCCGGGACGGAATCCCCAACCCAGTACCCGCACGGTGGCCTTCTTATCGGCCAGACTGCCATTCTCACTTGATAAAAGCTGCGGCGTCACCAGCAAGCTGCGTGGCACATCTTCACTGCAGTCGGGAACGGGCAGCATCACCAGTCTGACCTCGATGCCTTTCAGTGTATCAACGACAGAAGAAGGAGCGCTGGCCCCCACAGCGAGCGTACAACCATGGTCATCAGAGACGACCGATCCGATGACCAGGCTCTGGCTTGTTCGATCGGTTGGTGAATGAAAGCTGAACGTAAAATCCTGCCTCGCTTGGTCTTTCGATACAGAAAAGGAATAGGCCTCTGGTGCAACAGTCTGTCCGAGGCTGGCCATCGCCTTGATCTTCGACGAACCAGCGGGCAAAGGTGAAATCGTCACGATGATCGGTGAGCCGGAGTCTCCGCACCCAAGCACGCCCAAAACGCCGAAGACGGCGAAGACTAGCAGACAGACAAAGCCCAAAACAGTCCCCCGATCCCGACTCGCTACGAAACAGGAATCACTCATTGCGGCTGAATTCCCAGCTGACTTTTTCCACGCAGCGCTGGGAACTGAAAGCGAACATTCCCACCATCCGTTGTCGGATCGCGCTGGGTCAGGCCAACACCAAGACCGATAGAAAGGGCTGCTGCTGCAAGTCCTCCACCAACGATTCCCCAGAGCTGGGGCCGCCGGTATAGGGGAACTGGTTCAAGCAGCTGCTCCAGCTCGGCCACGTACCCTTGGGACTCTGTACGAACGGGTGAGTTCGGCTCCTCGATGATCAGCCTCCGATAGAGCACCAAGGCGAGCTGGGATTGATTGGCCCGGCGTGCCGCTTGCGCCATGTTGAATAGGAGTCGTGGAAGCGGCTTGATCGCGTATGCGACAGCGAACGACTCAAGCGCGAGCAGAAATGCCTGGGTCTGAAAGCCGCGCTTGCCGGCATCTAAATGCGCACGTAGAAGCTGTGTTTCGCTCGGCTCTGCATCCGCCAAAACTCCGCGCAAGTCCGTCTCCATCGCGGAAACATCAGCCGCTGCAGAAGGCTGTAGATCTGCGGATTTGACTCGGCGCAACGCAACCAGTGCTTCTGCAAAATGCTCGGCCCGCTGCGAACACTTCGCGAAGAGAAAGAGCGTCTCTGAACGCGGAGAGATCGCATTGACAATCGCATATCCGCGCGACGCCTCGTCAAATTGAGACGCTCTCTGCGCTTGCTGCGCTGAGGCGAGATGTTTTTGACGAAGTTCGGCAGCATGCGGAATGGTGGTCTGCGACGACTCGATCACCTGCGGAACGGACGAGACTCTCTCTGCGACGGCCAGAGCGGGTGAAAGCGTCTGTGCGCTCAGAACTCCGCTCACGAACAAGCACAGCGGAAGCCGCCGTTTGGTCTGTCGGCTCGGACAAGCCCCAAGGCGCATCGGCGTCGATGTGGACACCACAACAAATTCCCCCAGTGCTGCTAGCGTATCTTGTGGGCAGTCCCCCTAGCAAGTATGTCTGGTGCCAAGGATTTCGGTTTGACTTTCTCCGACGCAGCGCGATAACATGTGCGGGAATGCGAATCGTGCGCCACCTTCACCCAGGCAACCGGGCAGCCGGACGGATAGGAAGGAGCGCGCGCAGCGCCAGCCGCAGGTCCAATTTGCAGTTGGGTACGGAGTGCTGATGTCTGAAAGCGCCGCGTTCCCACCCGAGCAATTTGATGAGTTCCGGGTCGTACGCTCTCTCGGAGAGGGAGCGATGGGACAGGTCTTTTTGTGCGAAGACGAGATGCTGCAGCGTCCGGTTGCAGTGAAGTTCCTCAAGGGTCTGGGGTTCGAAGCTCGTCAGCGGCACCGATTCCTAAACGAAGCGCGCGCAATTGCGCGGCTCACACACGCCAACATCGTAACTGTGTACCGCGTGGGTGAGGTCAACGGCGTTCCCTTCATCGCGTCGGAGTTTATCGAAGGAACGAGTCTGGACAAGCTCCACCTGCCTCTCCCTTTTCCTGAAGTACTCCATCTTGCGAACGGACTGGCCCGGGGTCTTGCCATCGCCCACGAACGAGGCGTCCTCCACCGCGATATCAAGCCTGCCAACATCATGCTGACCTCGGGTCGCGAAGTGAAGCTGCTTGATTTTGGTCTAGCAAAGTTTCTGGATGCTCGATCACCAGCGTCGCCAGAAGGCGAGTCTGGCAGTGTTCCCCGCACCAAAGTACTCGAGCTGCGCGCGACGAATCCATCCACCACCGACACGTGCGTTGGGACTCCTTTGTACATGGCACCAGAGACGTGGGCGGGACACGCCCCAACGCCGCAGACCGACATCTACAGTGTCGGCGCGGTTCTCTACGAGCTAAGCGCAGGGGTTCCCCCCCACATCGCAACGGATCTGTGGGAACTCGAAGTGGCCATCTGTGGACGAGACGCAGCTCCACTTTCCAGCGTTGCCAAAGAGTTTCCTACGGGTTTCTCTGCGATTGTCGATCGCTGCCTGCAGCGAGATCCCAACCTGAGGTTCAAGTCTGGCGAAGAGCTCTGCGGCGCGCTGGAAGAGTTGGTACGGAGTCTGAGTCCTCTCCACGGTTCCGCCGATGCACGCGCCAAGATGATGCGAATCGGTGGGGGCGTGCTGGCCACAGCTCTTCTTGGAACCGCGATTGGTCTCTCGGTTTTCCTCCGTCCGGTGGGCGGAATGGTCGATTTTACTGGTGGACCCTACACGATGGGATCAAGCCAAGATGAGGTGGCTTCCGCGCAGCTCTGGTGCGAAAAGTTGCTGGGTCCAGGCTGCGATGATGTGATGCGGCAGACGCTACACAGAGAGCTTCCCCAGCGGTCCGTTCTGCTGTCTCCTTTTCGATTGGATCGTCGAGAAGTGACAACCCAAGAGTTCGTCGATTGGCTCAACTCGCAGCCCAACATTGAGCTTGAAAAAGATCGCTATGTGAAGCTTGCTGGGGTGGTCATCGCGGACATCTATCCAATGTATCAGCCATTCGCCGGTTTTTCCTACGACCGTCGAGAACGTCGATTTGTTGTTCCGCGAGAGTTCCGCAGAAGACCCGCGACTCAGCTAAGCTGGCAGGCTGCGCAGCGCTTCTGTCAGGCCCAAGGAAAGAGACTCCCGACCGAAGCGGAATGGGAGTTTGCTGCGCGTGGAACAGACGGGCGTCGATTTCCCTGGGGTTTTGATGAACCAAGCTGCGAGCGGAGCATCTCGGCTCGCACTGTGGACCAAGCTTGCGCCAAGCTTGGGGCAGGCCCGCAGGATGTCGCGAGCACGCGGGGAGACATGACGCCAGAGGGCATCTATGACCTGGGCGGGAATGTCGCGGAATGGGTCGAGGACGCATTCCGCGAGCAGTATCCAGAGTGCCCACTCCCATGCCGAGATCCCCGAGAGACAACAGACAATGAGAGCGCGCTGCGGGTCGTCCGTGGTGGAAGCTGGATGTGGTCATCGCTCGCAACCCGATCAACCACCAGGAGCCGCAAGTCGGCGCTTGGCATTGCGATCAATTTCGGATTTCGCTGCGCGCAGACGCCGCCTGGATCATGAGCGTGGGGATTCCAGTTCTGACGAACAAGGAGACTCAAAAGTGATGAGATGGCACCAGCGCACAGCACTCTTCCTCTGCTTCACATGGCTCGGCTGTACCCAAGGCCAGAAGAGACCGGACGTCACACTCCCTGTCACCGGAAACTCCGACCCAGCTGAGTTAATTACAGTCGACGTTCAGAGCGCCGCATCACAGTCCAGCGCGTTTCAACAGGTCGCGCCAGGATCTACGCTTGCAAGCAAGTCCGTGTTCTCTGTCCGGGTCGCGGTGCCGAAGGCTGCATTTCTTTTCGTAGGTCAACGCAGTGTCAGCGGTCCCATTGATCTCATCTATCCTAGCCAGCCAGGAACCACCGCGCGGACCGAGCCAGGGATGCCCGCTCAGATTCCGTCCGCTGGTCAGTGGTTTACTCTCGATGATCATCCCGGAGAAGAAGCGCTGTTCATCTTGGTCAGCACCGCTCAGCGGGAAGAAGCCGAGGTCAAACGAATCCTCCAGGAGCGGGGTGATGGTGCGTGTGTCAAGACACGCGATCCGCCTCCCGAAGGAGTAAAGGAGCGAGATCGCGGAGGATCCCTACGTGGTCCCCTTGGAGCAGATGGTCTCGCGGTCCTGTGTTTCCCATTCCATCATCGCTAAGCGGTCACTGCTGCAAGCGATGTCCGTGGTTCGGCACTGTTCCAGTCTGTAGCGGAGTACCTGTCCATGAGAGCACTGTGGTCATTCACGCTCTGTATGTTGACGACCTTGCTGGTCACCGGGCTGTGCTCTGTGGATGTCCCACGCGCTGCGCTGGCAGGTAAGCGCAAGCCACGACCGGTGAAGTCTACAGCGATAATGCAGAGCACCCGCACAACGCCAGCTGCTGCGACACCGGCCAACACAAATCCATCCTCCGCATCGGGGTCTGCCAACTCCGTGACCGCAACACCGAAAGCCGATGCAGGCAAGGCAATGGCCGCGAGTTCGGGAGCCGCAGAAGGAGCAGAGAGGCAGGGTCCGCTCGCTCCAACCGAGGCCAACTCAGCGAGGGTAATCTCACCACTAGATGGTGGCCTCTTTGCCAGCACAGAGATCGATCTCCAGCTGCACGTTCAGGTACCAGAAGGAAGCACGCTGCTGGGAATCAAAGCGCTGGTGGATGGCCGAGCCGCTGCATCGCTCCGAGGAGTCAGTCTGTCGCCGCCCGCAGTGCAACAGCCGGGTTTACAGACAACACACAGCTTGAAGGTTCCGGTTCCTCCGCATGACATCGTGCTGTCTGTGCTTGTTGATACTCGTCCCCAGAAGAGCAAGCCAGCCACCGTCCGACTCCGCTGGAACGGAGCATCGAAGTCGCAAGAACAAGTGGGCCAGTTTCAGCCCAAGCTCTATCTTCTGACGATCGGAGTGAGTGAATACCAGCAGAAGGAGCTGGCGCTTCGCTTCGCGGCAAAGGACGCCTCGGATGTGGCCGCAGCCTTCCGGGCCCAGAGCCGCAGTCTCTATCGAGATGTTGAAGCAAAGACCCTCACCAACCAAATGGCCACCAAGAACAACATCCTGGACGCCTTGGAATGGCTCCAGCGACAAACGACAGCGAAAGACATCGGGATTCTCTTCTTGGCGGGTCACGGCGTGACAGATCCCGGTTCCGGTGCGTACTACTTCCTTCCTTTTGACGCAGACATGGGTGCGATGAAACGGACCATGATTCCAGAATCTGAAATCCGCGACACGCTGTCGGCGGTCGCAGGAAAGGTGATTCTGTTTCTCGATTCTTGTCACTCCGGCAAGGTGTTCTCTGCCATTCAGACGCGCGGTCCTGCCGATCTTACGGCGTTCATCGGCGAGCTGGCCAGCGCGGAGAGCGGTGTCGTGGTCTTCGCCGCTTCGACGGGCAGACAGTCCTCGCAGGAGTCCGTTGCCTGGAACAATGGCGCGTTCACCAAGGCGCTCATCGAGGGACTGAGCGGTCGCGCTGATTTCCAGAAATCCGGTCGCATCACCATCAACATGCTGGACCTGTACGTTAGCGAGCGAGTCAAAGAGCTGACGGATGGCAGACAGACGCCAACGACCGCCAAGCCGGCCTCGATTCCTGATTTCCCGCTGGCGGTGACTCGCGAAATCCACAACGAGGACATCGATCTGGTTCGTTAGTCCAGTCTTGGGTTACAATCGGCTATGTTCCGTTTGGACCTCGTTCGATGGTTGGGTCCCATCGCGCTGCTGCTCTCGGCTTGCGTGGACGATGCGGCGCGGACGAAGACGTCCGCTCCACAAGAGTTGATACAGATGTCGGCCGCCAGCGACGAGCCCATCCAGCCTCTGCCGTTTTCGCTCGATCTGGATCCACGCAAAGTTGCACTCGGTGAGCGACTTTTCTCTTCAACGATCTTGTCCGCAGACGGACAGACCTCTTGCGTAACCTGCCACCCCCTCGATCGCGGCGGGACGGACGGTCTGCGATACTCGAAGGGAACCGGTGGCAAGCAGGCAGCGCTGAATACACCGACGGTCTTCAACGTTGCGTTTAGCTTTCGGCTGAACTGGAGCGGATCCTTTACAGAGCTAGAAGATCACCTCGGAAAACCGCTGGCCGGACTCATGGGAAGCTCGGTTCCCGAAGTCATCAAGCGACTGTCTCAGGACAACTTGTGGCTCAAGTCGTTCGCTGCTGTCTATTCAGATGGCCTCACGGATGCAAACTTCCGTGATGCAGTGGCGACGTACCAGCGCTCACTCATCACGCCCAATGCTCCGTTTGATCGGTATCTGCGCGGCGATCGGAATGTGCTCAGCGATGAAGAAAAAGCGGGGTATGAGCTGTTCAAGGAATACGGCTGCACGAGCTGTCATCAGGGCATAAATGTTGGCGCCAACATGTTCCAAAAGTTCGGGGTCATGCGCGACTACTTCGCCGATCGTGGCGGGCCCACAACGGATGCGGAGCGTGGACGCTGGAATGTCACCGGACAGGAAGCCGATCGGTACGTATTCCGCGTTCCTTCCCTTCGCAACGTGGCGCTCACTGCACCCTACTTCCACGATGGATCAGCGCCGTCGATCGAAGCCGCGATCGTGGTGATGGCCAAGTATCAACTGGGTCGGCCATTGCCACCTGAGCACGTCGCCCGCATTGCTGCGTTTCTTCGCAGTCTCACCGGTGAGTATCAGGGCAAGAGGCTGCAATGAACCGCAATCCAGACCTTCTCCAGAGTCTCCGTTCTCTTACGGAGTCGCAGCGCCGTAGGTCGCTTCCTCCGCCCGAGAGCCTGCCTGATCACGCGCCAACCCAGAGCTTCCTTGGGCAGATGTGGAGTCCGCTGTCTTCACTCATCGCCTTGCTGATCGTCATGGTCAGCCTTGCAATGGTCTTCGTACTGCAGACCTCTCGTCGGTATGCCGTTGATCCGATGCTGCATGATGACTTTGCTGGCGCGCTGCGCAGCTTGCAGAGTCTCGACTCGCTACTAAATGAGACGGTTCTCCGCTCCAGTGCGGGTCTGCTGCCGAATCAAGACCCACTGGTACGCATCGACAAGTCACTGCGCCTGGTTGCCAAGTATTTGACGACAGGAAAGCTGCGAGCCCCGTTCCTTTCGACATCTGGGCAGGAGGCTGTCCGGAAAGCTGTCGAGGAGTTTGGTGACGTACTCGCCAAGAAGGAACTACAGATCGAGCGCTTCAAGTCAGAGGCAGCGGTTCTTCGCAATTCCCAGAACTACTTCCCAATCGCCGTGCGAACATTTGTCGACGCGGCAGGAGAGTCCAGTTCTCCGTCGACAAATTCCCCCGCTTCTGAACCGAATCCGCCCAAACCCAAGAAGAAAAAGAAAGACCCCAAGCAGCAGTCCATGCCTGCCGAAAGCCCGCTGGAACCACTTGGCCCACAGGTTGAATCACTCCTTCGGCAGGTTTCGCTCTTCTCACTTCAGCCACTGCCGATGTACGTTCCGCAGATCGAACGACGCCTTGGCGTACTGGAGGAGCGAAGGAGTTCGCTTGGGCCAGAACAACAGGAGTCGCTGCGACTTATCATTGCGCATGCTCGAATCATCGTCGATAGACAGCATCGCATCGATGCCTCCGTCCGCAGCGTGTTGGCCTTCCCGACCCGCGATCGCGGAGACGCGGCCCGGCGGCTCTATGAATCGCACGTACAGGCAGCGATTCGCCTGTCCGATTCCTATCGGATCTCGGGCGCACTGCTCGGAATCCTCCTGGTCGCCCTCTCTGCTGCGCTCGTCATCCTCAAGCTCCGCCGGTCCGCAAAGGCGCTGGATCGCGAACGACAGCTCGCGGAAACGCTGCTGCTTAACGTACTGCCCAAGCCAATCGCGGAACGTCTTAAGCTAAATCCTGACGTCATTGCAGACAGTTTTCCGACGGCAACTGTCCTCTTTGCGGATCTGGTGGGATTTTCCCAGCTCTCTGCCCGGCTGCCCGCGATTGAGCTCGTCCGTCTGCTCAATCGGATTTTTTCATCCCTTGATCTGATTGCCGAACACCATGGTCTTGAGAAGATCAAGACCATTGGCGACGCGTACATGGTGGTCTCGGGACTCCCACTGGCCCGACCCGATCATGCCCAAGCGATGGCAGATTTTGCGCTCGCTGCCATCGACGAGTTGTCCCAGATCCGAACCGAGCGAGGAGAGAATCTTCAGTTTCGAATCGGCATCAACAGCGGCTCAGTCATCGCTGGAGTGATTGGGGTCCGCAAGTTTGCCTACGATCTGTGGGGTGACACGGTGAACATCGCGAGCCGAATGGAAATGCACGGCATTCCCGACGCGATTCACTGCGCTGAGTCGACCTATCAGCTCCTCAAAGATCGCTATGAGTTCACGGCGCGCGGAAGCATTCCGATCAAAGGAATCGGCCCTATGCAGACGTATCTTCTGACCGGACACAAGAAGGCATAGGCTGTCACCAAGCGATTCCTTTTCTCTTTCTCCAGCAGATGTTCGTAGTCACTCCTACATGGGCACCGGTTTGGTGACGACCACGCCAGCGGACGTGTTCCCGCATACTTCCCAATGCGAAGCTTGGGCGTCGTTTTCTCGACAGAGCCACAGGACGACGTTTCAAGCCCGCCAACATCTTTTTAAGGAACAAGGACATCGATGAAGCGATTCTGCTCG
>CAYTGC010000082.1:0-19313 GCA_964437195.1 uncultured Myxococcales bacterium | reverse complement strand
CGACATCTGGAACTTGGAGAATAGATATGAAAAAGCGAATGCAAGGAACTCTGTACTCCATTCTTCCGGCCCTGGCGGTCTCCATCTTTTCCACGCCGACGCGTGCGCAGAATAGCCAGGATCGTTTCCAGACCGAGCTTCAACCGATCGTTGAGCAGGCGATGAAGGCGCGGCACATTCCCGGCTTTGCGATTGCCATCGTTCAAAACCAGAAAGTGGTCTATGCAGCTGGCTTCGGCGTCAAAAATCTGCAAAACAAGAACGACAAAATCACGCCCCGAACACTCTTCCACATGGCCTCGGTGACCAAACCATTCGTTGCCACGGCCGTCATGCAACTCGTCGAAAATGGAAAGGTTGACCTGGAAGCTCCCATCGTCAAATACCTGTCTTATTTCCGTATGAATGACGAGCGCTATTCCACCATCAAAGTTTGTCAGATGCTCAGTCACATTTCCGGCATGCCTGACGTTCATGACTACGAATGGGATAAACCGCAATATGACGACGGCGCGCTTGAACGCTACGTGCGCAATTTGACAAATAAGTCTCTACTTTCAGCACCTGGAACCAATTTCAAATATAGCAACATAGCGTATGAAGTCCTCGGCGATTTGATCGCAAAAGTCTCCGGGATGAGCTTCGAAGATTATGTGAAGAGGAATATCCTTGACCCGATTGGAATGAAAAGCAGCACATTGCTAGTGAAGCAGGCGGACCCCTCGCTGCTCGCAACCCCGCACGTGATTGGTGCTTCTTACCAACCGACGGTGAGCAAGGTCTTTCCATACAACCGAATGCACGCTCCCAGTTCGACGCTATATTCAAACGTAATCGACATGACAAACTGGGCCATGGCGAACCTAAATCGGGGAATTTTTGACGGCAAGCGAATCTTGAAGGATTCTACCTACGACGTGATGTGGAAGCCCGCCGGTGAGCCATGGAAACATATCGGGATAAGCTGGTTCCTGGGAAAACACAGAGAGTACGGGACCATCTCTCATTCGGGCGGGGACACAGGCTTTGTCAGCAATCTGGTGATGATCCCCGAGCGATCCATCGCCGTGGTGATGATGAGCAACTTTGACCGAGCGCCCCTCGCCGAACTTACGACCGCGGCGCTTGACGTTGCTTTGGGTCGCAAGCCTGAGCCGATCATCTTCAAGCCCAGCATTGCGGTGACGCTGTATTCAATCATCATGGCCGAAGGCGCAACGGCTGCGAGCGATAAGTATCACTATTTGCGAAAAAACCAGCCTGCTGCCTATGATTTCCAGGAAAAAGAACTGAACGAACTCGGTTATAATCTTCTCGGCCAGAAAAAACACAAAGAAGCAATCAAGGTATTTCAATTAAACGTGGAATTCTATCCAGAATCCGCAAATGCGTATGACAGCCTGGGCGAGGCATATATGCTCAATGGTGACAAAGCGCTTGCGATTGAGAACTACGATAGGTCCCTGAAGCTAGACCAAAACAACGCAAATGCCGTGGAGAAGCTGAAGCAGTTAAGGGCGCAATGACTCCGCACGCAGGTGCATCGCGCAGGTTGGGGCAAACGAGAAGACTCGGGTGACACGGTGACCGATGACGTTCGCTGGTGGTCCGCCCAGCTGCTTTCCACCACAGAACGCATCTCTGCGTCGCTGGCAGGGAGTCCGAAAAACGGATCAACAGACCGAGCTTGATGCGCGCCCTCTCGCAGCGCGATCCGTCTCGTCCACAAGGAGCTGCATGGCGGAGCGGAGGCTCTCCTCCCGATCGTATTTGTCGTCTGTGGACCAGAACTCGAGCGGCGGAGCGCTTGCCATCGAGGCGCGAATCGAGTCAATCCGACTTGGGAGCCACGGGATGACGCGAAAAGGATTTGCACCGATTTCGCCCAACGCGCGCACAACCAGAGCGAGCGCCAGCAGATCTTGTCCAGCGTACGCATTGCCACCACTGCTGCGGACCTGGATGCTGTAATGGCTGGTCATGTTCGCTAGCTCTGCCAGCGTCGACTGCGCTGGCGCTGCGACAGAGCCCAGCCGCCCCAGTTCCTCAAGCGTCGCCGATGGCAATGCGGCCGATGGGGGCAGCTCCGTCCCGTGGCGGTCGATGAATCGACGGATTGTTTCGATGCACTCGCGCACCTTTGCTTCCTTCTGTTCCAGCGTCAGCGGGGGTGGCGGAGTGAACACCGGAGGTGGTGGTCCCGCTAGGAGTCCCCAGCTTCTCAGGATGCTCTTTGCCCGGTCCCGAAAGGGCCCGGGAGCGGAGGACCACTTGGAGAGAACCGCCACCACCGACGGATCATCTTTTCCGAAGGAGGAAAGACAGTCGAAGCATGCACGTTCCACGTCCGCGTCTGCTGTCTCGTGCGAAGCGGATTCCGGTGGAGGACCAGAGAGCAGCTCGATCACAAACGGGACGACCAGCTCTGCGCTGGCCCGCACCGTCTTCAGCGTCGCGAGCACGCGCTCGAGCGCTTCAGCGCGACGACCTGGTGCCCGATAGTCGGCTTTGGCGACGAAACGGCCCAGCTCGATGATGGCCGCTGCGGCCTCGGAAGCAAGTGGTCCGAAGCGATCGAGAAGGACGAGATCCCCGTATGGCAAGCGCCACTGATAGGGCTTCTCGCCACGATGAGCAGAGACAAAGCTGCGCAGCGATGCCGCGAGGGAATCCACGGTAGCAGCAGACTGGTCGGCCATGTTTCAACATATCACAGCCGCGCAGGGTTGGCCCTCTGCTAGTGCATCCAGCCGATTCCCAGCGCAAGTCCGGCAGCGACGATCATGGCAACAAACGATCCCAGCACGGGACGTGCAAGGGAAACACCGCCAATTGCCACGGCCATAATTCCCTTCACCAGTGTGTTCGACATGGCGCCGATCACGATCGTGGTTGTTGCAACTTGCCGTGGGAGTCCATGGTGCGCCAGGTTTGCAGTGGAAAGGGTGATGGCATCGACGTCAGTGGTCCCTGCAAACACAGCCGCAAGGTACATTCCTTTTGTGCCAGCGTAGAGCTGCGCAGCCTTTGCACCAAGAAGGATCAGAGCAAACAGCAGACCGCTTTTGACCGCAGAGCCCAGCTCAAACGGATTGTTGAACTTCACTTCCTCCGAGGAAAAGGCGACCTGCTGAATGCTCGATCGCCGGTAGAGCAGTCCACTCGCCGCAGCGCCAACCAAGAACATGGCCCCGATCGGAAGAAGGAGAGGAGCCACCAGTGGGCGATGAACCACTGCGACCTCAAACAGAACGCGGAGCGTCATGATCGTGGATGCAAGCAGAATCGCCAGCGCTGCGGGCGTCACAAGCTCGGGTTCACGTTTGGCTCGACCTGCGGACGCCATGGTCACTGCTGTCGATGAAACAAGACCACCGACAATCGCGGTCACCGCAAGGCCGCGTCCCGGACCCAGGATTCGAATCGCGACGTAGCCGACGAAACTTACCCCAGCAATGAGCGCGACCATGAGACCGATGTTCCACGGATTGAGAACCTGCAGTGGGCCAAACGTCTGGTTGGGCAAGAGCGGAAGGATGAGCACAGCAATGATCAAGAACTTCAGCGTTGCGTACAGATCATCGCGGGACACCACTCGCACGAGCTGCTGAAGTCGTGGCTTTGATGACAAAAGGAGTGTCACAACCACCGCGCAACCCAGCACGACAATTACGCGCCGACCCTCAGGAACGATCAGATTTCGCGTGGCAGAGAGAGCTCCGAGTAGGAACGTGATAAGGAGCGCGGCTTCAGTCGTCAGCCCACGGTCGCGCTCCTTTCGGACGTCGTCCGCGTAGGAAATCGTGACGAGTCCGAGCATTCCCAGAAACGACACCAGCGGAAAGAACAGCCAGCTTCCATGTCCAAGGAGCACGGACAACGCGCCGACCAGCGCAAACAGAGGGAACGTTCGTGCGCCCCCAAGGAAACCTATCGCTGGTGCGTCCGCGGGCTGCGACTGCTCTCTCTCAAAACCGATCAGCAAACCCGCCGCGAGCGCGACCCCAATCGAGACGAATGGCTCGTACTCTTGCCACATGCGGACATCTCCCTATGGCCGCAGAGGCTCACCTGCTGACCTCAAACGACCAGCTTGTCATCATACGCCTGCTTTGCATTCTTCGACAGCTGGTTGGTCTATGGGAGTGCCCTCTGCCGACCGCTCAACACGGATGGTGACTACATGTCGATCGGGACATAGCAGCCGTTCTGGCACCGCAAGCCGTTGCTCATCGTTCCCGCTGCGCAGTTACAACAACCACAGGCCGCGGTGCAGCCCGTCGAGCACAGCGGCGGAGCAGCACAGCCTACCTGACTGCAGTCGATGTTCGTCTTCGGTCGGACAAAGCAGCCGCCCTTGCAGGTCGCACCGCTCACCACAGCACCATCCATGCAGCCACAGTCGCAATGGCTCGGCGGCTCGTCGCAGTAGCGCAAGGCACAGCCTCCGCACTCATCACCTTTGCACGACGACAGCCCGAGCAGCAGACACAGCAGCAGAGTTCGTGTTCGCATGCACAGAAGGAAGAGCAATCGCGGTGCCAGTCACCACGTGTTTCATTCTCGCTACTTGCCGCGCTCTCCTGTCAGAAAACTGAGTCAGCAGCGCGGGTGCCTCTGCAAAAAGCAGAGCCGTGATGCCATTCAAGCGAGTGAGCCAGGGACTTGTCTTTGCGAACAACATAGGGCTACGGTACCGACCTTCTCCCATGCAAATTCCTTCGTCCTTTGTTATCGCGCCCCTCACGGTATTTTTCCTTTCCGGTTGTCCGACGCCGAGCGGTTCCCCCTGTGAGAAAGACACGAACTGCCTGGATCTCGACCTGGGAGTTTCCGATCCACTAGATGGACCCAGCAAAGACCAAGCGGGTCCTGCGGATCTTGGTGGTCCTTTCGACATGGGAAGGATTCCCCAAAGAGGCGTGTGCAGCGTCGATGGCTGGTGTTTCGCCAATCCTCTCCCACAGGGCAACTCGATCTGGTCTTCCTGGGCGCTCCGCTCGGACTACGCTTTTGCAGTTGGCGAGGCCGGAACGCTCATCCATTGGAATGGAAAGACATGGTCGGGTCAGACCAGACTCGTGGAAAGACCCCTGTTCGGAGTCTGGGGAATCGATGTCAGAAACGCGTGGGCCGTCGGTGCCGATGGCGTAGTTCTGAAATGGAACGGAGTCACTTGGACTGCCCAGCGTACCGGCACCAACACCAACCTGTATGCCGTCTGGGCGAGCGATTCCAACGATGTCTGGGCCGTTGGTGATACGGGGACAATTCTGCACTTTGATGGCAGCACCTGGACCAAAGCAAGCATCGGCACAACCACGACGCTCAAGTCGATCTGGGGCAGCGATGCGAAAAACCTGTGGACGGCTGGGGACAGCGGAGAAGTGTACCGAGGGAATGGCCGCGACTGGGCGAAAGAGACCAGCGTTCCGTCTGGCGTGGCACGCATCTTTGGCACCGATCGCAACAACGTCTGGGCCGTCGGTGGTGGCGGAGCACCGAGCCGCTGGGATGGCAGCAAGTGGACGGTCCACAGTACGGGTAGCAGTGAGTCTCTGTTCGGAGGCTTTGCACAAGACGCAAGCAACGCCTGGGCAGTGGGAAGCAAGGGAACCGTGCTCAAATGGAACGGAACCACATGGGCGAAGCAGAGCGCAGGAACAGACGAGTCGCTGCTGACCATGTGGGGTGGTGGCACCGACCTTTGGGCCATGGGAACGTCGGGGGTAACGCTCCGCTGGAATGGCACGGCTTGGGATCCTCCGTCGAGTAGCAGCCGTGAACATATCCTTGGTGTATGGGCCAGTGACAGCAAACAGGCCTGGGCGGTGGGTGGAAAAGGGACAGTGCTCAAGTGGGATGGCACTGCCTGGACAGTACAGCCACTGGGACGCAGCGAGTGGCTCTACGGTGTGTTCGGAATCGATGCCAGCAACGTCTGGGTGGTTGGGTCGGGAGGACTGGTTCTCAAGTGGAATGGGAGCACGTGGACCCAGCAGCCGACTGGACGCTCCGTCAACTTGCTCGGCATCTTTGGCCGTGACCCAAACAACCTGTGGGCCGTCGGCAGCGGGGGCACCATTGTCGCTTGGAATGGCTCAAGTTGGATGCCTCATTCCAGCGGGACCACCGGCGAGTTGTGGAGCGTCTGGGCGGCTGCGCCAAACGATGTCTGGGCGGTCGGCAGGCCGGGTACGGTGTTGCACTTTGACGGCACAACGTGGAATCGGCTGCGGAGTGGGACGTCGCCAGGCTTCGGCTACTACGCAGTGCGCGGCAGCGATGCAAAAAACGTGTGGGTCGGAGGAGACAGCGGTGCTCTGCTGCGCTGGGATGGCAGTGTGTTGGCCGATGTCTCGCTGAGTTCACCAGCGTCGATCTCTGGGCTGTGGGTGAAGGACCAAAGAAACGTCTGGGCATCGTTCACAAGCGGCGGCGTGATGTACTGGAACGGAACCACCTGGAAACCCGAAATCACGGGTACATACAGTCCGCTGGCCGCCATGACCGGGACGGGAGACCGGCTGTGGACGGTGGGATCGTACGGAACGATTCTGCAAAAAGAACCGTAGCCACCAGCGATTCCGAAACGAGTCCCAAAGGCCGATGATGCGTGTACAACGAACGAAACGATTGGGCTTTCTGATCGCCGGACTTGGATGGCTCCTCGCCCTCCAAAGTTGCGACGGTGGATTCACGCCAATGACCGGCTGTTTGCGCCACAGCAGCTGTGCCTCTGGCTACTACTGCGCTGGTCCAAATGATCGCTCCCGCTGCGGAATTCCACCGCAGGAACACTGCGCCGATAACACAGGTTGTCCGGGTGCCGTGTGCCACGCCACAAGCGATACATGCAGTCCCGATGGCATCGGCTCGGAGTGCCGTCCTGCCTGTACCGCAACGAGCTGCAACCAGGGCTTCCGCTGCAACGCACAGAAAGCGTGCGAGCCGATTCCCTGCGATGAGGGTTTCACCTGTCCCAGTCACCAGCGCTGCGACGCGGTGGCCGCACATGTGATGGCTCCCGTGCACGCAAAAACCAGTGGCTGTGTAGACATCGTATGTTCAGCGGAGAAGGACTGCCCTGTGGGAAAGGCGTGCGTGAACGGTTCATGCGCAGACGGCCCCGGAATGTGCCAGCGCGATCTCCCAGTCCCGTAGGTTGTGCGCGCCCATTCCGCTATGGCAGGGCAGTCTTTCTGCAAGCAAAGCTGGGTGTCGAAACGATCGTACTTGGCGATACGGCAGTACGGTAGCCAGCTTGCGACGCGGCAGATGAGTTGATCCGCATATCAGACGGACCCATTGGTGGGTCGTTGTCCCATCGCTCATTCCACCAGTTGACGGAACGCAGCCGAGCAAACTGCGGACTCATGATGCTCTGGTACGTCTCGCCAATCCAAGCCGCCTTGTCTCCGGCTTTGGGATCTTCGACCACCGCAGTCTCAAACAGCGCAAGCGGCTTGGTGGTCGATGCAGAGAGCGCAACCACTGCCTTGTAAGGACTGCGTCCTCCGCTCAGCTGCGGGTTCCCTTCCCCAAGTATCTCTGACAAAGGGTGCCACTCCGTGGGACTCCCAAACGGCTGCATCTCTCCGTAACAGCTGAGACCGATCCAGTCGATGTAGCTATCACCTGGATAGTAGTACTTCATCTGATTCCATGACGCACTCGATTCAGACGGAATGGGCCAGTGCGACACATGGAATGCCCAGGTAATGTTCCACACTCCGTTGTCGCGCGCCATGTCGATGAGCTTCTGGTACGACAGCCGATACGCTTCCGGTCCGTCGGGCCAGCTCGGATCGCGCCAGGTTTTTGTGCCACGCCCGTTCCAGTAACCGTTCCACGGAAACCACTTGCCATTTACCTCGACTCCGAACTGGACAAGGATCGGAATTTTGGTGGCTTTGGCGGCCAGCAACCAGTCTTTGACTGCGGAATCGTACTGCGTGGTATCGACGAACTTCTTGAGGCTGACGACCGAATCGGCCCGATCCTCAATCCGCGCAGTCCACGGCATCAGCCGCACAAACGGAACGGCTCCGTGGTTCCACACGGTCTGAACCGTAGCAGTCGGGAATCGAAGATCCAGCTTGCCGTCTTTCCCCCACGGATTGTCAAAGTAGACCAGCGCGAGTTTCTTTCCTGCGAGCTTCTCAAAGTCGCTGATCACTTCATCTGTGATCGGCACATCGTCAGGCAGGCCAAGATGCACGCCGTGGTACACGCCACTCGTTGGGGGAATCACCTTGACTCCGGTGCGGTCAGGATCTGCACACGGATTCATCGGCACAGCAGTAGGAATCGACGAAGGGCGCAGCTGTGCAAACTGCGAAGACACTCGGTCTGATTCCGCCTCCTCCGCGCTGGAGATCTCACCTCCGCAGCCCATCAAGCCAACCGACGAACCCAAGATGGCAGCAATAAGACGCATTTCAAACTCCTCATATTAAACAGGCGTGAAAACGACCTGATGTACATATCACAGTCGGAGACGCCACACAGTTCCTTTTTGCGCGTGGGCCCAATCTTGTCCTCCCCTTGACGGCAAATACCGCCTTGGACCACCACCCCACTGCCTGGACCTTGCGGGCCCAGATCTGCCCCTGGACCAGGGTGTTGCAACCGTGCTTGGACTTCCTCTCCGCACCGGCTGATAATCGAGGGGTTATGCGGAAGCGATGGCGGAACAGCTGGGGGCTCAATTGCAGCGTTGTCGTGACGTGGCTGCTGCTGACGGTGCTGGGCGTAGCGCGCGGCGAGCCATCACCACCGCTGGCCCATGTTGGAATACTCGATCTGACTCGGTGGACGCCAGCCGCGGGTCCGGTTCCCCTCGCCGGTCAGTGGGAATTCTACTGGGGCCAGCTGCTTGAGCCGGGAGACTTCCACCGCGGGGCAGCGGTGCCATCCCCACGCTTCATGACGCTGCCGGGGAGCTGGAATCTTCAGGAACCGGCGTCGGCTCGGGTCTCCCCGTACGGCTATGCAACGTTTCGTCTGCGGGTGCGGCTCCCGGAGTCCATGGCGATCCGGGACAGCACAGGAACCACATCCGGGATCGGCGAGCCGCCCGTGCTGGCCATTCGCGCCCGGGATCAATCGACGGCCTACAAGATGTGGGTAAATGGCGCGCCGGTATTGACGGTCGGAAAGGTGGCAACCACACCGGAGGACTATCGAGCAGCCTACCACACCCGATTTGGAACCTTCTCGCCGACCTCTCGGGAGCTAGAGATTGTCGTTCAAGTTTCGAACTATCTGCACCGAAACGGAGGGCTTTGGAGCCAGTTCCTGTTCGGAGAGGAGTCCCGGGTTCGAAAAGTCCGAGAGGGCTTGATTTCCTTTGAAATGTTCCTCGCCGGCGCTCTGTGCATCATGGGGCTCTACCATCTGGGACTTTACGCCATCCGACGGCGCGATCCCGGCAACCTGTACTTTGGCATCCTCTGTCTGATCGTTTCGTTTCGTACTGTGCTGACTGGAGAGCGGCTCGTTCTCGACGTCCTGCCCGCTCTCGACTGGACGGTACTGTCCCGGATGGAATATCTGACCGTCTACCTGGGGATGCCTGTCTTCATCTGGTTTACCGATGCGCTCTTCGACGTAAAACCGGCCTGGCTACCAAAGTCCTTTCAGATCGCGGGCTTGGTCTGGGCTGCCACCTGTCTGATCTCGGCCCCACCGCTCTTTACGCGTCTGATTCAGCCCTTCCAGCTGATCGCGCTGCTCGTCTTTCTGGTCGCCGCGCACCGTGTCGTCCGAGGCATCCTTCGCAAGGAGGAAAGCTCGGCTCTGTTCCTCGGTGGCCTGTTGGTCATCTTGCTGGCATTCGTTCTGGATGTCATGTCCGCCAATGAGATCGTGAACCTTCCCTTCATCTTTCCGGCGGGCCTCTTCATCTTCATCTTCGTCCAGTCCTTCATGCTCTCGTTGCGCTTTGCCAATGCGTTCTCTTCCGTCGAGCGGCTTTCAGAGGAGCTCACCCGAATCAATCGCGCGCTCCATCGCTTTGTACCGGTTGAGTTTCTGCGACTTCTCGACAAGGAATCGATCGTTGCAGTGCAGCTTGGAAACAATGCACAGCTCGAGATGTCGGTGCTGTTTTCGGACATCCGTTCCTTCACAACGCTGTCGGAGCAGATGACCCCTGATGAAAACTTCCTGTTTATCAACGATTACCTGCGCAGGATGGTGCCGGCGATCGCGAGGAACCAGGGCTTCATCGACAAGTACATTGGGGACGCCATCATGGCGCTCTTTCCGCTCTCTGCGACGGACGCGGTGCGCGCCGGAATCGACATGCTTCAGCTTCTGCAGTCCTTCAATGAAGAGCGACGCACGCAGGGTCGGGCACCAATTCATATCGGAGTGGGAGTCAACACGGGCTCGCTCATGCTCGGAATGGTAGGCGGGCAGGATCGCATCGATGGAACGGTGATCGGTGACACCGTCAACCTGGCATCCCGGATCGAGGGACTCACTTCAAGGTACTGTGCAGCGATGTTGATCACCGGTACGACGTACCAAGCGCTCGGGCCGGACGCAGGCTTCCACATCCGCTGGGTAGACAGGGTCAGGGTCAAGGGCAAGAGCCTTCCGGTGGACCTATACGAAGTTCTTGACGGTGACCCCGTGGACGTGCGCCAGGCCAAGGAATCGGTCAAGAGCGACTTCGATGAAGGAGTGGCCGCCTGGTTTGACAGAGATGTGGAACGGGCGGCGCGGGCCTTCGAGCGCTGCCTGGTCCGTTTCCCCGGAGATCGGATTGCCGAATTTTATCGCGAGCGGTGTCGGGCCAGTCTGGACGCCTCACGTCAGCCCGGCTGGGATCCCGTCGCACGCATCGATTCCAAGTAGGTTGGGGTCGCAGAACGTGCATGGACTTGTACAGGAAGAGCGGCGTGATCAAGCGTGGTCGGCCAGCTCGCGCGCGAGCACTTCGAGGAGACCTATGGTGCCCTCTCGACGCGCTGCCGATCCGTCGTTGCCATCGACATAAGCGGTGTGCTCGGTGAACACAAGCAACGTCCCCGTTGCGACCGTGGAGAACTCCATGCAACCCAAGGAGGACGACATCGGCGCGCCGCTGATGGTCATCGCGTACGCGAACACAATTCGCTGCGCGGGAGCAATGTCAAGGAAGACACAGTCATTGGTCATGTCCGGCCCTGTTCCAAAGCGAAACCGTGTCCGCTCAAAGCCTCCCACGCGGAAGTCCAAGTCGTAGCTATCGACGACACAGTCCTCACTCTCGGCAAACCAACGACGCTTCCTGACTGGGTCAGAAAACGCGCGAAACACGCGCTCAACTGTCGCTGGATAGATGCGCTCGATGACGAAACTCTTGTGAATCACGGTGGGAAGACTCATGGCTTGTTCCTTTTCTTGCTCTTGTTCTTGGGAATTCGGTGCACGGGTAACGGAAAAAGGGAGGACTCGCTCTCATCGTCGCAGACCACGGCGCCCAGTCTGTCGAGACGCTGCTCCCACCGCTGGCGATGAGACTCGAACCAAGACTCGGCGCTGCGCAACGTCTCCGGCACCACTTCCACAGTCCGAACACGACCCACTTTGGCGGTGCGCACCAAGCCACAAGCTTCGAGGAGCTGGACGTGCTGACCGATGGCCGCCAGGGACATCGCAAACGGCGACGCAAGCTCACTCACGGAGGCAGGCCCGGTCATGAGTCGCTCGACCACGGCGCGCCGCGTCTTGTCGGACAGCGCATGAAAGACTTGGTCCAAGTTCGATTGGTGAAGCATTCCCTTTAGTATAGAGGGCCGCACTCAATAGTAAAGCATTTACTTCACCGTTGCCTCCTGGCGACATCCACACCGACGGACGAGATCAGACCCGACTGCGATACAGCGCCAGGTCCACCACCGTGGTCACGTCGGCATCAAGCCACGAGCACGCAGGCAGGTTCATCTGCAAACACCCGATGACAATGGGACGCGCCGCAGCCACCTGCTCAAGCGCGGCCAGCACTCGCTTCGCCCGCTCCGCATTGAATGGACAGTACATGAAGTAGACGTCGCCTGGCGGCAAGGCCCCGGGTTCACACGCATCCACCTCCCGCAGAGAGACTCCATCGAGTCCAAGCGTCGTCATCACGGCATTCCCCAAACGGACGAGGTGAGACTGCACATCGATTCCCGAGCACCTGGCACCCGTCAGCAGATGAACCAGCGCCATGGCCCGCCCTGCCCCGCAGCCAATGTCGATGAAAGTCGAGCTTGCCGTCACCGGTGCCAGCTCGACCAAGCGGAGCATCGCGGACACAGGCGCAGGAAGGTACGGCACACACCCCACAGGCAAGCTCGGTGCGTCGGCGACAATCGGGTCGATTCCAAGCAGACAGTCGAGGGCACCGTCCCTCTCGTCCGGCGCCAGCTGATCGAGCCAGAGACGAAATCCTTCCGGCGAGTGACACTTGGCCGCGAGCGCCTGACGGATTCCCTCCAGATTCACAATCGTGAGTCTAACACGTCATAAGACGGCGCGGCGCCCTGCCCTCCCAACGCCCAGCGCGTGTTGGTTGCCACAGGCTAGTCGCGTCGCATCGGCTGCAGGCGGCCATAGGTCAACGACCGCCACAGCCACTCCATCGGTCCGAACCGGAAAAACGACAACCAAGCGTGCGCGAGCAACACCTGGAGCAGAAAGACACCGAGCGTGATCGAAAACACCCGTGCGGCTTGTACGCGGGGGGCAAGTCCGAATCCCCAGCCATAGAAAAGCAATGTGCAGATGAGGCTCTGTCCAATATAGGTCGTAAGGGCCATTTGACCGACGGGAGCAATGAGCCGGAGGACGCGGTGAAACGTGGCGCGCTGCACAAGCAGAACCACCGCCGCGCCGTATCCGCAGCCGAGCAGAATCACGCTCAGTTCATAGACAAGGGAGATCGCACACATGAACGCTTCCGAAAGGACTGGACTGCTCCGAGCATAGAAATGGACGGCGGACACGAATCCTGACGCGGCGATTCCAAGGGAGAGTCCCCAGGCTGCGAGCCTGCGAAAGAAAGGAAGCCGCTCGGTGATTTGTGAAAAGATCATGGTTGAGCCAGCCCAGTACCCAATCAGAAAGCGGCCAAGAAGCCCCGGAAAATACGCGACCCAGAAGTGGCCAACGAAGAGGTAAGCCTGCTTGGCGTGCACGAAAGGAAGCATGCGCCGATCATGGCTGTTGATCGCCGCCCACACCTCCGCGCGGAACGCCACAAGGTCGACGGTCCTTGTCTGGATGGGCGCCAGCCACTTGTGGATCGGGGGCAACGACGCCACAAACTGCGGAAGGAGCGCCAACCCGAACCCCCACAGAAGTAGCTTTGTGCCCCGCACTCGACGAAAAAGGACCAGCCAAACGCCCGCGACTGCATATCCCCACAGGATGTCGCCCCACCACAAAAGCAGCACATGGCTTAGTCCCAAAAACGCAAGCGCCGCCATCCTGCGCAGGTGGAGTGGAACCACGCTGCGCCCGCCTGAATCGGCGCGTCGGAGCTGCAGTGCGAACCCCAGGCCAAACAGAGTGGTCAACAGATACATGGCTTTTCCGCTGCACAGCGCCTCGAGCAGCAGCAGGAACGCCTGATCGATGGTGTCCCGTTGCACAGGCGGGGCCGGGCGCGGGGCAAACATCCCTCCGCTGTATCCCCACACTGCATTGGCAAGCAGTACGCCATAGAGCGCAAGGCCGCGCAGCACGTCCAGGACCTCGACCCGCTCGCTCGTCGCAGTTGGGGTCGCAGGGACTTCGACGTTTGCCGCAACATCCGAGATGGTCGGCAGCCGCTGATCGCTGGATTCCATGTTCACAAAGATAGCAGACGACAGCGTGTCACATTCGTGACGCGGCGCACGCAACGCTTCCCAGCAAGCGTCGAACAGGAAGCCGCTATCCGCGCGCGGTGCCGCGATGACCTCGCGCGGCAAGGACAAGGAGCCAGATCATGAGGGCAATCTCGCCAAAGAATGTGACGGTGCCGATGCGCGTGGGCCGCGCGAGCAGCCACGGAGACACTGCATCCACGGAATATCCGACACCGCAGATGCCGACCGCAGCGGCAAGCGCTCGACGAGCCAGCGGGCCCGCAAAGCGCGTTGCGGCAACTGGCCACGCGAGTGCAACCAGATGAAGCCCGAAAATCCCCATCGCGGGTGCAAATACCGACTGAAAGGCGCGAGCGCGAGCGGGTCCGTCGCCTGCGCACGTCGCAAGTCGATATGCAGCAGCGGCCAACAGCACGGCGTAGATGCAGCGGAGCGCCGCAGAAACCGCCGTGGACCGTCGTGCATCGTCACGAAACAGACCCCACGTTCCAGCGGCAACCAAGACATCAAGCAGCGCCACGATTCCCATCGCAACCGCTGCGAAGTCGAGCTGACGCGGCGTTGACTGCGCGGCGTGTTCGATGATCCCAAGGTTTGCGTAGCCAGCGAGGATCGCCATGACCAGCAATCCGAGTCCAGCAGCAGCGGCAGAGAGTCTCTGTACGTACGTCATGCACCTTCCTTGCGCGGATGAAGACCGCCAGTGAGCAGCCAAGTTCCGAACACCAACTCGAAGATACCGCCCGGTACGGAAAACCAGAGCGCCACCGGCCAGCCCCCAAGGTCTAGGAGTGATCCGACCGTCAACGCGATGTAGCCAACGACTCCCCACAGCGCGAGTAGACGAGGAAGTCGCCGCTCCGCGCCAAGCATATGAAACAGCGGAACGCTGCCCACACCGAGTCCCACCATCGCGACATCGAGTGCGACGCCACTCCCGACCGGCAACGCTTTCAATCGGACAAGGAGTCCGCCGATGGCAAGAACAACGGCTTCCGACCCGCGAGCGATGAGATAGGCACTGGCCGCTCGGGGATGGTTTGCATGGACCAGATCGTGGAACAGGACCCCAATCGTCGCGACGGCCACAGAGTTCACAACGATCAGCACAAGTCCCCACGGTGAGCTACCAAGCGCAGAACCTGCGCCGAAAAGCACGAACGCAGAAAGGAACAGTGCGCCGATGGCACGAGGAACGGCAGGATGAACCATGGACTCCCCAATTGAGCTCATGTTGTACGGACTTCCAGTATAGTCCGAACGGCGCTCCGTTTTTCGGTGAGGGGAGACTGAACTTGTGACGGAGGCCAAGGGTGGCCGGACGTAGGGAAAACGGCGGCGGCTACAGGAACATACCGCCCGAGATCTCGATGCGCTGGCCGTTTATCCAGCGATTGTCCGAAGAGAGCAGCGACGCCACAGCGGCACCAATGTCATCGGGCAAACCGGCACGACCAAGGGCGGTCTGCGATGCAATGAACGCGTTGAGTTGAACGTTGTCGCGCACGTGACCGCCGCCAAAGTCCGTCTCGATGGCGCCAGGGGCGATGGTGTTGACGGCGATTCCGCGGCCACCTAGTTCCTTGGCCAGATAGCGAGTCAGCACTTCGACCGCGCCTTTCATGGCGGCATACGCGGCGTAGCCCGGCATCGCGAAGCGAACCAATCCGGTCGACAGATTGACGATCCGGCCACCGTCGGCGATAAGCGGAAGCAGCGCCTGGGTCAAAAAGAACGGACCCTTGAAGTGGACGTTCACCAGTTCATCAAAATGCGCCTCGGTGGTCTGTGCAATCGGCGCATGGTGACCATGGCCAGCATTGTTGACCAGAAAGTCTAGCTGCTCGCGCCCAAACCGTGTACGCAGCGCCTGCCGGAGTGAATCGACAAACGGGCCAAACGAGGACACATCGCCGACATCAAGCGGCAGCGCCACGGCCTTGCGGCCCAGTGCCTCGACTTCGGCCACGACAGCATCGGCTTCGGCCTGGCCACGCCGATAGGTAAAGACAACATCAACGCCGCGTCTTGCCAGATGAACAACGGTGCTCTTCCCAAGGCCGCGGCTGCCGCCGGTGACGAGTGCAAGCTTGATGGAGGGAGGGGATGAAGTCGACATGCTGGTCTCCTGTGAATCTGTTTTTGGTGGTGGACCGCCTCGCGAACCACCCGTGGCAATCAGCCTATTGTTTGTTCTGATTGACATAAACCGGTGATTTTTGGTTTTACTGTTCAAGAATTGATAACAATAGGGCTGTCATGAAGTCCCTCGATGCCATGAGAGTGTTTGCCCGCGTCGCGGAGCTATCTAGCTTCACGCTGGCAGCGGAAAGCCTGGGTCAGCCCAAGGCCAGTGTGTCGCTGGCCGTGCAGCGACTGGAAAACGAGCTGGGAACTCGACTCTTGCACCGCACGACCCGCCGAGTGCAGCTTACCCAAGACGGCCAGGTGTTCCACGAACGATGCAAGGATCTTCTCGACGACTTGGACGAGCTACAGAGCATGTTCCGTGACGATTTCCGCGCGCTCCAAGGACGACTGCGCGTCGACATGCCGGTGGGCGTGGCAAGAGACGTTGTGCTGCCGCACCTGCCCGAGCTTCTCGCGGCTCACCCAATGCTCGAGCTGGAACTGTCGTGCACCGACCGCCGAGTCGATCTGGTCCGAGAAGGTTTTGACTGTGTGCTGCGCGTCGGTGTGCTGACGGATTCAAGCCTGATCGCAAAGCCCGTGGGCCAGTACCGAATGGTCAACTGCGCCAGCCCCGCGTACCTCGCACGGTTTGGACGCCCGCGACGCCCCGAAGACCTCGGCAAACACCGGCTGATTCACTATTCGACCACGCTGGGCGCGCGTGACAGCGGCTTCGAGTATGTTGACCCCAAGCATCCGGACCGCGTCGTCACGATCGAGGTTCCCGCAGCGCTGACTGTCAACAACTCTGATGCGTATTACGGTGCCTGCCTGGCGGGACTCGGAATCATTCAGGTTCCCGAGCCCGGGGCACGGACAGGACTGGAGAGCGGCGCTCTCGTCGAGATCCTGCCACGCTACCGTGCCGCACCGATGCCCGTCAGCATGCTCTTCGCCAACCGCCGTCACCAGCCGCGCCGCTTACAGGTGTTCATGAGCTGGTTGGAAGGACTGCTGCGACCGCGCCTTGGGAATCAAAAGACGTGAAGCAGATGAGTGTCCCGTAGCGTGCAGGACGGAATCGCGCCCGCCCTCCTGTCCAAAAGCGTCATTGTGTGACTCCCCGACGGCGCGGGCCTGCACGGCAAATGGTTCTGCCTCTTCTGAAAGTCCCTCATCGCGAAGAAACGCCTCGATGTCTTGCAGCCACGCCTGCGCATCTGCAGCCGTCAGCCAGGTCAACTTCGACAGACACTCCGCACACAGCGAAAGGGGAGCCCGGTCGGCTTCCTCCAGACTGTTGACACCATTCATGTTG
The DNA here is from genome assembly GCA_964437195.1 of uncultured Myxococcales bacterium. GTDB lineage: Bacteria > Myxococcota_A > Polyangia > Palsa-1104 > JAEUJZ01 > JAEUKA01. The sequence continues at coordinate 2,015 of CAYTGC010000082.1, read as the reverse complement.
CAGTGATGCTTGGTGCAGTGGGCCATTCCGAACATGTGTCCGGTTTCATGGGTGGCAGTGCTGAAAGTGCGTCGTAGGACTTTGTGAAAGAACTCCTTTCCGAAGTCCGGATTCCCAAAGCGAGCCAGACTCCAGACTCCGACCCGCGCGTCAAATGTCGCTTCACCAAAGACAAAGTTCCAGCTCTCCTGCGGATACAGATCGACAGCAGTGAATCCGAGAAACACCGCTGCATCAGGCGGCAGTTCTGGATACAGAACGCGCGAAAGAATCGTCCCGGTGTGAAGCTGAAAGTCCCCCATGTGATCGCGCCCCGATCGTGGCGGCAAAGAACGGAGACTGCGCGAAGGAAGCATCTTCACTGGCAAACGGAAATAGTGACTTAGGAATGCCGCGCTGCGTTCAAGGATGTACCACTGGGTTTCAGAAAATGGCCCGATGGGCAGAATGTAAATCTTGTGTCGCAGAGGCGTGGGCCGAATCGGATTGGCACTCAGGTACTCTGCAAAGCTCTGTCCCTTCTCTGGATGGGAAGACAGCCAGTCCCCAGGCTGCGGCGGACCCAGTTCGACCAGGTGCGGCAGCAACTGGATTCGCATCTGTGCAGACGCATTCAGCCATCCCGCGGAAGGCGGATCAAACACTGTCGCGAGATACGGGCCTTCCCAAACGGAGTGCCGAAGAGGCTTGGTCGTTGCGGCGGAGCTTGGTGGCTGTGGCGACGGACGGAGCGCCGCAAGGACAGACACCAAGATTCCGGCAATCAGCGCGCAGAAGATGAGCAGTTTCGCCGAGCTAACCTTCGACCAGCTTGATCGGACATCAGGCGCTTCTGCATCCAAATCAAGGGGGAGCGATCTCTCGTCCTGTTTCGACCGCTGAGTCATCATGCTACCCACCTGGTTGTGGCGTTCTGACAACCAGAAGAGCCTGAGGTTTCCGCCAAAAGAAACAACCCTGTCGGACTGATGATTGCTTTCACAGCAGACCACCGTCCGCTTCCTCTTTTCCTGAACGCAAACCAGACGTTACCGTCGGGCGGGGGGAACCACAATCGGCCAAATCCGACCCGTGCCAGGCTCGAAGTCAATCACGGTGGGAGCACGCTCGCACTCCCACGTCGTGACATTTGCGAAGGTCGTTGCGCCCTGCTGCCACAAGCCACCGTCCTGATGGATGTGTCCAAACAGATGGAGCCGCGGCAGCACTTGCAAGACACGCGCGCGCAGGTCTTCGCAGCCGGATCGGTCGTGACCGATGTAGCCATGAGCGCCGTACCGATCGCCGATACCAGCTGGTGGACCATGCGTAACGAGCACATCGACTCCGTCTGGAATCAAGGCCCAGCGCTCCGCAAGCGCACGACCCCGAGGCAAATTCCAAGCCCACTCGTTATACGCTGGCTGCCACGGACTGCCCCAGAACCGCACCCCATCGATCGTGGCGCCAGAATCTTGAAGATAGGTGACGGCCCTGCCGAACAGGGCGAGTGCCGCAGCGGGGGACAGAGAGAAGGCCCAGTCATGGTTGCCCGAGATGATCACTTTGTGACGATGCGGTAGCGACAAGATCCACTGCGCAGCCACAGCGAGCTCTTCCAAGTCTCCGCCACGGCACATGTCTCCTGCGTGGACGAAGACGTCTCCATCTGGAACGGTCAGTTCCTGATGAAACAGGTGCGTGTCTGCGACTGCCACGATACGCATCTTCCCTCGTGAACCGACTCCGCCTTTGCGGGCCTAATTATCCCGCGCAGCGGCGCTGTGTGCAACCGAGCGCCGTACCAGCAACGTGCGAACGCGGTCAGCCGCAACGCCGAACCATTGACAGTCCACCAACGATCCTTCCGATCTGTAATGTTTATCTCCTCCGCTCATGCAAGGAATCTGTCCAGATCTCCGGATGGCTCCCTCTGTAGGCCGCTGTGAACAAACCGAGGAGCCGCTTAAACGGACAAAACGATGGTCCCCGCGAAACCGACGATCCAGACTTCACTTGGAGAAGCCCCCCACACG
>CAYTGC010000081.1:0-19387 GCA_964437195.1 uncultured Myxococcales bacterium | reverse complement strand
TTGGCGTTGCGGCCAATCGTCAGCCAGGCCAGCGCGTCACCGATGCGCCGTTTGGTGGTTTCTTCAGCGAGCGTGGTCGGGTCGATTACTACGACGGTGAGTAGCCTGCGCTGCGATGATGACCGCTCTACGGTGGGCCGCCCTCGCCAATCACTGGCGGCGGAGCGGCTTTGACCGGAGCAGCGGCTTTCACCTTCTTTCCCGGTTTCTTTTTCGGGGCCGCCTTCACAGGAGCAGGTGGTGCTTGCGGCGCTGGCTTGGCGAGCTTGCCGGTCAGGTCAATCACAGGAGCGGTCTTTGCCGGTTCTTGCGGCGCCACAACGGGCTCGGGGCTTGCTGTCGGTGTCGGTGTCGGCGCGGCAGCGGGCGCCGGAGCTGCGCTGGGTGCAGGTGCCGCACTTTGAGTCGCCGGCACGCTGGGTGGCGCGGCGGCTTTTCCATCTGCAGGCGGGTCGAGGATCAGGAACACCACGCGGCGATTTTTCGTACGGCCTTTGTTCGTCTTGTTGCTGGCCACTGGCTGGGTGTCGCCGTACCCGCGGGCCACAAGGCGCGACGCATCAATCCCACGCCCGACAAGGAAGGCGACGACGCTCTGCGCTCTGCGGCTCGACAGGTCTAGGTTGTAATCCGCTGGTCCATCGTTGTCGGTATGACCCTGGACCTCCACGCGTCGAATTTCTGGCCGCACCTTCATCAGATCTGCGACGGCGCTGAGCAGTGGGTGGCTGAGCTTCTGGATCGTATCGCGGTTGTATTTGAAGAACACCTTCTGCGATAGCTGAATGGTGCCTCCCGAAATCGAGATGAGACCCGGGCAGCCGTTTTTCTTCGGATCGCTCGACGGCACGCCGGGGCGTTCGGGGCAAGCGTCGAAGTCATCCGGAATCGAGTCCTTGTCAAAGTCCGAGGCCGGGCAGCCGACGCGGCGACGATCTGGATACTGGCCTTGCGGCACATCTTTGCACTGATCGACCGAGTCAAAGACGCCGTCCTGGTCGGTGTCTGTATCGGGGCATCCCCGTCTCTTGGGATCCGGGTGGTCGCCTTGTGCCGAATCGGGACACTGATCCTCCGCGTCCAGAATGCCGTCGCCATCTCGATCCGCAAGCGGACAGCCAAGCTTGGCCGGATCTGGCTTGGCACCCGCCGCAACGTCTGGACACAGGTCGTCGCGATCCATCACACCGTCGCCATCCCGATCGGAAAGCGGACAGCCGCGTCGAGCGCCGTCTGGCGTTGCACCAGCAGGCACCGTTGGACACAGATCATCACGATCGAAGACGCCATCGCCATCCCGATCCGAAAGCGGACAGCCGGGCCTGTCTGGATCGGGCTGCGGCCCCTGATGGTCATCCGGGCAGCGATCTTTTTCATCGAACACGCCGTCGCGGTCGCGGTCCGTTTGCGGCTTGGGCAGTGGCGCATAGGAGATTCGCAGAAGTCCCCGTGCATCGGGCGTGCCCGGCTGGCGCAAAATGCCGATGCCACCGGCCAGACCCACCTGGATCACCCGCGCGATGTTGTATTGCGCCCCGACGAGAAGCTCCATGCTGGTGTAGGCCTGGGCTTGCGCGCTGTTCTGGCTGATGCTGGTGCTTGCCAGAAACTCGGGGCCAATCGCAAATCGACGAGCCGTGTCGGCATACTGCAACATCGCGCCGAGCTGGACCTCGTGACCCACTGTGGCGCCGTCAGGAATCCCGGGCTCGCCAATCTGCGCAGACGGCCTGATCAAAAAGCCCACCGACGCCGACCAGCGCAGCCGCGAATACAGACCGCTCAGGACCAGCTTGGGCAGACCGCGAACCGCCGAATCGCTCGCTTGGGGCGGCAGCACATCACTTGTCGCAAAGCTTCGCAGCGGCAGCCATACGTATCCGCCAACGCTCAGCGAGATTGGACTTGCATCTGGCTGACCGAACACGCGAATCAACGCCCCCAGCCGTGGATCTCCAATCGCTGGCGACGACGGAGTCACCCCAAGCAGCGACTGTCCCTGCTCTAGCAGCGTCACCGGCAGCGACAGCGAAATGTTCACGCGGTCAAGAAACGAACCCGCCAAATCGACATGGCCAATGAGCTGGTGCGCAATGATCGAGTCCGTCTGAAGCACCGAACCATCGGCGGCGACCAGTCTGCTCACCAGCGGATTGTGACCGTAGTTGAGGGTGATGCCGCCGGCGAAGTAGCGCGTTGAGGAGTACCAGGGATGGTCAATCAGAAAACCCCACTCACCCGCGGCGGTCGGTTCGTAGCGGTTGAGCTGAAATCCCGTCGGGGCCGCACTTTGCGCGTGCGCGGGCCGGACCGAAATCACCGAAGCCAGAAGCAGCGCGAGCGCCCACAGGGCCCGCCCCCCCCGCTGTGATGTGTCGACAATTCGAGCGCGCAGCGCGCCCTTGGTTGAGCAAAAGCGAAGCATTCGCATCTCCTAGTAGCCCACGCGACGGCGGCGAGTGCGCACAGTCAGACCAATCAGTGCCAGCAGCCCAAGCTGGGCGAGACCTGTGGAAGATCCGGAGGAAGCAAGCGAGCAGCCGAAGCCACCGCCGGTAATTTGTCGGTAACCAGAGAGCGCCCCACCGTCATCGCTCGCCCCACCATCGTCCGTGCCTCCATCGTCGCTCGGCATACCGGCGAGATCCATCACAGCGCAAGGCATCGGCAAGGGGTACGCAAACGCGCCCAGGTCACAGGCACACGCACGTGGCTGACCACGCTGGTCGACACCCAAGACCGGATCCATCGCGCACACGGCTGCGTCGCCCACACCGAGCGCAGGACTGCCGGTCGGAAGCGCCATGGTCTGTGACGGACCCATGTTGTTTGCCAGCGCGGCGAGCATCGGATCGGTGGTACGCGGCGTTCCGGTCACCACTCCGCCGCCCATGGTGGCGCTGGTCATCACAAGATTGGATCCGGTCGCGTCCACCGACGACGAGCCTTGCACTCCATCGACAAACAGGTCCGGGCCGCCCTTGCTGTTCGACAGAATGCTGTTTCGCAGCGTCGTGGTGGCACTGCTACCTGAGCCAATGGCCAGATTGAGCAGCGCGCCTCCGCTTGCGTTCCCATTCACCTGTCCCGCACCACCGGTTACCGTATTGCCTGCGATCGTCGAGTTGTAGAGCCTGACGGTCCCGTTCAAGTTGAAGATCGCCCCGCCACCGCCCACTCCGCCGTTTCCGCGGCTGGTCGCCATGATTGCCGCCCCGGCGGCGCCACCGGTCGCCGAGTTGGCTGTAAAAGTTGTATTGGCTGCCGTCAGCGTGCCGCCGTGCACAAAGATCGCGCCTCCGGCCCCCATTCCGCCGCCTCCCGTTGCACCGATTGAGCGCGGCGCCACACCACCACCATAGCCGCCGCTTCCCCCAGTGGCCGGAGCCGCCCCGACCGCCCCGCCTCCGCCTCCGCCGAATCCACCATTTCCACCGGACAGGCACGCGCCACCGCCTCCGCCAAATCCACCGCCTCCGCCGGCCCCTGGCATTGCTGCGGTACCAGCCCCGCCGCCGCCGCCGACTCCACCTCCACCGCCACCACCGTTTCCAACGCTCGCGCCACCGCCACCGCCGAATCCGCCTCCACCACCGCCGTTGTTTCCACCGGCAACAGTCGAACCGCGGCCACCAGCCCCACCAAATCCGGCGCCACCGCCGCCACCGCCTCCGCCCATCCGACCGCCACCGCCGCCGCCGCCATCACCTGCGGCGCCGCCCATGGATGCAACGTTGTCCGCGCCGCCACTGCCGCCAAGAGACCGCGTTCCACCACCCGCACCACCGTTGGCATTGGCTCCTGCTTGACCGGGCTCGGTTCCCGACGCATCTGGCCCACCGGCCCCACCAGCCGCAGCCGCAGCCGCTCGGCCACCTTCGCCACCACCGACACCGCCGCCGCCGTTGTTGTTCGTGGCGCTGCGGAAGCCACCGCCTGCGGGACCAAACGCATTGCCCCCCATTCCGCCACCGCCGCTGCAGATAGCAGCCCCTGGCGCAGCGCTTGCGCCACCGACGGCCGCGTTGTTGGTCAGTGTCACGCCGGACAGCTGCACTTCGCCGTGTGAAAAGATCGCGCCTCCAGCCCCGAGGCCACCGCCACCGGTGACGACCGCTGCGCTGCTGTTCCCCCCCTGCGAAACGCCACCACGCAGCGTCAGGTTCTTGAGCACCAACCGCCCGGCTTTCTTCGGTGGCAAGCCAGCCCCTGCTACGTAGAACAGCCGAAACGTCAGCGATGCCGGTGTGCGCTCGATGATCGCGCCCTGTGAAGTGCCGTCGATGGTGATGTCGTTGGTGATCGGGGGCAGACCGTTGGGGCCGTACCAAAAGTTGTTTCGTGTCGTCAGGCTGTAGGTGCAGCCGCCCATCAGTGAGATCGTGCTCGGTCCCACTGCCGCGTTCGCCTGCGTGATTGCCGTAATCAGGCTGCTGGCCATGCAGTCGGTCAGCGTCACGTTGATCGCCTGCCGGTTGGCCGCGATCGGTGGCTCCACACTCGACTCGGGGCTGCACTCGATGGCCAACAGGGTGGACAGACCAACGAGAGACAGTCCCAGACGCAAGCGTCCTCGCCGGGCGACCGCAAGACCAGCATCCAGAGCCAGCTTCTGACGAGACTTTTCGCGCATGTTACGTAAGCTCCTGTGCCCTCGTCACACCGACGCGAGACATAGCCCGGGTTGCGAGCCAGGCGCGGCGACAGATCGACGGGTCGAAATTGCGTCTCAAATCGTGTTCCAAATTACTTAATTGATACGATTTTATCTCAAATATAAACGTGCCCTGAAATACATCTAATGCGAACGCATTCGAGGCCGCTCTGGATCGACACGCGACCGTGGCTGACGGTCTCTGCGAGGGGTGGCGAGGAACGATGTAAGCCGAGGTAGGAGCTGGCGGACGGGGGACGGAGGAGACGACTCGCGCTGCCCTACAGGATGGGCGTGCCTTGCTTTTCGCCGCGCTCGAAGACGATGTGGGCGCGACCGACGATCAGCGAGTCCAGGTTGCCGATCCGCTGCGAGTCCTTGTTGGTGTAGGGCAGCTTGTGAAGGACGTAGCGCATCGCGTTTATCCGTGCGCGCTTTTTGCAGTCGGACTTGATCACCGTCCACGGTGCATCCGCCGTGTCGGTGTGGAAGAACATTGATTCCTTGGCCTTGGTGTAGTCATCCCACTTGTCGAGTGACGCCAGGTCTATCGGCGACAGCTTCCACTGCTTCAGCGGGTGAACCCGTCGCTCTTTGAAGCGCCGCCGCTGCTCGTCACGGCTGACGGAAAACCAAAACTTGATGAGATGGGTTCCGTTGCGCACCAGCATCCGCTCAAACTCCGGCACTTGTCGCATGAACTCGGCGTATTCCTGAGACGTGCAGAAGCCCATCACACGCTCGACGCCAGCGCGGTTATACCAGGAGCGGTCAAAAAGAACGATCTCTCCCGCGGTCGGGAGCTGGCTGACGTAGCGCTGGAAGTACCACTGGCCCCGCTCGAAGTCGGTCGGTTTCTCGAGTGCAACGACGCGCGCGCCACGAGGATTTAAGTGCTCCATAAAGCGCTTGATGGTTCCCCCTTTTCCGGCGGCATCTCGTCCTTCAAACAGAATCACAACTCTCTGCTTGGTCTCTTTGACCCAGGCCTGAAGCTTCAGCAGCTCGACTTGAAGCTGGTATTTCTGTCTCTCGTAGTTGCGACGGAGCATCAGGTTCTTGTAGGGATAGCCGCCTTCTCGCCAGTTCTTGTCTAGCTCGTCATCGGGATTCGGACTCTTCACCGAACCTTCCACCCGCAGCCTGCGGACGAGGAGCTTGGCCAGCGACAGCGATTCCTCACCATCGAGCCCAGACAAGATGTCACGCATGCTCGACAGTCGCGCCTCACGGTTGGCATCTACCGCACTTTCGATGACAAAGTTCTCGATTCCAGTCGGAGTGGTCGATGGAGCGATGTCGCCGCTCGCTGTCCGTCTGTGATGGTTTCCTTGGTGAGGAATCGCCGTCGAAGCCGGACCAACCTGTGCGGTTGTCGCAGACTCTGTCACGGGCTTGCCAGGCGATTCCCCACCGCCCGCAGCCGAATCGGTGACTGCGGCTGTCGGTAGTGATGTTTGGTGATTGGTGGACATGAGATCCTCACAATTGAGAGCTTGGCTAAGGCTCAATCATACCCACATGGCCGCGGAGCAGGGGACTCCGTTTGCGTACTCGCTAGGCCGAATTTCCGCCCGATAACCCGGAAGCAGCAGTAAGATCTAGCCAGACTGTCGTGCCTAGACGTGCTGAGACCGAGTTTGGGATGCTCTGTGGGGAACTGCTGGCGGATCTGGAAAGATTCCGACCGGCACTCCCACCTACGTCCAGTGAGTCCGATGTGGTAGCCGCTGTCCGCGAGCGAGCAGCGCTGCGCCTGTCCGAGCTTTACCGCGAGTTCCGCGTCGATGAAAACGAAGCCGACCTCGCCGAAGACTCTCAGTTTGCGCTCTACAAACGGGAAGTCGATGCAGTGCTTGTTCCACGTTATGCACGACTTGCGCAGCAGCAAAATCAGCTTGATCAAGCTCCACGCAAAGCCTGGCAGGGACGCGATCTGTACAACCGTCTTACCTGGGCGCTGGGCTTGTTTCTCATCGGTGTGTTCATTGTCTGGGCGCCGTTCATTCCCATTTGGGAAAAGTGGATTCCGTTTGCACTCGCAGCCACGGCCCCCCTGGTGAGTCCGTTTCTGCCTGATCTGTATGGCGCGTGGCTCAACCAGAAACACCAAGTGGCGATGTTCGCGCTCCACGAAGACCTCGACAAGCTGGGTCGCGCACTCCCACTGCCTCCGGTAGGTCCTCAAAAACAACTCGGGAGCGGTTCCTAAACCGATTCCTTCTCTTCAGGAGTCTTTATGGAGACACTGGTCAACATCGTCAAATACCTGCTGAGCAAGCGCTGGATTAGCATTCCGCTTTTGCTCTTTATCGGCGGCTGGTGGCTCAGCTCCTGCTGCACGGTGTACATCGGTCCAAACGAAGTAGGAATCCACGCCATTTCCTTCGGCTCAGGATCAGGAATCCAGAAAGAACCCTGGCACACTGGTGTCCATGTGGTCATTCCGAACTATGAGCGCGTGCTGATCTTCCCGACCGATCTGCAAGCGCTCAACCGCACGGCAAGTCACACGGAAAATAGCAAAGGGGGACGCACCGATGGCCCCATCGTCATTCAGACTGCGGACAACTACAAAGTGTCCGTCGATGCCACGGTGCTGTATCGGATTCATGATCCCTATCGCGTCATCACCACCATCGGCCCGGGCCGGATGTTCGAGAGCGTGGTGGTCGTTCCCCGTTCCGACAATGCCCTGCGCAAGGCGCTCGGAGAGCTCACTGCGGAAGAGTTCTACTTGGGTGACAAGCGGCAAAAACAGACGCAGGCCGCGACGGACATGCTGCGGGCAGAGTTTGCCGAAAAGGGAATCGACCTCGTGAAGATCCTGATTCGCCAGTTCTCCTACGACAAGGCGTATCAACACCAGATCGAGCAGCGGAAAATCCAGGATCAAACGGTCCTCAAGAACCGAGCAGAGAGCGCAGCAGCGCGTGAAGATGCACACAAGCGCGAAGTGATCTCGACCGGACAGGCGGCCGTTCAGGTTGAAAGGGAAAAGGGTGCCCGCGAAATCGCCCAGCTTATCGCAGACGCGAACTTGTACCAGCGCACCAAAGCAGCCGAGGGAGATCTCTTGGTCAAGTCATCCCAAGCGCAAGGCACCGAGCTAGAGAACCGCGCGCTTGAAGGAGCCGGTGCGCAAGCGATGGTCGGACAGAAGCTCGCTGATCTGATGAAGGGAGTGAAGGTGATCATTGTTCCTTCGACGGGACAAGGAAGTACCAATCCACTCAACATCAGTGAACTTCTGCGCCAGTTCGAGGTGAAGTAATGCGACCGCTACCTACGCAGCTTCTTCGTATGTTGTCTGTTCTGTCCGTGTTTGCGCTGGTCGGTTGCACGACGTACAGCACCGAAAGCACAGAGGTTGGAGTTCGGACGCGCAAGCTGTTCGGCGCCGGCATCGATCGCACTGTCTACGAACCCGGCGCAACCTACGTCTTCTTCCCGTGGATGTCGGACTGGGCGACGTTTGACATCATGACCCAAAAGCTCGAGATGACCGCGGCCAAGGATCGCGGCGATCGGGAGGGCGATGACGCAATCGTCCTCAAGAGCCGAGATGGGAATGACATCAGCATCGACGTCACCGTAACGTGGCGCGTCGATCCGCAGCGGGCTCCCGACATCTTGGCGCGTGGCGCACGCAGCACGGCCCTGCTCAAGGAAGAGCTGGTCCGTCCCGCATGTCGGGCCTACGTACGGGATGCGTTCAATGAGCTGCACTCCGAAGAGTTCTTCGATCGCAAGAAGCTGCTTGAGAAGGCGCAGAAAGCGAAGACCAAGCTTGCAGAAGAGCTTGGCGCCGAAGGCGTGATCCTTGAAGACGTGATGCCGGGCGAGCAGCGCTTCAACCCCGAATACGAACGAGTGATCCACGAACGCAAAATTGCCGAGCAGAACGCCGAGCGGCTCAAGAGCGAAGCACAGGCGTCGGAAGCAGAACAGACTCGTCAGCTGGAAAAAGCGCGTGGCGATGTGCAAGCGCAGATTGCCGAGGCAAAAGGACGAGTGGAACGGATTCGCATCGGCGCAGACCGAGCACTGTACGAAAACGAGCGCACCGCCAAGGCCCTGCTCGCCGAAGCGAGCGCACGGGCCAAAGCGATCGAGAAACAGAACAAGGCCATGTCCGGCGCAGGTGGACGCACTGCGGTCAAGCTGCGGATCGCCGATGCACTGGCGGGAAAACCGATTCTCATTGTCCCAGCGGCGACCGGCACCAACATCCAAAAGCTGGACGTCACCCGCATCGTCGAGGCAGTGATTGCCAAAGAGGCCACCTCCGCAGCCGCCAGTCATGAATCGGAGTAGTCCGCCGGAAGCAAAAACCCTCTTCCCAGCGGGCACAATCGTAAAGTAAGATTCCCGAGCTTCCCCAGGGTCTTCACTCTCGCACAGCATCCTACCTAGCTGCCTACGGAGCAGTCCTGCGCGGAAGAAGTACGCACCCCAAACAGAGCCGTTACGGAGCCCAAAAGCAGATGGCCCTACTCCCCACAGAGTGCACCTCGCTGCCGTTGTCCGAGCCGATGAGTCGTCCGCGCAAAGTCAAAGACGTACCCTACGTCGAACTGTTCGGCGGTCGCGTCCAGGGTGTGGTGTCGTCGGGCTCTGATGAGAATCGCGTCTATGTGTCCTTCTTCGAAGCAGGCGCAAACGTGAACTTCAACTGCTCGACCAACAACAATCGTCCGTGCAGTGGCTGCCGAGGAACCCCCTGCAAGCACCTTGCGCAGCTGATGTCCGAAGCAGTGCTCCAGTTTGGCGGCGAGACGGTGGCGCGCTATCTCAAGCTGTCCGGTGATCTGTCCAAGTTCACTTCGGCGCGCGAGATCATGCTGCAAGTCCGCGGCTCACAGTCGCGGCTGGATGTCAGCCAGGTGTTTTCGCGCTTTCTGTCCCACCTGCGCTACTTCGAGCTGCCTACCTCCAATCAGCCGATTCCCGAGATGACCTGGTTTGTCTCTGGTTAGTCGAACAGAACATCTTCTCTTAGGAATCCCCAAAGGACTCTGTGAATGAGCAATTCTCTGTCGTCGCTGGCGACTCTACCGCCTGGAGTCGCAGAAACCGCCGAGGTCATCGCGCGCCTGGACCACTGCTTCTTTACTGGCTTTGGCCGGATGAGCGAAAAGGAAGTCGCAGCTGTGTCTGCACTGCCTCGTCTCCTGGCCGGAACCCCCCTTGGGCCACGGGTACAGGAAGCCGTCCTTGCACTCCTCCGCAGTGAGTTTGTCGAAAAACACTTCGCCACCATCGCGTCCGCACGCGCTGCGCTGCAAGGTGCAATGGCGGATGCGCTCCAGGCCCAAGCGAGCGCGGTGCTTGGACGAACAGCCAATGCCGATGAACCAACGCTCGTAACTGCGGAATCCCCAGGTCATCACGGCGTCTTTCGGGAAAGCACACGCCACTTCCTGATGGAGATCGCGCTGACCGGTTTTGGTCAGCTCGAACCGGAGTCTCTGTATCCCTTCTACGCAACGCTTGACAAGATTCAGGAAGAGCCCGGACTCATCCGCCTGGCAGCGATTCTGTCTGGATTCCTGTCCGAGCTGCTCTCGGCGCTCCCGATTCCGACCGGCAAGACGGTTCCGACGTATCGCTGGGTCGATCTGTGGACACGATCGATGATGCTGGCACTGGCTGCACCGCAAGCGGCCAAGCTGGAGACCGTGAGCGGCGAGCTGCTGCCGCTTGGCTGCGACCTGCATCATCACCGCAACCTGTTTTCCGTGTGTCTGCACGGCCTGCTGCGTAGTGGCAGCGACGTTCGCTATGTCCGCACCACCATCTCTGCCTACAAAGTCGATACGGTGATCGCGCACGAGATGTGGCGACTCCTCGAAGGCAGTTACGACAAGCTGCTCAAAGGAATCCGTGACTGCGCCACCCTCAAGCTTACCGACATGCAGCTGTTGGGAACGGGAGATCTGCTGTGGGATGAGGGCCGGGTCGCTGTTGGCAGTTCCTTCTCTCTGTTCGAGGTTGCAGCGTCTGTTCTGGCACCTTCGTCGTCGCTCCAGCGGCCCAAGCAAAGTGGCTTGGATCGACATCCTGCGCAGCTTGCGGAGCCGGTGCTTTTGACGGGCTTTAAGACTGTAAAGATTGAATCGCACAAGTCGAAGCGCAGCTCTGCAGCGGAGCTGGTCGAAGAACAAGCCCTGGAGGTAGCAGGAACCAAGCTGCCGCTGTCCGGGGCGCGCCTCTCCGATAGCTCAGGAATGACGATTGAGCGGATCGAAAAAGCAGGCGCGCTGATTGGCCTGCTCCGCTTCGACCGCGGACGGTGGACCGTGCAGCCGCTCGCCATCAAGTCGGGAAGCAAGGCCGAGCTGGCCGGAGTTCCGCCACAGTCGCTCAAAGCCAAAGATGACACCGTTGCGGTGCTGCGTGAGCGGGCCGGAAAGCTCCTGCGCAAGAAGTCGTAGCGCAAAAAGGACGTACGAGGAATCCCATGACGGATACGACAAAACCGAGCGTACCTGCGCAGAGTGTGGACATGCAGAATCGCCAGCAAGCACTGCTGTGGCGACTGCTCGCCGCCTGCTTTGGTCAGGGAGAAAAGGCGCAGAACTTGGAGTCTCTGTCCAAAGAGATCGCCAAGGAAGTAGGCATGCCGGATCTGGTGCTCGATCCAATGGTGTCGATCACCACCTTGACCCAGCGATTCCCAGAGCTGCGCAAGGACTTCGAAGCGCCGCTTCCAGGTGCGATGCTCGATGAAGGAAGTCCCGATGGTGTTGTGCTTACCAGTGGGACTCCTGACAGCGCAGGAAGTGGCGAAAAAGAGCCCTCCGCAGATCCAGACAAAGACCGCTTGCGCCGCACGCTGGTCCTGTCGAAGCTCCTGCTCAATGCATTTGGTCCATCGACGCAGACCAAGACCGTGACGGCGCAGCAGTACGCGCAGTGGACACAAGATCTGGGGCGACTTGAGGAAGCGTTCGGATATCCGCAAGGCTGTCTGCGCGGACGGGGTGGCGGAGGCGGTGCGGGTGGCGGTGCAGGGACAGGTCCAGGCGGTGGCCGCAGACTCCTTTCGGAAGAAGATCTGCGTCGCGGATTTCAGAACTTGGAAAGCGAGCTGGTACGCCGCATGGAGCTGCGCGAGGTCCTCAAGGACACGCGGCTGGCCAGCAAGCTTCAGCCATCGATTGCACTGGTCGAGCAGCTTCTGGCCGACAAGACGAACCTGTCTGGCGTCGCGCTCGAAAATGCCAAGAAGCTGATCCGTGCCTATGTCGATCAGCTCGCGGAAGTCCTCAAGCTACAGGTGCAGAAGGCGAGCAAAGGGAAGCTCGATCGCAGCATTCCGCCCAAGCGCGTCTTCCGCAATCTCGATCTAAAAAAGACGCTCTGGAAGAACCTCACCAACTGGAATCCCGAGGAAGAGCGGCTGTACGTTGACAGGCTATCCTACAAGCGGACTGCCAACAAGACCACGCCGACACGCCTCATCGTCGTGGTCGATCAGTCCGGTTCGATGGTCGATGCAATGGTCCAGAGCACGATCCTCGCGTCGATCTTTGCCGGGCTTCCCAAAGTGGAAGTCCACCTGGTTGCATTTGATACCCGCGTGCTCGATCTAACGCCGTGGGTACATGATCCGTTTGAAGTCCTTCTGCGCACCGAGCTGGGCGGCGGAACGTACATCCGTCTCGCGCTCATCGAGGCAGCCAAGAAGATCATCGAACCGAAGAACACCGCGATGGTCCTTATCTCGGACTTTTACGAAGGCGGCTCCGATCAGGAACTGCTCGACTTCATAAAAGGACTCAAGGACTCCGGCGTTCACTTCATTCCCGTCGGCGCGCTCCAGTCGAGCGGCTACTTCTCGGTCAGCGAGTTCTTCCGAACCCGGCTCGCTGAACTGGGAATGCCGATCCTGCACGGTGCCGTCAACAAGCTCATTCACCAGCTTCGCTACCTGCTCAATTAGGAGACTCTGACATGGCGACTCGTACCAAGAAGACCAAGACCGATGACAGCGCAGCCGCAGCCGCTCCCGCTGCCACTCCCGCGACCGATTCCGCTGCTGCGGCCCCGGCGCCCACCGCTGCGGAGACCAGCACTCCTGCCACTGCCGAGTTTCCAATTGCCACCAAAGCGGAAGCCACTGCCTCTGCAGCCGTCACGGTGGAAGTGAAAGCCGAAGTGAAAGAGACTCCCAAAGCCAAGAAGGTGGAGGTCCTGCGCCAGCCCGCCGAGGTCAAGTACGCCGAAGAGCTGGCCTATCTTGCCTCTGTCGACCCCGGCAAGCGTCCGTTCAGCTGGAAGCTGTCGCCGCGCATGATCCGTACCTTCATCCTCGGCTCGACTCCGGCAGACAAGATTGAGCGTCCGATTGCCCAGAAGTTCTTCGGTGATCCGGCCCTGGTCGAGCGCGCGATCGTGACCTTGGCGTCGGATCGTGGACTCCTGCTCATCGGCGACCCCGGCACTGGCAAGAGCTGGCTCGCCGAGCTGCTCGCCGCAGCCATCTGCGGAAGCTCGACCCACACGGTCCAGGGCACCGCAGGCACCACCGAAGATCAGATCAAGTACTCGTGGAACGTCGCGCTCGTCATTGCCAAGGGACAGTCAAAGGAGTCGCTGATTCCTTCCCCGATCATGATCGCGATGCAGCACGCGTCGATCGGTCGCATTGAAGAGCTGACCCGCTGCACCTCCGACGTGCAGGACGCGCTGATCTCGATCCTTTCCGAAAAGTACATCACCATTCCCGAGCTGTCGGGTGACAACGTGGTGTTTGCGCGCCCCGGCTTCAACATCATTGCCACTGCCAACAGCCGCGACCGCGGTGTCAATGATCTCTCGACGGCACTCAAGCGCCGCTTCAACTTTGTGACCATTCCTACGGTCACCAACAAGAAGAGCGAAAAAGAGATCGTCCTGTTCCGTACCCGCGAGCTGCTCACCCGCAACCAGTTTGAAGTGGAACTCCCCCCCGCGCTGCTCGACATCCTGCTCCAGACGTTTGCGGATCTGCGCGATGCCCAGGCCGCAGCGACGAGCGATGACCAGCGCCTGGAGTCTTCCCTTTCGACTGCAGAGCAGATCGGTGTACTCGAAGATGCAGTGCTGCACAGTCAGTTCTTTGGCCAGACCGCGCTCTCGGCTGCGAACGTCGCCAAGGCGCTCGTCGGCACGCTGGTCCGCCGGATTCCCGAAGAGGTGTCCGTCATGAACAAGTTCTGGCACTCCGTGGTGGAAAAGCGCGCCAAGGAAAAGAAGGGCGAGTGGGAGGAGTACCTCGAAGGCGGCAAGCAGGCCATGAGCTTTCTGAAGTAGTGACGACAGCGCGAAAGCGCTGCAAGGAACTTGCGTATGGAACGGACTCCTTCCTCTACCCTGCCAGCGACGAATGCCGAAGCGCTGACCGCTCTGCGTGAGCAGCTGGAAGCTGCGGTCAAAGAGTTTGCGACCGACAAGCATCCAGTGGGAGAGCTGCTCGGACAGATGGTCTCCGATGTGGATCGCGCCATGCGTGAACCACTGGAGATCATCCCAGTCTGTCACCACTCTCCCTCTTCGGCTCTTCACGTCGCCAAGCGGCTCGGTGAGCGTCCCCCAAAGGTCATCTTCATGGAGATGTGTGAAGACCTGCGCGGGACGCTCGATGGCTTGCGTGACTGTCGACTTCCGGTCGCGCTGCAAGCGTTTGCCCAGACCGCGGATGCGTTTCCAAAGGGATGGTCACCACTATCGGTGGTGGCTCCCGTGACCGAGTTTTCCGCGGAGTTCCAAGCCATCGCCTACGCGCTGGAACATCCGGGCACCGAGCTGGTTTTCGTCGATCGCGCCGTCGATTACGTCTTCCAGTGGATGCCACAAAAGGAAGACGAACTCGAAAAGCACATCGTCAAGGAAGAGGAGCACGACCAGCAGACCCCCAAAGCACCAGGAGAGGACGAGCCGGGCGACATTCCCGATCACGGTGCGGCGATTGGTCTGCAAATGGGAAACGTCGAACCAACCTTCGATGTCTTCCTGTCGTTCCTGCTCAAGAACGCGCGCGTCCGTCACTTCACCGAGTGGTGGGACCAGTATGTCGAGCAGGCCGTGCTGGCGGCGGACTATCCAACCTATCGCTATGTCCTTTCGCTGGTTGGGAGTCTTTTGCGTCGGCTTGGTCGCAAGGACGACGACCACGAAAACGACAAGCGGCGCGAGCGCTACATGTGGACGCGCATGAAGGAGCACCTAAGGAAGACCGGCATTGCTCCTTCCGACGCGATCTACCTCTGTGGTGCCGTGCACGCGGTCAGTGATGTCCCCGAGTTTGGTACGCACACTGCCGCGGTCTGGGACATTCCCAAGGCGACCCCGACCAAGTGGCTGTACGGTCTGATTCCGTCGAGCTACATCGCCATCGAGCACCAGTTCCACCATCCGGCAGGAACCGTGGCGCTGGCCGAAACGACGTGGGAAAAGGGCATCGCGGCGCTCGGTGTGAAACAGTGGAAGCTATCGAAGAAAGGCAGCGCGACGCCGACGGCACCGGCCAAGCCGGGCAAAGCGAAAGCCGCTCCTGTGGCTGCCCCGCCAGCGCCGCTTGGCAATGCCGACACGGCTCGCGTGCTCGGTTTCTTCGTCAAGCCACCGCTTCTGCACAGCGCGGACGAAGAACAGCTCCTAAGCTGGTCGGTCAATATCGTTTCGCTGGCCCGCGACAACGGCTACCTGACATCGACCGCGGACGCGATTGCGATTTACCAGACATCGATGCTGCTTGCGAACCTGCGCAACCGCCAGCATCCGTCGCCGTATGACTTTGAAGATGCGGCGATTACGTGTCTAGAAAAGGACCGGCAGGTCAAAAAGCGCAACGTTCCCAAGCTGTGTCAGATGCTGCTGGGAGGAAATCGCTCGGGGCGCGTCGGTTATTCCGCGATGCCGCCGCTCGCGCAGGATGTCTATACCCGACTCAAACCGCTCGGTGTCAACCTCGAAGCCTCGACCATTCAGCGGGCGCTGCTCGACTTCAAGAAAGATCCGCACCTTCTGCCCGCGTCGGATCTGCTGTGGATGCTGCACTACCTGACGCAGGGACATCCGGTGCTGCGGCCCATCATGGGCGAGCGCAAGCTGGGACACGTTCCGGTGCAGGAGTCGTGGGATGTCTCTATCGGCAAGTACCAGGAGTCGATCATTCGGCTCGGGTATGAAGGCGTCACTGTCGAGTATGTGCTTGAAAAGCGGCTCAAGAGCGAGGCGTTCGGACCCCAAGCCAAGACCGTGACGGCGCTCAAAGCCGCCGAAGATTCGATCCTGTTTCTCAAGAGCGAGCGGCTGACCGAAGAGCTAGGCGACCGCGCTGTGGATCTTCTGCGCAATGAAATGAGCGCGCAGGATGCCCCCAAAGTCGTCGAGCGGATTCGCCGCCTGGTCCACTACTATCGCGCGACCCCGGCTGGCCTTCCCAAGTGGCTGAAGGACTTCGTCTCGACGGGTTATTCGCACTACTCGATGCTCTTGCCGAAGGGCTTTGAGGACCGCGGAACCAAGCCGGTTGAAGTCGCCAGCATGCTCAGCTTTGTGTTCGACTTCGAGCCGCAGGCCCTGGCGCTCGGCTGTCAGCGCAGCCAGCTCGACATTGCCGTTCGCCAGGCCGGTCCGGTCACGACTGACCCAGCCAAGATTGGCCTTTTGTGGGCCTCGGAGCTGCTGCTCAAGCTGCGCGACATCGAGACGATCCGCGAGTTTCTGGATCAGACGCTCGACAATCCGCTCATGCTGCCGATCTTTCCAGAGTACGTCTCTGGTTTCTTGCTGGCGCTTCAGTTTGCACCGGTCATCGGTCGTGTGGTCGTTGAGCTTCTGTCCAAAGCGTTTGCGCGACTGCCAGAAGAGATCCTCTATCCGTGGCTACCTGGGCTGCTTCTGTCGCTGCGTCCGTACGCCGAAGACCTGCTACCCAAGCTGCTCAAGGACGTAAACGGGCTCTATCCCAAGGACACAAAGACCCTGGGAAGCTGGCAGGCCCCGTGGGACAAAAAGGCGGCGGCCCCAGCGGCCCAAGGCGACGCGGGATCACAGCCGACCCCGGGAGCCGCCCCCTCCCCTGCCCCGGCACAAGCGCTATCCCCAGAAGAACAGGCCGTCGTTTCGCTCCTTGCGGCCAACCCCATCACCGCCGCACGACTCGCCGCCATTCTTCCGTAAAGTACGAATTGTGCCCAGTTTGGTCGCATTGCGGCTAGACTGCGCCCCTCTTATGACCAAGACAACCTCCCTTAAGGAGTCGCCCGTGCACCACGGGACGACGGCTCCTTCCCATGTCCCAAGCACCGTCCCGTTTGACCCGTCCACATCGCCGTTCGCTACGCTGGGACTGATTCCCGAGCTATGCCGCGCCGTCGCGGAATCTGGATACGAGATCCCCACGCCGATTCAGACCCAGTCGATTCCGATCCTGCTCAAGGGTCACGACCTGCTCGGCTGTGCCCAGACCGGAACCGGCAAGACCGCCGCGTTTGCGCTGCCGATCCTTCAGCTTCTCTACGCCCAGCGGCAGCCCGCGCCGCCCGTCGAGCATCGGCCCGCCAGGCATCCCCCGCAGCCGCGCAAGATCCGCGCCCTGGTGCTGTCTCCTACCCGCGAGCTGGCCAGCCAGATCGAGGAGAGCTTCCGCGTCTACGGTGCCCACACCGGCATCACCAGCACCGTGATCTTTGGTGGCGTCAAGCAAGGCGCGCAGGTCCAGAAGCTGCGCATTGGCATCGACATTTTGGTGGCCACCCCGGGACGGCTGCTCGATCTGATGGGACAGGGCTTTGTCTCCCTCAAGGACTTGCAGTTCTTCGTGTTGGACGAGGCCGATCGCATGCTCGACATGGGCTTTATCCACGACGTGCGCAAAGTGCTGGCCGCGCTTCCTTCCGTCAAGCAGTCGCTGCTGTTTTCGGCGACCATGCCGCCCGATATCGAAGCCCTCGCGATGTCGTTCTTGCGCAGTCCGCAGCGGGTCGCGGTGGCTCCGGTGTCTTCGACGGCAGAGCGGATTTCCCAATCGGTCTACAAAGTCGCCAAAAACGACAAGCCGAAGCTGCTTGCGCACCTGCTCACGGACCCCAGCTTTTCGCGTGTGCTGGTGTTTACGCGCACCAAGCACGGCGCCAACAAGGTTGTCAAACAGCTTGGCGAAGCCGGTTACAGAGGCGAAGCCATCCACGGCAACAAGAGCCAAAACGCCCGCGAGGCCGCGCTCGCCCACTTCAAGAGCGGCGAGACCCGCATCCTGGTCGCCACCGACATCGCAGCCCGCGGCATTGACGTCGACAACGTCAGCCACGTCATCAACTACGACCTTCCCAACGAACCCGAGAGCTACGTTCATCGCATTGGCCGCACAGCCAGGGCTGGTGCCGAAGGCATCGCGATAGCGTTCTGTGACTGGGACGAGCAAGGCTTCCTCAACAGCATCGAGAAGCTGACCCGCCAAAAAGTTCCGGTGGTGTCGGATCATCCCTTTGCCAGCAGCCCACGCGGGGGACACAGCCCGGCCCCGACGAGCGACCGCCCACCACAACGCGACGCGCGGGACCGCCCACCGCAGCGTGACACGCGCGACCGCAGCGGCCCGCGTCCACCGGGAGGATCGAACGACCGGAACCGACCACCACAAAAGGCCAAGAGTGAGCCA
This sequence comes from uncultured Myxococcales bacterium, assembly GCA_964437195.1. Classification (GTDB taxonomy): domain Bacteria; phylum Myxococcota_A; class Polyangia; order Palsa-1104; family JAEUJZ01; genus JAEUKA01. Next base: position 1,079 of record CAYTGC010000081.1, on the reverse strand, counting down.
GCCGGACGTCCAGCCGAGCGCGGGTTCCAGCCGAAACCGAAGGCCCGCCCGCAGTCTAACAGCGGAGGCAGTGGCGGCGGCAGCAGCGGTGGTCGGGGCCACGGACGCCCCGGCGGTGGCGGCGAGCGTTCACGCGGGCAAGCCGAGAGTCAGCGCGAGCGAGTCGATCGCCAGCTCGACTGGATGAAGCGCTATTCCTAATCCGGAAAACGTGGGCGCAATATGAATCCTTTGGGATGCTTCATATTGCCGGATGCCCGCTAGCTGACCACCGGCAGCTTGCCGGGCGGACGAACCTCGGTCGGTCCGCCTTTGCGGAAGCGAAAGTCGCACGCCGATCCGCCTTGCGCGATGGTCTGGGTGCGGCGCAGACCCCAGCCGAGCAGCTCGCTCATCACCGCATCAGACTGGCAGATGTAGGGCGCAAAGTCCGCAGCACCCACCGCATGGGCGGCGTCACGTATCGCGCAGCGCCGGTACGTCACCCCGTAGTCGAACGAACCCGACTCACCGGGCAGATAGTCCACCATCCAACCGCCGACGGCAGCCCGCGCCGACTGCGCAGCAATCCGCTTGGTCAATAGCTTCCACAGCGGCGAAAACATCATCCAGCCCATCAGCTTGCGAGAAAGCGCCGACATCGACGAAAAGCGACTGCGGGTCGCCTGCTCGCACAGCTGCCAGACCTTCTCGGCGCTTTGGCCCCGGCGGTGAAGAACCAAGAACACCGCCAGATAGATGGCGCCGCCCAACCCAAACGCCCGCATCTGCGGCGCTTGCCAGCCTGGGTCGGGCATCAGCTCCAGCACACGCCACAGCTCCGAAGCCAGCTCGGCCTTGGCTGCCTCGGCCCTGTCGCACCCGAGAGTGTTTTCCAGAAGTGGATCAATGTGCCGTCGCCAGCTCGCCAACTCTCGCTCGGCCTGCGCCTTGATTGCCAAAAGGTTCGACACCACGTACCTCGCTGCTTGCCGCCTATTTCATCATAGCGGGACCGAGGCGAGCTGTGGCCAACACCGGCGCGACATTTCTTCCAATAGATCTGGGGAAGTTTGCGATACAGTTCGGAGGTATCGCAA
>CAYTGC010000080.1:0-19401 GCA_964437195.1 uncultured Myxococcales bacterium | reverse complement strand
CCACTCGCTCGGCGGAAAGTGGCTGGTGGCAGTACGTAAAGGCCAAGATCCTCGCGACGGGGCTGTACACCACCGTTGATCAAATCGATGCAGCGTTCCGCGATCCGACGCTGGCGCAGCTGCAAGACTACAAGCTGGTCGTGGTGCTCTCGAGCGACTACGGACTGTCCAGTGCGGACGGCGTCGGCAACGCGCTGGGCGACTATATGGCGATGGTGCCAGGCGCGTCGGTGTTGCTGTTCCAGCCGAACACCTGGCAGACGGGACTCTTTGGCGCACCGGCCATCGGGGGTAAGTTCCTGACTAGCTACGCGCTTACCTCGCAGAGCGCGACGGCCGCCACAGCAGCCACCAAACGAGGAACGGTGCTCAGCAACGATCCGCTCGTCGAAGGTGTGACTGAGTTTACCTGCGGATCAAACTGCCAGCGAGTCACGGGCACGTCGCTCCGAGCTGGGGCCACGGCAGTTGCTTACTGGGCAGACGGGACGCTGCTGGCCGTCCGAGGAAAGCGCCGGGTCGATCTCAACATGCTGCCTGGCGATGAGGGCGCGATTTCCGGTTCGTGGGGCGGCAGCGGGGGCGAGCTTATTACCAACGCAGTTCTCTACCTTTCCGCGCCGATGCTTCAGAGCCCGCGAAAGCCGACGTTCCCAAGCGTCGGGCTCGGTGGAGCAAGCGCATGGACGACCATCACGTTCCGCAACATCTCGGACGCCCCCATCGATGTCACGAGCATCGGACTCGACGGCGCCGGAAAAGCCCAGTTTGTGTATCGCAGCGACTACAGCCCGAGTGCAGCCTCTCCGGTCACATTGGCAATCGGGGCAAGCATGCCCGTCGCGGTCGCGTTCAAGCCGCAAGTCCAAGGCGTTCATCGCGCCACGCTCTACCTGACAATGAATGGCTTGCCGCGCATCGAGACAGCGCTCGAGGGAACCAGCAAAGGCAATCTTTGGGTGTCGCAGTCGCCGATCGATTTTGGCGGTCTGCCGACGGGGATGAGCAGCAGCCCGGTTACGGTTCGGATCAAGAACGCGGGCACGATGCCAATCGACCTGGAAAAGCCGACGATCGGGGACACCAAACACTACGTACTGACGCCGGCGCGACCCGACGCCAAGATCACCATGTTCGCGGGGTCGACCTACAGCTTCGACTTGCAGTTTGCCCCAGGCATGGACACCGGGGAATTCCCGACGGACATCACGATTTTGTCAACGGATGCAAGCAGTCCGCTGGTGATTCCAGTTCGTGCGCTCGCCGGTCCGCCAAAGGCGAAGCTGCCTTACACGTCGGTGCTGATGCCGGATGTGCCGATGGGAACCAAGGGTGCGCCCATCACGATCAATCTCACCAACGAGGGCTATTCGGATCTGAGCGTCCCGTCCATAACGACCGACAACTCCGACTTCTCGGTGCCAAACGCGCCTGCAGCCATGAGTCCGCTGGTGGTCCCGGCCAAGGAAACCAAGACGTTCCAGATTGTGTTTTCCCCGACGATGGCCGGTACTCGCACCGGAAAGCTGACCCTGACCAGCAACGAACCACCGGGCTCGCCTGGGTCAGACAAGACGATTGCGCTGGCCGGCATCGCGACCCAGCCCCAGTTCAAGGTGGATGTCACGTCGCTGGACTTTGGAACAGTGAACATTGGCACGGCGGTTTCGACAAAGTCCGTCGAAATGTCGAATACAGGCGACGGTGACTTGCTCGTCAAGGAAGTGGCGATTGTGGCTGGTGCGGGTGCTGACTCGTTTGCCGTCACGACGCTGGAGACGACCCCATTTGTGCTGCGCGCCGGCAGCAAGGCAGTGGCGCAGGTAGGCGTCGCGCCGAAGTCGGCAGGTATGTTGGGTGCGACGCTGCGCATCGTGACCGATCTTGCGACGAGTGGCTCTGCCACGGTGTCACTCAAAGCCGCGGCCAATGGGGCGGTGGGTCAGCTGGATACCGCCAAGCTCGACTTCGGTGATGCCAAGGTCAAGCAGATGGTGTCGAAGACGCTGAAGCTCAGCAACAATGGGAACCGCGATCTCACGATCCAAAAGAGCGCGCTGTCACCGATGGTGAGCGTGTTCTCTCTGAATGCACCGATGGATGGGACCAAGATTCCGGCCGGCGGCAGCGCGACGTTTACCGTCAACTGCATTCCCGGCATGGTTGGTTTGGCAACGGCAAGGCTCGATATCTCGACGGACGATCCCGCAACGACAGGCGGCACCAAGTTCTCGGTTCCGCTTTCCGTCAACGGTGTGGTCGCCAACGTGACGGTGGATCCGCTGTCGCTTGAGTTCACGACCCCGATCTACGTTGGTCAGAAGAGCGAAATGAAGAGCTTCAAGGTGACCAACGTCGGCTCGGTCATCGTCGACAACCTCGCGGTCAAGCTATCTGGCGATGGGGCTGCCGACTTCACCGTCGTGACGGGATTCAAGACCAAGATCATGCCTGGTGAGACCAGCGAGATCGGCCTGACTTTCGACCCACGGGTTGCCAAAGCTGAGATCAAGGCTGTGGTGGTGGTCGAGGCAGATGGCGTTCAGGTACCGATGAACGTGCAGCTGAAGGGCACGTCGATGTCCGCGCTGCTGACTGTGTCACCTTCGACGCTGCGCTTCCGCGGGGTCTTCGTGGGTGAGTCGTCGCAGCCGCTGCCGATCACGATTGCCAACGATGGGGCATCTCCGCTCGAAATCGACGTGATTTCTCCCACGGGTGACGAGTGGCTGGTGGATCTGTCCGGTGTGAAGCTGACGCTGGGTCCGGGTGAAGCGACCAAGGTACCGGTCGTCTTTTCGCCGAAGTCCGTTGGCAGCAAGTCAGAGCTGATCGACATTCGGATGAAGGGCTCACCCGTGAGCCTGGCCCAGGTGAGTGCCGAGGGCGATGGCCTGAACCGCCCGCCACCGATCATGGAGACGAGTGGCTGCGCGATGTCAGGCCACGGCCCGACGCTGCCCGCCCTGCTGCTGGTCGCCGCCGCGCTGTCCTTGCTGCTGTGGCGCCGTCGAAAAGGGACGCTGTAGCGGCCATGACGGACGTCGGCTTCGCAAGCAAAGGACCGCTGTGGCTGCGGGCGCTGCCCTTCGTGTGGGCAGCGCTGTTCGCGATGGCGATGGCGTCCTTGCTGGCGCGGCTTTATGGACAAGATCCGCTCGCGATGTACCGGCTGCTTTTTGCCGGGACTTGGGGCAGCGTCTACGGCATCGGTCAAGTCCTGTTCAAGACAACGCCGCTTGTCTGCACTGGACTGGCCGTTGCCGTGGCGCTCCGTGCTGGGCTCTTTAACGTCGGGGCGGAGGGACAGCTCATCGTAGGGGCGCTTGCGGCGGCGCTTTGCGGGGCCACTCTCCCGGTGCAAACACCGAGCCTCGTCGCCGTGCCTCTGTGCTTGTTGTGCGCGTTCACTGCGGGCGGCTTGCTTGGAGCACTTGTGGGTTTGTGTAAGTGGCTGTGTCGAGCCCACGAGGTCATCGTGACGATCCTGGGCAACTTCATCGTCCGGGCGGCCATGGTCGGCGTCGGTAGCGTGCTGTTCCTGAAGGAGTCGGTCCATACCGCACCAATCATCGAGACCGCTCGGCTGCCTCGACTGTCGACGATGCTTCCGGCCCTGCATGGCTCGGCGGTCAACGCGACGCTGTTCGTCGTCGTGCTGCTGGCCCTGGGGGTGGAGCTGCTGCTTCGCTCGACCCGTTTTGGCTTTGCGCTTCGAGTGGTCGGTCAAAACCCCGATGCGGCGGAAGCGGCAGGCTTGTCGCTGGGGAAAATCCGAACGCTGGCGATGACCTTGTCGGGGGGACTGGCGGGTCTTGGTGGAGCCAACTTCGTGCTCGGCTACAAGTACTACTACGAAGACGGTTTCTCGTCGGGGATTGGCTATCTGGGCATCGCTGTGGCAGTGCTGGTGCACAACCGACCGCTGTGGCTTGTTCTGTCGGCATTGTTCTTCGGTACGCTGTCGCAAGGCGGGCTGGCGGTCAACGCGATGGTCCCGAGAGAGCTCATCGACGTCCTGTCAGCAGTGGTGATATTGGCCGTCGCAACCACGAGTGCCGAAGTGCAGCGAATTCTGCCGCGGTTTGCTCGCCCGTCGCATCCGCATGGACAGCCTGCTCCGGCCATGGAAAACAAGCCGTTGGACACCGGACCTTCGGAGGCCGTACCACCGTCGCTGAATCACAAGCCGCGCGATACGTCTGCGTCAGCCTGGGAGACGAGATAGCATGCTGTCCTTTGCGCTGTTCGGTCTTTTGTGGGCGATTCTGCGCATCTCGGTGCCGTACGTGATGGCAACACTGGGTGGAACGGTCTGCGAGCGGGCCGGAGTCATCAACATCGCCCTGGAAGGGATCCTGCTCCTATCCGCCTTGGGAACAGCGCTGGGCGCGCCACAGGGCGCGTATTGGGCGCTGGTTTCGGGCCTCTCGGCCGGAGTCGCAACCGCGCTGCTCTATGGTGTGCTGGTTGTGGTGTTCCGCGGGGACCAAATCGTTTGTGGTGTCGCGATCTTTATGCTGGCAGATGGACTGTCGCGCTATCTGCTCAAGGTCGTGTTCGGGTCGACCTCGAACTCGCCAAGGCTTGATGCACTCGCGGGACGAGGACCGCTGTGGCTGCTAGCGCTTGCCGTGCTGTCGACGCTGCTGCTTCACTTTGTCCTCTACCGATCGGTGTTTGGCCTCCGGCTACGAGCCGTTGGAGACAAGCCAGCAGCAGCCCAAGCGCTGTCGGTATCCGTGCTACGGGTTCGACTGGCGGCGGTGCTGCTTTCCGGCCTTCTCACTGCGGTTGGTGGCGTGTACCTGGTCTTTGAGCAGCGCCAGTTTGTCGCCCTGATGTCGGGTGGACGTGGATTCTTGGCCTTGGCGGCGATGATTTTCGGCGGCTGGCGTCCGCTGTGGGGAGCCGCTGCCGCTCTGCTGTTCGCCACCGCAGAAGCGACCGGAATCTTCCTGCAAGCGCGTGGGCTGCTGATTCCCAACTGGCTGCTCCAGTGCGTTCCCTACGTCATCACACTGCTGACGCTGATGATTCGCGGCCTGTTCGGCCAAAAGCACAGCACCGCACCACTCGCCCTGGGCATCCCACGTCCCTAGCAGCTACAGCTCGATCTGGGCGCCCATTTCGACGACACGGTTTGGCGGAATGCCAAAGAATGACGTCGCCGGGCGCGCGTTTCTCGACAAGAAACCAAACAGCAGCTTGCGCCAGCGAGCGAGCCCACTTTTGCCGGTAGTAAGCAGCGTCTCGCGTCCCAAGAAATAGCTAATGTCGCCCTCGGCGGTCTTGAGACCCGCGTCTTTGCAGCGACGGATCACATCTGGGACATTGGGGCTCTGCATAAAGCCATAGTGGGCGATGACTTGGAAGAAGCCCTGTCCCAGCTCTTTGACACTGACGCGCTTGGTCGGTGGGACTTCGGGCACCCGCTCGGTCAGCACCGACAGCAGGACGACCTGCTCATGCAGCGACTTGTTGTGCTTGATGTGGTGCAGGAGCACGACCGGCGCTCCGTCTGGGTTGCCAGTCATGAACACAGCCGTACCTTTCACCCTCGGCATCGCCCGCTCTTGAAGGTCGCCCAGGAACAGATCCATCGGCAGACTCGCACTCTGCACAAACTGCTCGAGCGCCGCCCTACCCGCTTTCCACGTCGTCATGACGATGAAAATGCCAATCGCCACTGCGAGCGGAATCCAACCACCGTCAGCAACCTTCGCCAGGTTCGCGCCAAAGAACGACAGGTCGATGAGCAAGAAGCAGCCAACCAGCGCAATGATCTTCCACAGTGCCCAGCCCCAACGCTCACGGGCAACCACGGCAAACAGGATGGACGTAATCGACATCGTTCCCGTTACGGCAATGCCGTAAGCAGCGGCAAGTCCCGACGACCCTTCTCTTCGAAACGACACAACGAGCGCGAGACAGCCGACCATCATCGCCCAGTTGATCTCCGGAACGTAGATTTGTCCCTCGGCGTCTTCGGACGTGTGAACGATGGCGACGCGGGGCCAATAGCCAAGCTGGACCGCCTGCCGCGTCAGAGAAAAGCCGCCGGAGATGAGGGCCTGAGAGGCCACAATCGTTGCCAGCGTTGCGACCACGACCATCGGCGCCTGCGCCCACGACGGGACAATTTGGTAAAAGGGATTGAAGGTTCCTTCCGGCTTGCCGTGAGCGAGAAGATACGCGCCTTGACCGAAGTAGTTGAGGAGCAGCGACGGAAAGACGAGGGAATACCAGGCCAACCGAATCGAGCGCTGGCCAAAGTGACCCATGTCGGCGTAGAGCGCCTCACCACCAGTGACGCAGAGCACGACTGCGCCAAGCGCCAAAAAGCCGTGCATCTTGTGGTGGGCAAAAAAGCGGATCGCGTGCAGTGGGTTCACCGCTGCCAGAATGCCTGGATTGCGAACGACACCGACGACGCCGAAGAGCGCAATCGCGACGAACCAGACGGTCATGACCGGACCAAACAGGGCCCCGACGCCTGCGGTGCCTCGCTTCTGCATCAGAAACAAGATCACCAGGATCGATGCGGTCAGCGGTGCCACCAGCGTCGACGTGGACACGGCGAACTTACCGGCACCAATCACTGGAGCGTACACCTGCACACCTTCCACTGCCGAGAACACCGAGATGACCGGCGTAATGACTCCGTCGCCGTAGAGCAACGCGGACCCAAACAGCCCGAGCATCACAAGCGACAAGCGACCTATCGCCCGTCGGTCCACGTTGCCGCGAGGCGCTAGCACCGCAAGCAGGGACAAAATGCCGCCCTCGCCGTTGTTGTCGGCGCGCATGATGAAGGTCATGTACTTGAAGACGACGACCAGCGTGAGCGACCAAAAAATCAGAGAGAGGATGCCGAAGACGTTCGCAGGGTCAACAGGCACGCCGTGCTCACCGGTAAAACACTCTTTGAAGGCGTAAAGGGGCGACGTGCCGATATCGCCATACACCACACCAAGCGCAGCCAAAGAGACTTTCAGCAGGTCGGAGGTGTTTTCGATCTTGGGACCATGGGAATGGCCAGCGGCCGCCCCCGGCGTGGATGGTGTGTTTCCGAGCGAGCGACTGGATGGGGTTCCCGTCGGTGAACGACCCGAAGGAGGAAGAGCGGGCGTACTTTCGTGCATGAACGTGGCTACGAATTAAGCACAAATTCGCAAAATTTGCCTGCGCACGCCGCTCCGTCGAGACAAAAGCGCTACTGTGCCGCATTCCGACGGTAGCGATGGCATCAGGGAGTCCAGCAGCAGCCAGTCGCCCGGCCGATAACCAGGGCATCCATTAGCAGGAGAACGACCATGAAGCGCGCGATTGTGTTTGCTCAGCTTGCCCTGACTGCTTTGCTCTATTCCGCCTGCGACACCCCTGCCAAGCCGATTCCGATGGGACGCTGCGCCATCGAACAGGAATGCGCCCCAGCCGAAGGTGCATGTCTTTCGCCTGGACAGTTCGGAGGCTGTGGCATCTGCCGACGCCCTCTGCCATCGGAAGTCTGCGGCAGCGATGCGGCCTGTGCCGCCATGGGTCCGACCTACATCTGCACGAACACTTCGTCGTTGTGTCTGTGCAGCGGCGAAACCATCTGCGTTCCGGGCTGCACGGCAGACAGCGAATGCAGCGAGGGCCAAATCTGCGGCAGAACCCATCGCTGCGAGCCCCAATCTTGCCGAAACGCCACCGACTGTCCGACCGACTTCCGCTGTGACACCGGGAAGTGCAGTCGCAAGTCTTGTGCCACCAGTCGCGACTGTTCCGGCTACTGCGTCGGCACCGCCTGCTACTCAACTCCCGGCACCTGCACATTGCCGAGGCCGTGACAGCCCTAGTGGCTCAGTTCGCGAATCGCGTCGTCGAGCCCATGCAGCGTCAGCGGGTACATCCGTCCCTGTAGAAGGTGACGCATCATGTCGACGGACTGATAGTGCTGCCAGGCAGCCTCTGGCAACGGATTGAGCCACACTGCATGCGGGTACGTATCGAGGAGCCGCTGCATCCACACCACGCCCGCTTCTTCATTCCAGTGCTCGACGCTGCCACCGCGCTGAACAAGCTCGTATGGGCTCATCGCAGCATCGCCGACGAAGATCAGCTTGTAATCATCAGGATACGTGTGCATCACGTCATGCGTTGGGGTTCGTTCCGACGAGCGCCGAACATTGTCCTTCCACAAAGACTCATATACACAGTTATGGAAGTAGTAGTGAATGAGGTGCTTGAACTCGGTGCGCGCGGCTGAAAACAGCTCGGCGCAGGTCTGCACATGATCGTCCATCGAACCGCCAATATCGAGCAGTAGGAGCACCTTCACGGTGTTGTGTCGCTCGGGAATCATCTGCAAATCGAGAAATCCGGCATTTTCTGCCGTTGCTGCAATCGTCCCAGGAAGGTCGAGTTCCGTCGCTGCACCTTGCCGAGCAAACCGTCTGAGTCGTCGAAGGGCGACTTGAATGTTCCGAATCCCCAACTCGATGTTGTCATCGAGATTCTTGAACTCGCGCTTGTCCCAGACCTTGACCGCCTTGCGGTGACGTGACCGATCCTGCCCGATGCGGACACCCTCGGGGTTATAGCCATAGGCTCCAAATGGCGACGTCCCCGCCGTGCCAATGAAGCGACCTCCACCTTGGTGTCGCTCGTGCTGCTCTTTTAGCAACTCAGCAAGGCGCTCCATCAGCTTGTCGAAACCGCCGAGCGCCTGGACTTGCGCCATCTCCTCGGGCGACAGCAGCTTTTCAGCCAGCTTGCGCAGCCACTCCTCCGGTATCGACGCACCGCTCTGCGGATCAACCAGCGACTCCAGCCCCGAAAACGTCTCACCGAACACCCGATCGAACCGATCGAGATGGCGCTCGTCCTTGACCAGACAGGAGCGCGCCAGGAAATAGAATTCGTCGACGCTGAATGACACCACGCGCTGCTTGAGTGCCTCGAGGAGCGTCAAATATTCCGTAAGCGACGTCGGCAACCCAACTTCGCGAAGGCGGAAGAAAAAGCGCAGCAGCATATGCGGATTATGATCGACAGGCGTGTGACCTCAAGCTTTGCTGGTCGTGGCGGCGTCTCAGGTCTCGAAAACATTCGCTTTTTCCGTCGAGAGGGTTGTCGTCGCAAAACTTTTTGCAATAATGACGGCGTTGTTCACTGTCTCCCTTTCCTGTCGCTGTTTGACGCTGGTTGCGTGTTTGGTGACCAGTGTGGGTTGCCGTCGTACATCCGATCTGCCGACGTCGAAAGCAGTTGCAATCGATGCTGGCATCTCGAACCCCATCGTCGCAGTGACGGCCACCGATCAAGCCACAGGCAAGTCGGCGACACTGGCCAAGGCGAAAAACCCAGAGCCGCTCAAGCGTTGTTTCAGTGAAGACTCTGCCTTGTCACCGCAGCGTTCGATTGAAGCGCTGCTCGATCGGGCGGCGAGTCGAATCGAGCGAGCAAGCGAACAAGCGCATGTCTGTGTCGACAAGAGCGGAACCGATGACCCTAGCCGACCGTATCGTGAAGCGCTGGCCTGTACGGAGGAAGCGCTGCGGCAAAATGAACAGTCGGTCGAAGCGCATCACAACCGGGCGCTTGCGCTCCTCGGCCTCGATCGCAAAGACGAAGCCCAGCGCGCGCTAACCCACGCGATTGCGCTCGACCCAGACGATGCCGAAACACTTGCCGCAGTCGGCGAGCTCTACATCCACTACCTGCCACCGAGCACAGAGAACACCCAAATTGGCCTGGCTTATGTCCGCCACGGAAAGGCAGTCCTTCGGCGCGTTCAGAATCAGCCCAAGCGCCGGGTTGCGCTGGGCGGTCACGGGACGGCAGCGAAGCGCAGCCAAACAAACGGACTGGGTCCCAGTGCAGCAAGCAAAGTCACTCGTCCCGAACGCCCCGATAGAACGCCCCGCCCCGGTGTCGCAACCAGTCGCCAGTCTCTGTTGGGACGGCTCCTGCTGCTGGAAGGGCAGGCACTGAGCGACCTCGGTCGGGCAGGCCAAGCCTTGAGCGTGCTCGATGAAGCGATAGTCCTGACCGACAGCGATCAAGCACGCTATGAGCGTGGGTTGGTCTTGTTCGACTTGTGCCGACTCAAGGACGCGCAGGCGACATTCTCAGAACTGACGCGGCGCACCCCGGACGATGCGTGGTCGCATCATCAGCTTGGACTCACGCTTGAAATGCTCGGCGATGGCCTGGGCGCAGAGAAAGAGTTTTCGGCTGCACGGAAAATTGCCCCGACGGAGTTTGTGTCCCCACTGCCGGTGAGCCCCAACCAGTTCCAGACGCTCGTGGCCCAGGAGGTCGCGGCCTTGTCTTCGGCGGAGCGCGACGATCTTCGCAAAGTGCGTCTCGAGCTTGCCGATCTGCCAGCGCTGGAAGACCTTACGGCGGACCAGCCGACGCTCTCACCGACCATTGTTGGACTCTATCGAGGACTTCCTGTCGGTATGCCAGAGAGCGAACCACGGTCGATCGTGCTGTATCGCAAGAATCTCCTGCGCATCGTCTCGACGCACGAAGAGTTGCGGGCTCAAATTCGCACGACGCTGCTGCATGAGCTAGGGCACTTCCGTGGGGAAGATGACGACGAGCTGCGTGATCGTGGCCTCGAGTAGTGCCGTTGGATACACACTGCCGATGACAAACCCTCGCGACAGCCACGAAAACCAGCGGACAGGCGGGTGCCTCGCAAGCCCCCGATTGACCGTAGCTAGCGAAGAAAGGTAAGCTGGGTCGGCTGTGAAGACTTGTCCCCAGTGTCAGATCAAGTACCCGGACGTGCTTGAGTTTTGCCCTCGGGATGGGTCCCCATTGCCCAGCACCTCGAGTGCCAAGGAAGTCGAGGCTGACCCGCTTCTAGGTACCACCATCGATGGTCGCTACGCCATCGAAGCACGGCTTGGTGAAGGTGGAATGGGCGTGGTTTACAAGGCCCGCCACGTTCTCATCGACAAGCCCGTCGCGATAAAGATCCTTCGCAAAGAAGCGGCGCAGGACACGGCGGCCGTTCAGCGGTTCATCCAAGAAGCCAAGTCCGCCTCGAAGATTGGCCACAGCAACATCGTCGACATCACCGACTTCGGCGTGCTCCCGGATGGACATGCCTACTTCGTGATGGAGTTTTTGCAGGGTCAGACGCTCGCGCAAGCGATCCAGGAAGGGCCTCTCGATCCGGCCCGCGTCTGTTTGATCGCGGCCCAGATGGCACGCGGCCTCAATGCGGCGCACACAAAGGGCATCGTCCACCGCGACCTCAAGCCCGAGAACATCTTCCTCCTCGAACGCGAGGGGCAAAAAGACTACGTCAAGATCGTCGACTTCGGCATCGCGAAAGTCGGTTCCGGCCAGAAACTGACACAAGTTGGCATGGTGCTCGGAACGCCGGAATACATGTCGCCCGAACAAGCGACCGGCCAAGAAACCGATCACCGAGTCGACCAGTACGCAACCGGCTGCATCATGTACGAGATGCTCACCGGCGTGGTGCCGTTCCTCGGGGAGCGACCTGCTCAGACGCTAACCAAGCACGTCTTTGAGCCGATCATTCCGCCGCGCAAGCGCAAGCCAGAGCTGAAAATTCCAGCTTCCCTCGAAGCATGTGTGACCCGTGCGATGGCGAAGAAGCCAGAAGCGCGGTTCCCGTCGATGAAGGAGTTGGAGCAAGCGCTCACCCAAGTCGAACAAGAGATGAAAGGCGGCCGGATCGTGATTGATGATCCGGGGATGGCCGTACCTCCGGCGCCACCGACTCCAGCACCTGTAGCTCAGCAGCAGATGCCGGGTTATCCGCAGCCAGGCGCGTTCCCACAGCCTATGCAGCCGGCGATGTTTGCCCCCCAGATGGCCGCTTACCCACCGATGGTGGTTCCGGTACCGAGTGCGCCACGGCCAACGGGCAAGAGCCAAGTAATTGACTCGAAGGGCGTCAAACCCGTGCTCATCGGGGTCGCGATCGTCCTCGTCGCAGTGATCGGTCTGCTGCTCTACTTCCTGCTCTTCCAAGAACAGTCGAAGCCCGCGGTGCCACCGCCACCACCGCCCAAGCCGTTCGTCAAGCCAGTGGAATCGGTGCCAACGACGCCGCAGCCAACAAGAGTCGAAGAGGCAGGACCTGTGTACTTGATGATCACCACCAAGCCGCCTGGCGCTGAGGTGGTGGTTGACGGTGAAGTACGAGGCATTACGCCGCTTCGCATCGCGCACAAAAAGAGCCAGCCGCTCCACTTGGAACTACGTCGCAAAGGCTTCGAAAGCTACGCCGAGGACATGCTGCCGGAAAAAGACCAAGACGTTGATGTTCCACTCGAAAAAATTGGTGGACGGAAGTCTGGTGATTCCAAGAAGTCGACCAGCAAACCGACGGCCCCAAAGAACGATGGGGGCAAGAAGCCGACAGGCAAGTCTTCGACGCCTGAAAAATCGGGAGGCTCGCTCCCCACGGGTCTTCGCGATCCGTTCTCGCGCGGCAAGTAGTCGCGCAGTGTAGTCCGACCTCGCGGTTCGCCGACACGCATCGGCGATGGTTCCGCCATTCCGGTTGTGATAACCTGATACTACAGTGCCAAATCCACCCAAACCCGACGATGGTTCGTCGACTCCAGGGTCGAAAGGAGCGAAGGACTCGTCACCTGGCGGATACTCTCTCGACGCCCGCGAAGCAGCGGTGCTAAAGCAGCTTGCCGAGGTGCAAGACCCGTACATCGGGGTGTTGCTCAATGATCGCTACAAGATCATCAAGAAGCTCGGCGCGGGCGGCATGGGTGCGGTGTATCTCGCTGAGCACGTGATGATCGAGCGACGGGTCGCGATCAAGATCCTGTCGCAAGACTTCGCATCCAAGCCTGATCTGGTCCAACGCTTCATCCAGGAAGCACGCGCAGCCGCGCGCATCGGTCACGAGAACATCGTCGAGGTCCATGACTTCGGTGAGACGGCGTCCGGTTCGGTGTTCTTCACGATGGAGTTTCTCGAAGGACATGACCTGGCGCATGTGATTCAAGAATCGGGCTCGCTGCCAATACCGCGCATCCGGCACATCCTCGGACAGCTGTGCCGAGCACTCGCCGCCGCTCACGCCAAGGGAATCGTCCATCGAGATCTCAAGCCAGAGAACATCTACCTCGTCGAAAAAGAGGGCAAGAGCGACTTCGTCAAGATCCTCGACTTCGGCATCGCAAAGATGACGACGATGGAGGCCGGCAATGCCAAGCCTGGAGGCGGCGCCGGTAGCGGCAATCGATTGACCCAGAGCGGCATGATCTTCGGAACCGCCGAGTACATGTCGCCGGAACAGGCCCGTGGCGAAACGCCCGATCACCGCGTCGACATCTACGCGCTCGGCTGCATCTTGTATGAAATGCTGACGGGCAAAGTGCCGTTCCACGCCGAGACCTACATGGGTACGCTGACCAAGCACATGTTCGAGGCAGCGGAACCACCGAGCCGACGCAACCGAACGATTCCCGCCGATATCGAGGCCATCTGTCTGCGCGCGATGGAAAAAGACCGCACCCGTCGCTTCCAGTCGATGACCGAGTTTGCGCAGGCGATTGACGGCGAGATTGCCGTGGCCCAGGCCGCACCACCGGTTCAAGACCCGTCGATGTCGATGCGTGCAGCAGGATTCCCACCCTCGGTGATCCCACATGGTATGGGCATGGGAGCGCCGGGTTATGCACCACCGATGATGATGCAGCCGGGGCCCTATGGTGTGCCGGGCCAGGTCCAAGCACCGATGGGAATGCACCAGAGCGGGATCATTTCTGCTCCGATGGCGATGAATCCGTCGGGTATGGTCAGTGCCCCGATGGCAATGGCGCCGCCCGGGATGATGACAGGCCCGATGGTGAGCGGTGTCCATCTTCATGCGGGAGGTTTCACCCAGACAGCACCGCCCGCGTACGAGGTTGCGCGGCCTCCCGCCGGTGGTCAGCTCCGACGCTTGGTGTTTATCTTTGCTGGCGCCGCCATCGGCGTTGCCGTTCTCGCGCTGCTCCTTCTGTGGCCGCAGGCTGGTCCCCCCGGGCCCGTCCCGTCTGTCGGACCGCAAAACGCCATCTCCGCTGCCCAGCGCCCGAAAGGCCCGGCCCGACTGACCGTCCGCGGACTCCCCGGTTCAAGAGTTTCTATCGACTTTGTTGAAATCGGAACAATTCCCGGCGGTGGTGAAATCCAGCACGAGCTTTCATCAGCCACCGGTGCGCCCGAGTGGTCCGTATCCGTGCGCGTCACAAAGACCGGCTTTGGCGAATTTGTGGCCCGACAGACCGTACGCGCCGGACAGAATTTCACCCTGCAAACCAGCCAGTCCTCCCTCGGTGGAGGAGCAACCAAACCATCCAGATAGTGCGCTCGATGCGGACACGCCCACCGCGGCGTAGTAAAACGAGCGCAGCGAGGCCTCCGATGAATCGACTGACCATTAGTAGGGGACTGCTAGCATTGCTGGTGACGGTACCGGCGCTCACGTTCGCTCAGCAAGAAACACCACCCTCGGGTTACCAGCAATATGGCGGCTATCCGCAGCCAACCTATCAGCCACCGCCCGGCGCACAGCCCACGTATCCGCAACCGACCAACCCTTACGGCAATCCTGCGTATCCAGGCAACGCGCCGTACCCGAACAATCCGCCCTACCCTGGCAATCCCGGCTACCAGGGCGCTCAGCCTTATCCAGGCAATCCTGCCTATCCGGGACAACCGCCAGGCCCGTCGGGTTACCCCGCAGGTCAGTCATATCCGCCACCGAACGAACAAGCCCCGCCGCCTGCCCCCGCATCGGACGCGAAGCTGACACTCACTGCGTCGAGTGATGAGGCAAAAACCGCGCTTGCGAGCTGTCTGGATGCAGCCGAGAACTTCCGCCCGGAGCTGGTTCGTCTGCGTTGCGGCGATGCACTCGACAAGGATGACAAGCTCGCCTTGGCCCATGCCCTGCTCGCCCAATCGAGCGCACAGCCGAATGCGCAAAAACGCCATGTCGCGGCAGCCAAGGACACGAGCCGCACGGTCACCGAAGGGGAACGACTGCTGACTGAAGGACTTCTGGCGCTGGCCGAAGATCAGCGGCAGGTCGCACGAGCGGCGTTCGAGGCGATGGCGGCACAGCTACCGTCGGACAAGCATGCGAGCTACTATCGGGGACTGTTGCGCTATCGCTTTGGCGACCTCGATGGGGCCCAGTCCGATTTCCGTAGGACCCTGGAACTCGATGCAAAGTTTGGTCCGGCCCACAACGCGCTTGGGCACCTCGCACTTCGTCGAGACAATCTAGACGAGGCGACCAAGGAGTTTGCCAAGTACGTCGAGCTTCAGCCCAAAGAGTCCAACGCACACGACTCGATGGCGATGCTCCATCTGCGAAAGGGTGAGCTTGGACCGGCCGTCGAAGCAGCCCGCAAGTCGCTCGAAGTCGATGCCAAGTTCCTCCGAGGCAACCTACGGCTCGGGGACGCGCTGCTTCTCCAGGGCAATCCAGTCATGGCCCGGAAGGCGTATTCGGCACCGCTGTCATCGCCAGATCCCACAGAGCACCACGAGGCGGCGCT
The DNA here is from genome assembly GCA_964437195.1 of uncultured Myxococcales bacterium. Taxonomy (GTDB): domain Bacteria; phylum Myxococcota_A; class Polyangia; order Palsa-1104; family JAEUJZ01; genus JAEUKA01. Next base: position 3,847 of record CAYTGC010000080.1, on the reverse strand, counting down.
TCGCCTGGCCTTGAGTCGCCTGTTTGAAGGTGCGGGGCTGCCCACTGCCAAACTACTTCTCGACGCAGAAAAAGATCTGCAAGGCGAGCTGGAGTTGGCAAAGAAGCTCCATCGCAAGGCGGACCAGGCGCAGGCGCTGGTTCACATGGCGCGGCTTCAAATCGAGCGCGGCGCACAAAACGACGCAGCCAAGACGGTCGGGCAACTGCGTGAGCTTCTATCTGCCGAGGAACCGACGCCGGGAGCGGAAAAAAGCGACGCGGGCAAAGCGATCGACAAGGGGCCAGCGGACAAGTCATCGCCCACCCTGAGCAGTGATGAGAAAGCCCGACTCGGAGCCGACCTGCTGTGGTTGCGAGCCCTACTTCTGTACACAATTGGAGAGAAGGACCTCGCCAGAGAGCGGGCCGATGAGATCGAGAAAACGCTGCGCGGCAAGCTCGGTCAGCGTGGCGCGGAGGATCTGAAAGGCGAGCTCGCGGCCCGCAGTGGTGACCGGCAACAGGTCGTGACGCATCTTGCGCAGAGCACTCGCCCAACGGGCCGACTCGCGCTGGCGCTCGCGCTTGGTGGCGGCAAACCCGGCGAGCAGATCGACATGCCAAAAGCTCGCTCGCTGATGGAAGAACTGAGCCGCCGCAATGTCATCGACCTCGATGGAGCGCTGACCCGCGGACGGGCCAAGCTGTGGCTCAAGCAAAATCCCGCCGAAAAGCTCGATGTCAAAGCCGATGCCAAATCGGCAGGCGAAGCCAAACCCTAGTGAGTTGCCGTTACGGTTAGCTTGTCCTTCGAGAATCGCTCTGCGATAAGCAGACCGCCAATCAGCGCCGCGACTCCGCCAGCAACCACCCACGTATACCACTTGGTCTTCGCAAACGGCAGCTTCGAGCCGGATGGCTTGTCCGTCGCAGCCTTCGCTGTTGGTGCAGCAGCTGTCGGACCTGCCGTGCTTGCCGCAGGTCCCGTCGGCGCTGCAGCCGCCGTCTGCGCATTTGGCGTCGGAGCAAGCGACAGCGCAGCAAACAGTGCGACCGCCTGTGTCTGAGCTGTTCCACTCGGAATTTCCGCTTGCGGACCAAGCCAGTCGCGCCGCTCTAGGTCATACACCCGCACAACCAGCGATTCACCTGGCACAGGCTTGCCCTCGCGGACTTTCGGTCCGAAAAGGAGCAGCCGACTACCGACCTGCGTCGCCAAGGATGGGGAATTGGCCAGTTCCTTGAGCAATGCAGTCTGCGTTTCACCGCCGAGCGGAAAGCTCACCACTTGATCCAGCAGCAGCGGCAGACGATCTTCGGGGCGCAGCGATAGGAACAGCTTTTCGCCGCTACCGAGAGGTCGTCGTAACTTTCGCATGCCCGGCAGTTCCAGCGTCAGGACATCGACATCCGGACGGCCCCCATCGACCGTCAAGGGAGTGACTCCGATGACCTGATCGTTGCGCATGACGGTTGCACCAGGAGGATCGCTCTCGACCTTCACCGGTGCCCGTGGCGGACCGAACAGAGCACCGTGCTGATAGCGCGGCATGATCAGCGCCAAATCAGCCGGAAGCGGGTCTTTTTGCGTTGCGAAGAAACGAGCCGCGCGTTCCGCCGATGGAACATCCCCGATTCGGTCCGCACACAGCAGAAGCAGACCAAATACGTCCCGAGCGACCGGAAGCGCCATCTGAAGCGGCACCTCTGCGAGCAAGGTCTCGCCTACTTTGCGCAAGCCTGGAACGACCTCGGAACAACGCAGGCTCGCGAGGGCAGCCCGTCCTTCGACAACCAAAACCGCGGCTTGCCGAATCGGTCCGGGTTCAACCAGTCGCACCTTGCTGGCAAGCGCTTCGGCCAGCGATGGCGACAGCGGCTCGGCCAGTGGTGCTGAGTAGGCCGCCGTCGGCAGACTCTTCGCCGGTCCATCGGCCCGAACCAGCGACGGCAGGAGCACGCCCAGCAGCACAGGAACCAAGTATTTTGTCCGCGCCCACATGCTCCGCATCCTAACTACCGGTCCAAAGCCGGTCGACGATCGGCAGACTCCACAGAACCCCAAGCCCAATCGAAAGCACGCCAGCCATCACCGTCAGCAGTTGACCGACCAGCGGACGCGATTGCAGCCAGCGCGACAGCGGCCAGCCGAGCAGCCCCGCCAACGCCCCCATCCCCAGCATCGAGCCGATTCCGAACAGCGAGACATAGGCCAGGCGTTCCCAGATTCCCGGCATCTTCGTTGAGACCAGCGCAGTCAGCGCCCCCGAACCCGCCAGACCATGAACAATGCCCACCACGAGCGGACGCCGCGCCAGGGTAAATCGTCCGATGTGGACATGCCCAAGCGGTCCGCTGTGAACATGTCTGGCCCCGCCGTGCGAGTGGGTATGCAGCAGTCCCCGACCGCCTTCACGCAGCGCCGACCAGACCAACACCACAGCCCGAATGCCGAGGAAAATTAGCATGGCTGCGACGAGCAACTCGCCGCGGTCTGCCCACTCAGGGGAGAGCTGCCGCTCAAGCAGCGACAGCGCCGTGGCCATCCCAAACAGTGCCAACGCATGCCCAGCTCCCCACTGAACACCGAGAGCGGCGGGACGGCCTCGCTCAGTCGTAAGCATCGTGGTCACCGCTGCAACGTGGTCCGGCTCCAGTGCATGCCGAGCCCCAAGCAAAAGCGACAAAAACCAGCCCACCGGAAGCTCAGTCATGACGACCTCCCGCCATCGGCACCTGGACTTGCCCGGCCACCACGCGGTCGATCCCGGCCAAGTCACGAAGACTGCGAACGTTGCCAAAACCACAGCTTCGCAACAGCGTCTCAACAACGGGAGCCTGTCCCTGGCCCACTTCGAGCAGGATGCTACCGCCCGACCGAAGCCGCGCCGGAGCCATCTCACACAACCGACGAATCACGTCGAGACCGTCCGGTCCACCATCGAGGGCTTGCCGCGGTTCGCATTGAACATCTTTGTCCAGCTTCGCGATTTCATCCGATGGAATGTAGGGTAGATTCGCCAATACGAGATCGACCCGTTCAGCGTCGGGAAGTCCATTCAATAAGTCACCCTCAAAAAACGAAATCTCAAGGTTGTGCGCGGCTGCGTTTTGCTTCGCCACGTCGAGTGCTGCCGCGCTGCGATCGACGGCGAACACGCGGACAGATGGGCGTTCGTGCTTGATTGCAATCGCTATCGCGCCGCTCCCTGTGCCAATGTCAACGACTGTCTTGACGAGAGAAGGCCCGGGCAAGAGCGCGTCTGCCGAAGCAGAGGCGGCATGGCCACCTATCGAAACGGCATCTTCATTGGCGGTTTCGACCTTGTCACTCGTTTGCTCGTCGAGCGGGTCGTACTCGATCGTCACCGCAACGCCAGGCACCGCTGCCATTTGTGGATATTGCACCGCTGGTTCGTCGGAAAGCGAGTGCATCGGGCTGTCTCTCCCGTCGAGAAGGCGTAGCGCTTCTTCGACCAGCAGCTCGGTTTCGGGACGAGGCACAAGAACAGACGGAGAGACATGCAGCGCCAGCGAAAAAAACTCGCGCTGACCGGTGAGATAGGCGATGGGCTCTCCGCCCAGACGCCGCCGGATCAGCTCGCGAAAGGCCGCCAGTTCCTGTTCTTGGAGAGGCTGTTCGAAACTGACATAAAGACCGACGCGCGACTTGCCGAGGCAGTGCGCGAGCAGGATCTCGGCATCGAGACGAGGTGACGCGAGTCCACCTCTTGCAAAGCGCTGCTGAGTCCAGAGGAGGACTCGTCGCACGGTCCAAACTTCTTCGAGTGCTGCTGTCGACACGGGCGGTCAGCATACCAGCCTAAGTGCGCATCTCAAGCCCAAGGCCATGGTAAAAACCGACC
>CAYTGC010000079.1:0-19414 GCA_964437195.1 uncultured Myxococcales bacterium | reverse complement strand
CAAGAGATTTTCCATGACAAAAACACAAAAACTGCAAAGTCTCTTTTGTGACAACGCCGCTTGGCCGATGACAGTCGATTGCCGTGAAGGTTGGTTGCGTTGGTGGCGGGCCGATGTGGGTTTTGTACCGCGATGGCGCTTCAGGCAAAGCGCGCCAACCGGGCGGAACGCTGGAAAAGGCAACCGCGTTTTCGTAGCATGATGGCTAGCGATGGAGTCGGCATCTACACGGGGGGGCGACGATCTGCGCCCAGGCCTTCCGAGCGAGCTTCTACCTGAGCTGCTGGGCTCGATTCCGGACGGTCTTCTGCTGTTTTCGAAAAGTGGAGTGCCTTGTGTTTGGCACAATCCGTCGGCGCGCAAACTGCTCGGCTTGTCCGTCGATGAAGTTCGTGATTTGACCTGGCGGCGGCTGGTGGAGCAGCTTACGGAAAAGCAGACACAGCTAGATCGGGTCTTTGGTGAAGACCTGCTTCCTTCCGAGCCACCGAGTGAGCTGCCCAACGAACCGATCCTGCTCGCAGGACGGATGGCACTTCATGTGGAAGACGCCGAACAAATGCGGCTCCAAGTGATCGATTGGAACCTTCGCCGGATTGGTCCAGACACGGACGCGCACTGGCTCCTCGCCGTTCGAGATGCGTCGTCGCTTCACACCAGCCAGCAAGAAGAACGGCGAAGCGAAACCGCGCTGCGCAACGTGGTCAGCGAACAGCAGAGTCTGCTTATGATGCTCCGGCAGCTCGGAACGCCGGTGCTGCCGATCCATAAAGGGATCGTTGTGCTTCCGCTGATTGGTCACATCGACACCGCTCGCGCAGACCACGTCATGGAGGCGGTTCTCGCCGCGATCGTTCGCTATCAAACGCAAGTCGTCATCATTGATATTACTGGCGTTTCGCTGGTTGATACGGCTGTCGCCAATTCGCTGATTCAGACCGTGCGCGCGGCCCAATTGCTTGGAACATTGAGTATTTTGGTGGGCATTTCCGCTGAAGTGGCGCGGTCGATGGTTCACCTTGGTGTGCGCCTAGATCAAATGGTGACGCAACGTGACCTTCAGGCAGGCATTGCGTATGCCCTGCGCTTCACGGGTCATGCGATTGTCCGTCGGAAACAGGACACCGATTGGGTGGCTGCGTTCGCGGAGTCGTCCCAGGAAGAGCCCACCTAGCCGCCAGGACCAACGACGTTTTGCCGCAGCAATCCCAGCAATTTGCGCACCACGGTAGGCCAAACCGTGTAGGATGAAGGACATTCCGCCGAGCGACCGTGCTCGGGGGTCGTGCCCTTGGTCGAGGAACCTGATGACTGCGAACACCAACGCAGATTTGGAGCAGAGCGCCCGCAGTGCTAGCTCCATCTCAGGGGCCATTCGAGTCTCGCAGCGAGCCGTGGGATCCGGCAGCCGTGAGCTAGAGCCGCGCATCGCAGACCTCGCACGGTCGCCCAAAGTGGCACTTCGCGACGTCATCTCCGGTTCGATATCGGCGCTGGTGACGATCAGCTACAGCTTGTCGTTCGCCGCAATGATCTTTTCGGGGCCGCTCAAGGGCCACCTCGAAGACGGCGTTCGCATGTCACTGATGAGCGCAGGTCTGACGCTCATCTTGGTTGCACTGACCAGTCCATTTTTCTTCGCCATCGCCGGTCCGGACTCGCGCTCGGCAGCGGTTCAGGCTGCGATGGCGATGATGCTCACCGAGAAGATCGCCGACAAAGATCCATCGCCGCACGTGGTGTTCGCGCTGGCTCTCTCGACAGCAGTCACCGGCATTGCGCTCTACGTGCTCGGCAAGCTCAAGATGGGACGTTGGGTTCGCTATATCCCCTATCCCGTCGTCGGTGGCTTCCTGGTATCTACAGGCTGGGTCCTGGCCGTCGGTGGGATGCGCGTCATGGTGCCCCCCGACGTTCAGGTGAACTTCGATCTACTTCCGCAGCTGCTTCAGCGTGGCGCGCTTGCACAAACCGTTTTTGGCGTCGGCTTTTCGATCACGATGTTTGTCGTCCTCGGACGAGCCCAGCAGTATTTCGCGCTGCCGGCACTTCTCATCGCTGGGACGCTGCTCACACATCTCATCATCGCCGTCGATCCCGACCTCAATATCGCCAAAGCCCAAGAGAGCGGCTGGCTTCTCCGGGTGTCCGAGAACCTCAACGTCAGCATGCCGTTCATTCCGTTTGCGACGGGCGCGCTCGAATGGCCGGCGGTGCGGAACTTTGTTTTTGAGGTCATCACCCTGATCTCGGTGACCGCGATCGCCGTCCTTGTCACCGCCGCCGCCATCGAAGTTGCGACCAAGCGCGATGCGGACCTCGATCAAGAGCTAAAAGGCCACGGCATCGCCAACATCGTCTCGGGTCTGTGCGGCGGAATCGTTGGCAGCAATGCAGTGGCCCGCAGCATGCTCAATCTGCAAGCAGGCGCCGCAACTCGGCTGTCGGGCGTGATCGCGGGGACACTCTGTCTGATTGTGCTTTTCGTCAGTCCCAAGCTCGCGAGCCTGCTGTCCCGTCCTGTGCTCGGCGCGACGCTGGTGTACCTGGGTCTGCGCCTTCTGCAAGAGTGGCTTTTCAAGGCCTACTGGAAGCTGCACCGGACCGACTACATGCTCGTCGTGTTGATGCTGGTTTTGATCATCGTGACCGGCATCTTTGTCGTCGGACTCTTCGTGGGAGCGCTGGCGAGCTGTCTGATATTTGCGGTCAACTACAGCCGCGTTTCGGTGGTAAAGAACTCGTTCACTCTCGACGAGTACGGCAGCAAGGTCCAGCGTTCTGCCGAAGAGAATCAGGTTCTCCGCGTCCGTGGTCGGCAGTATTGGGTGCTTCGGCTGCGCGGCTACCTGTTCTTTGGCTCGATCGTGGGTCTGGTCGCCGACATTCGCCAGCGAATCCGCCGGTCGTATGCCCAAGACGCGCAGCCGCTCAAGTCGGTGGTGCTCGACTTTCGCTACGTCAACGGAATGGACTCATCGACGGCGCTGACGCTGGTGAAGCTGCGTCAGACCATCGAAGACCGTCGTATGCAGCTCATTTTTACGTCGCTCAACGCTGAAATGGAACGGGCGCTGAGACGCGAGCACTGCATTCGCGACGACGATGTGTGTGTGGTTTTCGATGATCTCGACAACGCCCTGGAGTGGTGCGAACAGCGAGCCCTGGTGAACGAGCCAAGCCTTTCCCGCGTCGACATGCCCTTTGTCCAGCGTCTGGCGAAAGAGTTTGGGAGCCTCGATCTGGCGGTGCGCTTTATGGACTTCGTCCAGCGGATCGAACTACGGAAGGGCGAATATCTGTTTCGGCAAGGCGATGCCTCTGGTGCAACCTACGTCGTCGAATCGGGTCGCGTCAGCATCGTCCTGGAACGCCCAGATGGTGCCCCGCTTCTGCTGCGTTCGGTGACCAGCAACACGACGCTCGGCGAAATGGGTCTTTATCGTCAGAGCATCCGTTCAGCTTCTGTCGTCGCCGACGCGCCCTCGGTCGTACACAAGCTCGAACGATCGGCGCTGGATCGAATGGAAACCGAAACGCCTCGGGTCGCAGCCGCGTTCCACACGTTCGTAATTCGGACGCTCGCTGATCGCCTACACGTCGCTGACAAAGCGATCTCGGCTCTCGAGCGCTAACAACTCGTTTCAAGGCCCGGGCGACGCTCCCTAGCGAACGGATCACCGCGCAAGACGACGCCAATCCAAGCACTTTGATTGACTCGCCGTTTCGGCTGTAGCAACCTTCGCAGACCGTGACAGCGAAAGCTTGCGCCTTGTACACGCGATTGGGAAGAAAGCTGCTCCTTGGTTTGGGAGCCTCGCTTCTCGTTTCTGGTTGCACCACCCGTCAGCCTCTGGCTCCAGGTTGTCGACCGTGGAACGGCTCTGACTCGAGCACAGAGCCGCCCGCCCACTGCCTGTTTTTCCCTGGCAGCATCGCAATGGACCCGCTCGGTGACATTCTGTACGCATCGAATACCAACGCCGACCTCAGCTTTGGCGGAGCTACCGTCGTGGCCATCGATGTGCTGCGCCACGCGCGTGCCGTCGAGTGCTTCCGTCGCTTCGGCGGCGATTCGGGCACAGCTGGCGACAGCTATTGCGGCAATGTATCGTGCGCCGACTCGGGGGCGGTCCTGGGTTCTTCGGCCACCGTCGAAGAAACCGAGTCGAAGGAAGCAGCAACGGGTCAGCGTCCCGCCGACTTTGATCGCTGCTACTGCCAGCGCGACCTCGACGATCCGAACGTCATCAGCTGTGAATCGCCCCGCTTTGTCCTCGCAGATCAGTCGGTCAAGATTGGTTTCTTCCCCGGCGAAATGCAGCTTCTCTCCGAAGATCCGCCGAACTGGAACGCACTCCCCGAACGAGCAGCGTTGAGACGAGGACTTCTCATTGCTGTTCGTGGCGATCCGTCGCTCACGCTGATCGAAGCTGCACGACCTCTGCGCCGAGGTCGATCCGGCAGCGACTCGCCGGAACTGCGTCTCGGCTGCGATATGGGTTCGCGACCCACCGACCTAGATGTCTCGGGCCCGTATTCAAGCCATCGAGCCGGCGAGAGCTTCAAGCTCTCGACTTGTGGCGACGACAACCGAGTCAATCGCACACCTGACGATGTTCTTATCAATCCTGACGACCCAGCGGACGGCACCAAGCCACGGCTCGAGCTACCGACGGAGCCGATGAGCGTCTTCGTCGATCGTGGCTGTGTCGAGCCCGGCTATCAGCACGATCGTGGAACGTTCCTGTCCGACCGTAGCCAAAACCCGATGGGACGTCCGCCTTGCTACAAGGTCGACGGCGCCCAGGTCCGCACCGGCACGTACTACCAGTATCTGGTTTCAAGCCACTTGCCGACGGGGCAGGTCTCCTCCTTCGACCTTGGACAGAGTCCTATTTCGTTCGCCAAGCCGCTCTTGGGCGATGTAAGCGGTTCGCTGATCACAACGACCAGCGGCCAAACGGGTGCATTTGCCATCGCGCCCCGAAAGCACGGCGATCTGAGCCAGCCTTGGTACGTCACCTCGAAGCTGACCAGCACGCTGGCGACCTTCCGTGTTGGATTAGGTCCAAAGGTCGTGCCCGGCCTTCTGTTCGGTCTCTCGAGCCAGTTCTCCACGTCAGCACAAGATGTTCGTTCGATCATCTTTGAACCAAGCGGCGATCGCGCGTACCTGGCCCTGTTCCAACCACCAGCGCTTGCCGTCGTCGATACGCGACTTCGTGGCGGCGGCAGCAGCATCCCGGTCAACCAGGTCTCGTCGGTGGTCAACCTTTGTGCGGGTCCGTCTCGCCAAGTCGTCGCGCGGATTCCTCGCTACAGCATGGGCCAAGTGGTCATGACGACGCGAGTCCTCGTGACTTGCTATCTGTCGGGCCAAGTGGCGGAAATCGATCCGGACACCGGCGAGCTAATCGGAACGGTGCAGGCCGGACGAGGACCGCTCAGCATCGCTCTCAACTTTGGTTCCGATGGAACCCCGACGGCGGTTGGTTATTCTGGAGCGATTGATCCCTGCGCGGATCCGCTCAACTCGACGACGGAGGCAGCGCGCTTTGGTGTGACCTGCCCGGCCGCCAGCGCCGACATCCGACCGCGTCCGTTTGGCCCCGGCCAGCCGCAGCTTCCGCCGCGCGCCTACGTCAGCAACTACCTAGACAACACCATCTCGGTGATTGATCTCGATCCGCGCAGTCCAAGCTATCGACGAATGGTCGCGCGGATCGGGCTTCCGTCCCCCAAGCAGGTGCAATAGCCGTGCGACTTACGTCTTGCTTCTTCTTGCCTTTGCGACTCGCGTCCAGCGCGGTGGCCTTTGTCGGGCTGCTCGCGACGATGAGCTGCAGCACTCAGACGATCACAACGCCGACTCGGTCGCTGGATCGGCCGAGCGATATCGCCCTTTTCTGCGTCGAGTTTGAGTCGAAAGACAGTGGCTGTCTTCCTTCGATTGATGCGAACGCCGACCCGCAGGGATACCTCGACGCATTTTGCGGCAACACTGCCTGGCGCTCGACGACCCCAACGGCAACCGTGCTTCCAAGGGCCGAGTGTGATGACGGCCACCGCCGAATTCGTCGGGATGCTTACTACAATGCATCGCGCAAAGCAGCCCAGCTTCTCGGGCGGAACCCCGACACGCCGTGCTGCGCCGCCGATGACTCAAGCTGCACGGCGGTCGCGCCGAGCTGCATGTACCGCAGCGAGCTGGCGCTCGTCGTCAACACCGTCCGCGGTGAAATCTCGGTCGCCGACACGGCGTTGCAAACCCCAGGCCTGTCGACGTTTGGAAGGCTCGCCAACCTACACGGAGGCAAGCCCGGCTTTGGCTTTTTGCCCGCCGGAAATCTTCCTCTACATGTCCGCTCCACTGTCCCCGTTCCGCCCGGCGAAGCAGCGACTACATTTGATGGTCGATTTGCTTGGGCCGTGAGCAGCAACGCCGGATCGTGCGATTTTTCGGTCGTTCCGCTCCAGCCGGTCGCAAACTTGGTCGCTCGTGCTCCGGCTTGCGACGATGAAGGTCAGACGTGTGCAACCCGGGACTGCGATGGCCAGTCCTGCCCAAAATCGGTTCAGCCGTGGGTCCCATCAGGTGCTGGCGGCAAGAAGTTTCTCTCGGCTCGGCCTGGCTGGATCGAGATTGCACCGTGGTCACGCGCTGGGGAACGTCGCGTCGTGGCGGCCTTTCCGACTTGCGGGATCATCGCCACCATCGACCTCTCGGACACTGCGAACAGTGGCCGGATCTACGAAGCGGTCGCTTTCGATCAAAAGGACGCGAAGAACCTGCCCAAGGTGCTGAGCGCCGTCGATTTGGCCGCCCTCAAGTGCCCAGCTGATTGTGGTGGTGATGGTTCGCCGCTGCCTCCCGACGCGATGGACATTCCGCCCGGTGGAGCGATGAAATCGGCGAGCTATCCGGCCTCGCTCGCCATCGACAGCTATGGTTCGCGCATCCTGGTAAGTGATGGCGTCGGTGACTCGGTCACGATCGTGGACTACGACGGCAGCGCAGCCGATGGATCGCACCTGCTTGCCAGTCTGAGACGCGTGGCTCTCGACTTCGAGGTCCGTAGCGACGGAAGAACCGCTCAGAAAGGACTCGATGCGATTCGCGTTTCCCCTCGAACGCCAGCCGGTCAGTTCGCGTACGTCGTCGCCCGCGACAGCAGCGTTCGCGTCCTCGATCTCGATCGGGAAGTCGAGTGCGAAACCAACCCAGATGCCCGCTACCTCCTGAGTCAAGCAGCAACGAGTCTTCGCGTTCTTCCAGACGAGTACATCGACTCGAACCTACGCAGGCTGTCGTGTCTTCCCGTCGACAAATTGAAGACGCCGCGCGCCCCACTGGCCACGGGTCCGGGCATCTTCCTGCCCAATGGCAGCATGCCGCGCGATATCGGCATCACACACGTCGACACTGTCCCGTGTACTTCGACCGATCCCAACCTTTGTGCGTACTCGGCCAATCCAGATCCGTCGGCGTATGTGCCATCCAGCGCAGCGCTGTGGGTTGGTGACTTTGCTTGGCTCCTCGGTGGTGCAGGCACTGTCCTGGGTGTCCAGATTGCCGATCGCTGTCCGAGCCCGTCGTATCGCGCGTGTTTTCCTGAGTTTGCTGCGCTGCGCCGCTTGGCACTTTTGCACACGCGGTCGCAAGCGCTCAGCAACCCAGAGCAGCTCGGACTGCCCGCCCAGCCGCAGGCGCTGACCGTGATGCCGATTGATCGAATGGGAAACGTCCGCCGCCTGGTCCCGCGATTCGACGAGCGGGCCGATACAGGACCGAGCGGGCCTCGGCCCGATAGCGATGCGGCGGGAATCCCTGTTCAGACGGCACGAATTGGTGGCTCGCTGGTGAACACGTACGCCACGCTGACCGATGCGGCAACGACGCTCAACCGACGACGCTTGCTGCTGCCGACGCTGACCCCCTACTACTATCTGCCGGTGGACCCGGTCTGCGACGTGGCGATCGCCGAGCAAGCGATCACGCTCACGAGTCCAGACCAAAACCTGCCGGTGGAGCCGACGCGACGTCCGGTGACAACGCTGGCATTTACCGACCCGGCGGCGTCTTCAACCGAGAGCTGGACCCTGGCATGGGAAGGCATTTTGCAAGGATTGGGTCGCACGACCGGACTGCTCCAACCCGACGGAACTCTGCTCGATTTGAACGGCCTTTACTGTAGCCGTGGTGTCGAGAGCGGAGACAAGCTGTGGATCACCGGCTGCTACAGCAACGCGGACTGCCCGAGCGGCTACCTGTGCAAACGTGAGCAGACCCAGATCAACTCTCCGGGTCTTTGCATGACACGAGAGCAAGAGACGCTGTGCCGCGGTCTGTCGGAACGGCTGGTGACCGATACCAGCAATGATACCGTCTGGGCTGCAAGCTGGCTCCGTCGGTATTCGATCAGCAAAGCCGAGCAGCAAATCACTGCAACCCCACCGCTTGGCGACGTCATTGATCGACTCACCCTGGACGAAATTCCGGAGCCCGAGTTTGTGATTGAACGACAGCTCTGCTCGATTGCCGATGTCGGTAAGTCGGATGTGTGCGCCGATCCGCTGTTTGCTCCTCCCGTGAAGGTTCGCGATGGAGCGCCCGCCGTGGCCTGCCGTGTCACCGGTCGCGACAGCATGGGCAAGCCCACGGCGAGCTGCATCCGTCAGTGCGAAGTCAACACCGACTGCGGCAGCGGCTTCGTCTGTGCGCACTCTCGCTATGAGGTGGACGAAGGAAAGTCACCTGGCTCGGCGCGTGCGCGCTGCATTCGGGCCCCGATCATCGCGAAGGGCACGCCGTGGAACGACGGTGGTACGTGGCGCGCCCTCGAGGAAAATGAGGCCACAGCGATCAAGTTCGCGTGCTTCCCGGATCAAGTCCGCTACGAGGTTCACGGTGGTGACTCGATGGTGGTGCGCAACGACCGGACGCCGTTTGCGACCTTGGTTCGACGCGGTGCCGATGGCGTATGCCAGCGCCCGCAGCCGGGCGACAGCACGTTCGCAGCCAGCCGGACTTTGCAGCCGCGAATTCGACTGGGGCCCCATGCTAGCGTTGCCGATGGCGATCCGCGGCGCTGTCCATCAGTCCAGCAGGGACTCATCAGCCACCGCATTCCTGCTTCAGCGGAAGCGGTCGCGGCCCCAAGCTGCCAAAATCTGTGGAAAGACGGCGGTACGGTCGTTCTTCCGTACGGACAGAGCGAGTTCCCGATTCACATCGTGCGCGGCCAGGACTTCTATCCACAGCCGCCGGATCTGAAGACGGAACGCCAAGGTTCAGTGCTGGGACGGCCACGTGGCGGTTGGCAGTGGGATCCAAGCTGCGTGAAAAATCCGATGGACCCGCGCTGTGCCTCGGACATCAAGCGAGCGGCGGGCGATCCGTGGCTCAATCGGGAGTTCGAGCTGTTTTCGCTCTTGCCGCTGGGTGGTGCCCAGAACCAGTGCATCCTCACGACTCCGGCGGAGGAAGACTATCCGCTAAATGTCGCGGAACAGCTTGCCTGCTCGGGCTTCTGCCGCTTCCCAGGCGATCACACGGAAATCCAAGGCGTCCGTCGCATCCACTACGAAAATGCGCTCGGAAACATGGTGCTCCGGGTGCCGCGTCGCTTGGTAAACACGGACCTTCCGTACAACAACGTCGCGAAGATCAAGAAAGACATGCGCGACGTTCCGAATCCGGACTACAACCCGATCGTCTGGGCGGTGCCGCCCGAAGGGTACGGCGTGGTGTTTTCCGTTGTAGGCGGTGCCCAGCCGTTTATTCAGTTCGCCCAGACGGCCCAGCGTGACGCGTCGAGTGGAATTTTGGCCCAAGGGCTTCGCTCGGCGGCGACGGGTCTCGATGGAACGGTCTACCTTGTCGACGAGGGCAGGAGTGGATCAGCGACCGGTCTCCGTGGCCAAGTCATGCGTCTTATCGGCAGCATCATCGACCCCTACTTCCTGCTCCGCTGACATTCGGCGAGGTCTCCATTGCTAAGCGGCACATCAAGTGGCGATCCGATCCAGCGGCTGATTCGCGAGCTGTCCAAGCTGCCCGGCATTGGCCAGAAGACCGCGACCCGGCTGGCGTTCCATGTGCTGCGCTCTCCCGTCGAACAAGCGCAAGGCCTGGCCAAAGCGCTGGTCGAGGTCAAAGAGCGGATTCGACTCTGTTCGGTTTGCATGAACCTAACGGAAGGTGACCCTTGCGAGTTGTGCAGCGATCCAACTCGCGAAGAGCGGTTACTTTGTGTGGTAGCTCACCCTCCAGACCTGCTCTCAATCGAGCGAACCAGCAGCTTTCGCGGTCACTATCACGTCCTTCATGGCGTGCTGTCCCCGCTCCAAGGCATCGGTCCCGATGACCTCCGCATCCGCGAACTTTTGAACCGCCTAACGCCGCCCTCTAAAGTGGAAGAGGTGATCCTCGCCACGAGCCCGAACGTCGAGGGCGAAGCGACCGCGCTGTATCTTTCCAAGTCGCTCAAATCGCTGGGGGTTCGGGTGTCGCGCATCGCCTCTGGGCTTCCGATTGGCGGTGATCTGGAGTACGCGGACGGCATCACCATCGCCAGGGCGATCGAGGTGCGGCGTGACATGTAGCCCCGAGATGGTAATGCTTGCAACCATCTTTAAAGCCTGATAAAAGGGAACTCACTATCTTTTGGGCTCAGCCCGTCTGCTCTCGGTGAAGCAGGCGCTAAGGGTCCCACGCGAGGAGAACCAGTCGCCATGGAAATGTTGTTCGAGGAGGAGCAGCGGAAGATTCAGACGATCTCCGACCGCCTCCAGCGCGACTCGAACTCGATAGCAGTGCTAGTGATTAACAAAGACGGACAGGAAATCTCCCGTTCTGGTCAAACAAAAGATCTCGACATTACGTCGCTTTCTTCGCTGTTTGCTGGCAACGTGGCGGCAACCTCCGCTATCGCAAAGCTTCTCAAGGAAGAGGAGTTCGGCGGTCAGTTTCACGAAGGCACAAAATACAACGTCAATATCTCCGTGGTTGCCAAACGTGCAATCCTGGCGGTGCTCTTCGACTCTAACTCGTCGATTGGTCTCGTCCGGCTTCGCGTCCGCCGCGCCTCTGAGGAAATGACCAAGGTCTTCGAGGACCTTGTGAACAAAATCCAGCAGCAGCAGAAGGGCGGGGGCGGGAGTCATGGCCCGAACATCGCGGGCGAGATTACCGACGACGACATCGACAAGCTGTTCGGAGAGTAACGTGCTCCGCAGTGGGTTCCCACCGCTGGCCTCCGAGTGGCGTAGTAGACGCTCTTGCGAGTCCGCTGCATCTGGATTCTTCCTGGTCCTCGGGAAGTCCCTGGCATATCCAGACTTATGGCGCAGCAATGCTCAGCGGTATTTGCACAGGCAGCCAGGATTCGCAAATAAGCGGGATTCAGGATATATACGATGAGCTTTATTAATTACAGCTCACGCGAGATCAACTGCAAGCTGGTCTATTACGGACCTGGTCTGTGCGGGAAGACGACCAATCTCCAATATATCTATGAAAAAACCAACCCCGAAGCCAAAGGAAAAATGATTTCTTTGGCAACGGAAACTGAGCGAACCCTGTTCTTCGACTTTCTACCGCTTTCTCTCGGTGAAATTCGCGGTTTCAAGACTCGCTTCCATCTTTACACTGTCCCTGGCCAAGTGTTCTACGAGGCCAGCCGCCGCCTGATTCTCAAGAGCGTTGATGGCGTGGTCTTCGTCGCGGATTCGCAAGAAGCGCGCTTCGAGGCCAACATCGAATCTCTCGAAGATCTTCGCGGCAACCTTGTCGAGGCAGGCTATAACCTCGATAAAATGCCGTTTGTGATTCAGTACAATAAGCGGGATATGCCCAATGTGATGCCGGTCGAAGATCTGCGTCGCGAGCTGAATCCGAACAACGTCCCAGACTTTGAAGCGGTCGCGGTCAAAGGAGACGGTGTGTTCGAAACGCTCAAAGCAGTCGCCAAGCTGGTACTGACCGAGCTGAAGGGTCAAAAAAAGGGTTGAGCCATGTCAACGACAACGCCCAGACTTCGCTCTGATCTGCGCAGTGAACCCGTTGAGGACGCGCAGGGTGTGCTCTATTTTGACGTGAGCGACCCGAAGAGTGGCGGGGTCCTGCGGCTGTTCGATTTCGAGTGGCTGCTCGCCCAGAAGTTTGACGGGCAGCGTGGCCTTGACGACATCGCCAAGCAAGCCGAAGGTGAGCTGGGGCTTGCCGCCAGCACCGATGACATCAAGGTATACGCCGAGCGACTTGGCCAGCTAGGGCTCCTCGAAGGCGTGTCGGCACAGCCAGGCAAGCTACCCGGCGCGCTGATGGCCACGGCTTACCTACAGGCGGCGGGACTCGTTGCTCGCGTTGAAGTATCTCCTTACACGGGCAAACCAGCGGCGGTCGAAAAGCCCGTCGAAGTGGCAAAGCCCGTCGAAAAAATCGCGCCCCCGGTCAAGGCGCCAGAAGTGGTTGCAGCCAAGCCGACGCCGGTCGTCGAGCCGCTCAAGCCGCTGACGCCGCCAAAGTCGATCGAGCCGGTCGTTCAGGCCAAACCCGTCGAGCCGGTCGTTCAGGCCAAGCCCGTCGAGCCGGTTGTTCAAGCCAAGCCCGTCGAGCCAGTCGTTCAAGCCAAGCCGATCGATCCGGTTCGTCGGACGCCAGCCCGCGATGACGATGACCGGATGGGCCAGCAGGTGCTCCAGTTGCGACCGCCGTCGCGTGCGGCAGCAGAACCGCCATCGGCCAAGCCAGCCCTTAGCGAGCCTCCGGCCAAGCCGACGCCTCCCGTCAAGGTTACGCCTCCCGTCGAGACTGCTGCGCCGCCGGTTGCCGCGCCACGCGCGAATCTCCTCGAAGCGCTCGAGTCACTGCCTCCACCGGTGGATTCGCCGACGGAGCAGCAAGCCCCAGCCAAGATCGAGACACCGCCCGCGATTTCGGAGACGCCGAGCTCGCTGCTCGACGAAGTCATGGCAGCGACCAAACCCGAGCCTGTCGTCGAAACCAAGAAGGCCCCCGTGGTTCCGATCGAGGTCGAGCTGCCGGCCAAGCCCGTCGAGCCGCCAAAGCCTGTCGAAGTCGCCAAGCCCGTCGAGCCGCCAAAGCCCGTCGAAGTCGCCAAGCCCGTCGCGGTGGCAAAGCCTGCCGAGCCGGTCAAGGCGCCGGTCGCTCAGCCGACTCCTCCAGCCGAGCAACCAAGCGGCGGTGGCGGCAAGTGGGTGGTGATCCTGCTGCTCCTGCTCGCTATCGGTGGCGCGGTGTTCTGGTTCGTCGTAAAGCCGATGATGATGCCGCAGAAGGTGTCGGTGAAGACCGCCCCGGCTGTGCTGTCCGACGTCTCTCGCAACTTCACGACGACGGCCAAGATCAAAACGAGCACGCCGACGATTCTCAAGATCGGCGCTGCGGGCAAGGTCACCAAGGTTAGCGACGAAGGAAAGTCCGTCGCTGCCGGTGAAGCCCTCGTCGAGCTAGATGCCTTCGCTGCCGTCGGCAAGCTTCAAGCCGATACCCAAAAAGCACTCGAGGGTCTCAAAAAAAAACTCGAGACGGGCAAGCTGAAGGGTAAGGCCGCGACCGACATCCAAGCCAAAATCACCGAAAAACAGAACAAGCTCGCCGAGTTAGACACGCAGAGCAAAGCGGCGCGGATCACCGCAGAAAAAGACGGCACGATCGCCAAGCTGATGGTGAAAATGGGCCAGGCCGTCACCGCTGGCACCGAAGCTGTTTCCGTCGCTGACAAGGGTCTTGTCGCCGAGCTTTCCATCCCAGCCGCCGATGGCGCGAGCCTGAGCGCGGGTCAGACCGTCAGCCTGACCAATAGCGGCAAGACGGTGTCTCTTAAAGCCGTGGTCAAAAACGTCGAGAAGCAGGACAGCCAGACGGTTGTCACCTTCAGCATTCCCGCGGACGCCTCGGTCAAAGCCGGTGACGAACTCTTGGCCGAAAAGACCAAACTGGAGCAGGTTGTGTCTGTACCGGCCAGCGCGATGCAAGACGGCAAAATCTTGGTGGTGAAGGATGGAAAAGCGGCTGCGGTTTCGGTGATCGTTGCAGCCCAGGATGGCGACACGGTCTTTTTGAAGGGTCTGACCGGTGGCGAACAGGTCATTTCGGCGCGCACCCCAGAACTTCATGAGGGCGTCGAAGTCGAAGTCGCCCGTTAGCTCTCTCCGCTCTCCTCTGTTTCCTCCTCAGTCCCCAGAACTTACGGACGGTATCCGATAGAAAAACCGGTGGCGACGGTCACCGGGAACGGAGCCGTCGTGAGTGCCTGCGCGGAAACGCTTGTCCCGAAGTAAATGCCGCCGTGCTCACCGATGCGAACGAGGTCGAGCGATGCGTCGAGACGCCCGCCCCAGATCACCGTCCACATCACCGTACCTGGCTCGGTTCGACGGTCGAGGAGCAGCGCTCCGCCTTCCACGCCCATCCCGAAGTGAACCCGCCCGGCGAGTGGAGGAAACCACAAGCTCGGGCCAATGGTGATGACTTGATATGGCAGTCCGGCGAGCATCTTGCCGGCCTCGACGCGCAACCTTCCGCCCGCTGCCCAGCGATGGTCTCGCGCCCCAACCTCGGCCTCGAACGCACCGCCAATCAGCGATTCCTTGAGCGCCCAGCGATACACAAATGCGCCGGTCACACGACCAAATAGGTGGGCACGACGAGGGCTCGACTGAACTTCGACGACGACGGGAGTCGCATCGGCTTGCGGCTCATCCTTGACTGAGTCATCAGCCTTCGCCGGTACGCCGACGGCAAACGCCGATGGAATCGCCACCAGCGATGCCACAAACGAACAACCGATGAGACCTGCCCGAGCTCCGGCTACTGGCATCGCGGCACCTTGGCGTTGCAGGGCGAAGCGCAGCCCATCGGCGCTTCCCAGTTGTTCAGATCACAGACACCGAACGAACGCAGCACATCACAGCTTGCCGCACGCAGACAGCTTGCCCGCGCTTCATCTAGGCTTGGCACCATTTGGCCACCGCACCCGGAACGCACGCACGACAGGGGCACCGAAGTTAGCTCTGGACAGCAAGTCAGGATGTGGTCCGCAGCCAGCTCACACTGCAGCTCATCACCCGAGATTCCGCCGTCCGCTTGCAGCAGGAGCAGTCCCACAAAGGCAAGCAGACCACGTACAAGCCAGCGCAGCTTGTATGGAACGCTCTGCAAACGGCGGCTTCGGCCCCAAGAAGTGGTGTTCGACATGGCGTACTGCGCAGCATGCCACGTCGCCCGGGGCGAGGAAAAGCGTCGGACGAGCCGCCGCCACCAAAAGAACCCGCCAGACGTATCCAGCCTCGGCGTCTGCGCTTGCGTCCACCCGGCAGCCGCGATACCGTGGAATCAAATGGCGTTTGATCTCGGCGGTGCTCTTGTCATGGCGCGGGAATGGGCCAAGACCCGTAGACCGCGGGCGCTGCTGCTGCCTCACGACAATCCTGATCCAGACTCCCTCGCCGCAGCGGCAGGTCTTTCTCTGCTCCTTCAGCGACAAGGCATCGAGTGCACCATCGGCATGGCCGGGATCATCGGTCGGGCCGAAAATCGAGCCATGGTGCGGGTTCTGTCCTTTGACCTGCGCCCCCTCGAAAACCTCGACATCGACTCATTTGGGATCATCGCCCTGCTCGATACCCAGCCGGGGACCGGCAACAACTCCCTCGCGGCCAATCGACTCCCAGACATCGTGATTGACCACCATCCGCCTCGGCCACTGTCTGCCGAAGTGCCGTGGTGCGACATTCGGCCCGAGTTTGGTGCCTCGTGCACGATCGTCTGGCGATATCTAAAGCAAGCCGGAATTGAGCTGACGGCGGACCTGGCCACAGCGTTCCTTTACGGCGTAAAGACCGAAACGCGCGACCTGGGTCGGGAGTGCGGTCCGCACGAGCGCCAAGCGTATCTTGAGCTGTCCGCGCAGGCCAACCACACCAAGCTCTATTCGATCACCAATCCCAAGCTCAGCCGCGAACACTTTGTCGCGATGGACCGGGCGTGCCGACGAGCAATCTGTTGGGGCGAACTTTTGGCAGTCAACTTGGGAACGGTCCAGTATCCCGATTTGGTCGCCGAAATTGCCGAGCTGATGCTCGCGTATGAAAAAGCCCGGTACTGTTTGTGCCTCGGCGAGTATGAAGGGCAGGTCTTCCTGTCGATTCGCAGCGAGGACGAAGACTCGCACGCCGGCGAGCTGATTCGTCGCGTGGTTGGCAGCAAAGGCGCCGCGGGCGGACACGGCATGAGCGCCGGCGGTCGGCTTCACCAAACCGTGCGCAGCGACACCGAGCTGAAGATCCTCTACGACGAGCTGGTGGCCAGGTTGGTCGTCGAACTTTCCATCACCCAACCGCCCGCTCCTCTCCTATAACCAGCCTCGTCCGCGTTCTTCGTCTGCACTGTTCCATAAATATTACTCATATTAAATGCTTCATATTGAAGTATCTGTCGGGTGTCTTCTTGCCGAAGAGCGAACGCGGTCCAGAACACCAGTAGACACACGTTCAGCTCTTTACGAAAACCCATCGAATCCGCAGGTTAGGAGTGTCTCTTTTCAGAGACCAAGAACAGAAGAGAAATCCCGATGAGCAAGCCGATTCCCAAAATTCAGAAGTACATGACGACCAGCCCTCACACCGTTCGCCCTGACATGTCCCTCGCGGACGCGGCGAAGATCATGCGTGAGCACAACATCCGTCACTTGCCCGTGCTCAGTGGCGGAGCGCTGGTTGGCCTGGTTTCGATCCGAGACATCCACCTGATCGAGACGCTCAAGGATGTCGACCCGAACAGTGTGAAGGTCGAAGACGCGATGAGCCAAGAAGTCTACGTGATCTCGCCAGACTCGTCGCTCGACGAAGTGGTCGATGAGATGGCCGCGAAGAAGTACGGTTCGGCGATTGTGGAACAGAATGGCAAAGTGGTGGGCATCTTCACGGTCATCGATGCCCTGCTGGCGCTGAGTGAGCTGCTAAACACGCGGCTGTCGAAGTAGCCTTCGAAACCTGCTCTTCCGGCCCCAAGCCGCAAGAGCAGCGGCCTTTTTACATCTTCCAGCGCAAGATCGTTCCCGAGTCTCCCGCCGCCCACACATCCGTCAGGTTGTTGCCCCAGATCGTCCGAATGGTCGAGGTAACGCCCGTCTTCTGCGCCACGATGTTCGTTCCATCGAACTTGAGGATCGTGCCACCGGTGCCGCCGATCCACATCGCTTGCGAGCCCGTCATCCCCCACATCGAGTAGATGCTCGCCGTCGAGGCCGTGTTCACTTGGGTCCACGGCGCCCCCGAGTAGTAGAAGAGATTGCCGTTGCTGCCACCTATGTAGACGCGACCTGACGACGGGTGATAGAAAACGCTGTAGTAGGACTGGTTTACGTCATTGTTCGGAACCGGCATTACCTGGTTCCAAGTTGTGCCATCCGTCGTGCGGTACACAACGCCGCTGTAGCTGGTTGCGAAGACATTGGTAGCACTCGAGCCGCCGACCGCGTAGAAGGTCTGCGTATTTAGGGGGTTCTTGGTGCCCTGGACAAAGCTGGTCAGCGTCTGATCTGCGCGGGCGATGAAGCCACCGCTACCGACGATGTAGTAGTAGCGTGGGCTGTTGCTGATAAAGACACCGTTTAGCGAGTTGACGGTTCCCGACGGAATCGACTTCCAGGTTGCGCCGTCATAGCGCATCACCAGGCCATTGCTTCCAACGACCATGATCTCGTTCGCGGCCAGGCCGTACGCCGCGTAGACCGACTGGGCTGTCGTCGAAAACCCTGCGGCTGGCGCGATGTTGTTGTTGTCCGTGTTAAGCGCCGTATCGACCGGACCGAAGATCTGGAGAGCCGAGTTCTGGTTGTTCGGCACACCGTACGCGCCCGTCAGCGTGCTCGTGGTCAGCGGCGTCTTCTGATACTGCGAGCGGCTCCAGGTCTGTCCGTCGTAGTGCAGGATCAGGCCGGAGAGGCCGACCGCCCACAGGTCGTTGCTGGCCGCGCCCCACACGGATTGAGCCCTGGTGGTCACGCCTGTCACATCGACCTGCGACCAGCACTTCGGGCTGCAGCTTCCGCCAGCATAGCGGTAGAAACGACCGTTGGCCGAGCTGGTGGTCAGCCAAACGTCCGGCCCCTTGCCACCGCCAATCCCAATGATGCTCGTTGGGGTGACGCCGCTATCAGCCGCAGCAGCGGTCCAGCTTGTGCCATCGAAGTGGAACAGCTCATTCGAGCTCGCGGCCCACACATCGTTCGCCGCTGGTCCCCACACATGTTGAATCGGCTTGTTCTGGATGGCCGTGCTCGTGTCCTTGGTCCACTTGGTGCCGTCCCAGCGATAGATGCCAGTGCTGCTTCCGACCCAAGCATCGGTCGCACCAAAGCCCCACATCCGGTACAATCCTTCACCTGGGGCCAACGTCGGACTGACGTTGCTATAGGCGGTGCCGTTGAAGCGGAAAAGAACGGACTTTCCCTGTGCGAAGTCGTAGACGCTAAGCAGCACGTCGTTCGGTCCGATCACGTACATTCCACGAGGATCGACGTTCGGGAAGTTTGGCCAGTTGGTCTGCTGGGTCCACTTGGTGCCATCCCAGCGGATCAGGCCGGACGAGCCATAGCCGACGGCATACACATTGCTGGAACTCGAACCTTTGACAAGAAACGGGCTGGTGAACGTGGTGATCGGACCTGGCGTCGGCTGCCACGCCCCACCGCTTGAGCGAAGCAGCAAGCCAGCGGAGCCCATGGCCCACAGGTTCTTGTCGTCAGCGCCCCACACATCGATGAGCGTCTGCGTGGTGCCGAGCGGATGATACTGACACCAGCCGTCCGGCGAGCAGACCCGAGGAACAAAGTCCACCGTCGCTGTTGCGCCGCCTTTTTGGACGTTGGCAACGCAGGTCGGCGTGTAATAGGTCGATGCAGGCGTACAGCCGCCCGTCCACACTGGATAGGAGGCTTGGCTGACCGGCCCGTTCAGCGTGACCGGTGTGCCAAATGGGAAGTCATACGAACAGACCGACTGTCCGCCACCGCAGCTAATGCCTGCCGGCGTTGACGTCACCGTTTCGTTGCCACTGCTGAGCACCTTCACCGTCAGGCTGCACTTGGGCGAAGCCTGGGGCAAGAGCGTCAGGTCCAGCTCGTAGTAGGTCTTCTGGTTGGTGATCTGCTCGGTGACTTGGCCGTTCGCGAGATAGCACTGGTTGCCGTCCATCGCGTAGCCGTCGATCTTGAGCTGCCCATAGTTTTTCGGATCGTTGGCGAGCTGAATCGCAAACTTGCTGGTGTTGCTTGTAATCGTGAGGCCATTCGGATCGGGCCTCCCGTCGAGTGAAGACTTGACCTGAAGCGACTGCGTGCCGCTCTGGATGCCCTTCACGTTGACCACAATCAGAATCTGA
>CAYTGC010000078.1:0-19438 GCA_964437195.1 uncultured Myxococcales bacterium | reverse complement strand
TGTTACAATATTAATGACACCAAGGAATGCTCCAGATCCATAAAGAGCCGACCCAGGACCGCGAATTACTTCGATCTGCTTGATGTTCTGAACGGCGATGTATCGATTGAGCAGCGTAACGCCGCCAGTATAAATATCATTCAGTCGTTGGCCATTTTTCAATACCAGCACATATTCGGAGTTAAACTTGGATCGACCCCGAACCCCAATTCGAAAAGCGGTCCCTTGCTCTACATCGCGGGTGACCTGAAAGCCCGGGACATAGTTGAGAATCTCCTCCAGGGTTGTCACCCCCAGCCGCGAAATGTCGTCGTGCGAAAGGACCGTCACTGTCGCTGGAGACTCGCCAGACTGCTCTTCCACACGCGAAGCGGTCACAATCCTGGCAACGTACTGGCTGACCTGTTCCTCGATCTGAAAGAGCTGCAGCTCTGTCGGAGGAGCCACCGGATCGGGCTGGGCATTCGGCCCCGCTTCCGGAATGTCAGTGGTAGGCGCTGGTGGGACCGGGTGGGGGACTGGCTCCTTCGGTGCGGCGGGGGCCGGTTCTTCCGCTGGAACAGAGTCGGGAATCATGAGCAGCGGGGACGATGTCGACGGAGAAACAGCTTGTGTAGGCGGCGCATCTGCACGCCCTGCCATCGGCTTGAGACAGAGCAGAGTCCCCATTGAAAACACGCTGACAAGCCATCGCGTTGGTACAGAATTTCCTGTCCACTTGGCAAGCGCGCGCGTCATGTTCTGTTTCCTCCGAGCATGGAAGAAGTGCAGGCCACCGAAAGCTGCATTGGCAAAAGGGGTGCCTAGTTTTCCATGTTGCCACTCCCGTGCCGAGTTGTTCAAAAATGTTCAACGTTCGTCGCTGTTGCCAGTCCTCCACACCCCATCGTCACCCCCACGGATCCGAAGCCGAGAAGCAGCAGCTTGGGTCCTGGGCTCTCAATGAGCCGCCCAGTGAGACAGAAAAGACAACTTTTATAGCTGTAATATACGCAACGCAAAGTGACTTGATTCGCAGCAAGAATCGCTGTTCACTGAAGGTTTGTCGGGTTTGGCCAAGAGTGACGACACGAGCACACTGGGGGTAAGTTCGATGCGACGCAGACCGCTGGCTCCGGTTGGGTGCTTGCTTGCGCTTTCGATGCTCTGCGCCGACCGACAGTCTTTCGCAGAAGAATCCGCTCCATCACTCCCATTGCTGTCCGCCTGGACCAAGCTTGATTTCAAACATACCGCCCGCACGGTCAGCGGCTCTCGCAAACGGAAGAAGCGACACCACGGAGACAAGCACAAGGCACAACTCCACAAGCACAAGACAGAAGCCCCCGCGACCGCCACAAAACCCTCGCCAGCCACGAAACCATCGCCAGCCACAAAAGCCACAATAGCCGCGCATCCACCGAGCGAATCCAGCGACAAAGCGCCCGGCGAATCGCCAGCAAACGACGCGAACTACCCGATGCAAGGTGTGATGCAGTCACCACTGCATCGGTTGGGAGTTCCTCCGGCTGCTGTCCCGGTTGTGGCGACCGCAGTCACTGTGTCGGCCCTGTCACTACTGCCAGCACTGTCGAAGCTGGGAAACCGCGTGCTGCAGACGATGGGAACCATCCTGCGGCAGGTGATCTCTTCACGCCTTCGCGTTTGGGCCAAGCGAGACAAAAAACTCGACGAGACGGAGTGGCACATCCAGCTATTTGGTTTTCGCCTCCGTCCAAGGGAACTGCTGTCGCTCGCAGCAAGCGCAGCGGTGTACGGACTGGCCATTGCGTACATGCTCGTGGGCTGGGCGCTAAGCCCGCAGCTCATCCTGTGGCAGATGCTGGCATCGCTGGCAATCTTGTTTATGCGCAGCGTGGTTCGTTTTGTTTATGAGCGCCAGGTCGGTCTGGTCACGGTGTTTCGCTTTTGGCCTGCCGGTGGACTGTTGTGCCTGTGTTCAGCCTATCTGGGGACGATGTTGGCAACGGGAAACTATGAACTCGAAGCAACGGGGCGGCCCGATGCTGCGAAGTATGCTGCGCGTCTCCGGACCGGGGTCGTGCTCATGACGCTCGGGCTGGCGATCGGTTTCTTTGCCCTTAACGGACACCATCCGCACAAAGTCCTGCAAATGGGGCGTATTGTGGCATCGGGAATCGTGCTGTCCGAAGTACTTCCAGTGACACCAATGCCGGGGCTCCGAATCTACAAGTGGAGTCGCAGCATCTGGGCGCTACTGTTCGGGCTGACTGTTCCGACCTACTTTCTGATCAACTTCGCTTTCTAGGCCTGGCGACGGCAGCTCGCCTTTCGCGGTGTGTGTCTGCGGACTGGGATCGGATTCCGCTCGCCGACAAGTGATCCCGTCTGTTAACATATGGAGTCAAAGAGAGGGAGGGCTGCTTTGAAGATCGAGAATCCTTCGCCACCACGATGTTTGCTGCAGGTCATGCCAAGTCTTAGCGGAGAACCCGTCCGAGCGCGCCTGCTCGACATCTTTGATCCCGAATCAAGTTCCGTTCGGGCTGAGTTGGCAGTCTGGAACCTTCGCTGTCCTTGCGGCTGCGATGAAGGAATGGTCGTTGGCGTTCGCAAGGACGATGTCTATGTTCCTCCGGTCCGTTTGGTCTGTGCCCGCTGTAACGCCAGCTCGGTGTTCTTTGATCCGACAGTGGACGGCTGGAACGCCGAAGTGCGTCGCAAGCCAAAGCGATCAAAGGCGCAGCCCATCGGTACGTATGCGTGGCATTGTCGGTCGTGCAAGAAGACGAAATTCCGACCTGCAGTCCTGGTCACCTATCAAGGAGACAACTACGAGGGGATTCCCAAGGAGCGTTGGCAGGATTTTTTTGATGTCATCTGCGTCGGCGGTGAATGCGTAGGCTGCGGTCGCGCTGACTTCGTCGTGAGTCATGAGTGCGCCTGAGCAAACAGTGGTGGGCGGTGGCAAGTCAGTCCCCATCAGGGACGCAGCGGGCTCCAAAGCTGCGCCCAGAAACCGGAAGGAACCGACTCATCGATACCGTAGCGGCGAGGAAAGCTGACGCCAGGTGCGCTGTAGGTTCCGAAGAACCAGTCAATAAGAGGAATCATTGACGCATAATTATGTCCGGGCGCCGCGTCATCTGCATCGTGATGTCTGTGATGAAACAGAGGTGACGCGATCAGCATCGTTGCCCAGCCAAAGTCCAGTCGAACGTTGCTATGAACAAGCGCGGTGTGAAACTTCTGAAACAACACCAGCAGCAGGAGTGATTCCGAGCGCAGCCCAAGCAGTGGCAACGAAAGGTTCGCTACCGTCAGCAGAAGCAAAGCTTCGAAGGGATGCTGGCGATGCGTCGCCACAAAATCCAGGGCGGTGCTGCTGTGGTGAACTCGATGGAATCGCCACAGCCAAGGAACGGAATGACAGAGTCGATGGACCGCATAGCCCAGAAGTTCAGCAGACAGGATGGCTTCGACGACGCGAACTCCGAATGGCTGACGCTGTAGCAGGTCAAGGACCGGCCTTGGGACCAGCGCGCGGACTCCGGTGTCCATCCCGGGCAGGATCAGGACAAACGCAGCGGACAAAAACAGGGGCGTCAGGAAGAAGTACAGCAGATCGGTGCGCAGTCCGCGCCGCATAATCCGCTGGTCGGCATGCGCCGGAATGAGCAGCTCGATCGGATACAGAAGCGCCGCAAAGAGGAAGAACTGGCGCAGCGCTGAATACAGAATCTCGACGACAGGGTTCGAGAACATGATGAACCTCCAGACAGACCCCGACGCCGATCAGTACCCGCCGAAGTGCCGCACGGGAAGGACTTGTTTCATTTGCGCTTGCCTGCGTCGAATCTGCTGCTTGCGTTCGACCGTGGCAAGAAGCTCTGCCAGCTCAGGCGGTTCGTCTTGCGCATCCAGTGCTTTGGATGCACGCAGTCGGTCGATCTGACGATCCAGACCTTCGACGTCGAGTTCGCGCGTGGGTTTCTCGAAGTTCTCGTCGTAGCTGGCATGCCTCGGCGGATCTTCCGGACTTGGCGCTTTGGACGCTGCGGCCGATGGCTCTGCTCCGGCCTGTCCCGCAAAGGTCAGCGCGGCAAAAATTCCACCATTGATGACGAGCATCAGAAGCGGATACCCAACCAGTGACAACACGCTGGTCGATCTTCGCAAGAGCTTCGATTCCGTACGCATGATCGCCTCCTTGTTCGTTTAGAACATCGGAGGCGCGTCAGGTTCCCACAAACTTTCCGGCGTCCCCTGCGCTAGGATTTCGCAGCAAGATTCCGATTCTGCGCGGCAACCTTCTGTTGAACAGCCTCCATGTCGAGTGCCCGGACCTTGCCGAGTAGCTGCTCCAACGACGACGCGGGCAACATTCCGGCTTGCTGAAACACCAGGATGTTGTCGCGGAACACGGCCAGTGTTGGGATCGCCTGGATTCCGAATGCCGCGGCCAGCTCCGACTGCTGCTCCGTGTTGACTTTTCCGAACCGGACATCTGGATGCTTTGCCGCTGCCGCATCAAAGACGGGTGCGAACGCACGACACGGGCCACACCACGGAGCCCAGAAGTCAAGCACCGCGATGCCAGGCTGCTCCAGCGTCGCTTGCAGGTTGGCGGAGGTAATTTCGATCGCTTTCATGGGTTTTCTCCTTCTTGGAGGGAAGAGGTCACGATTCGCCAAAAGGATTCACCCCACCCAGGAAACAATTGTGTCATGAACAAGCGAATCCTTTTGGCGGCAGACTGGCTCTTGACCTACAAGAAGACAGTGGCGCTTTTTGCGGACGGCTAAAGTCTGGGGCCTCGAACAGAACTGGAGAATTCCCATGCAATCGATCAACCTGAAGCGGACGGCACTCGGAACACTCCCAGAGGTGCAGGAGACGATCACCAAGGCCCTTCAGCAGGAGGGTTTCGGGATTTTGACTCGAATTGACCTGGATCAGAAGTTCCGAGAGAAACTGGGGAAAGACATTCCGCCTGTAGTGATTCTGGGCGCGTGCAACCCACAGCTTGCCTATGAAGCGTACGTACGAAACTCGGATGTGACGGCCCTTCTGCCTTGCAACGTGGTGCTGCGGCAGCTCACGGAGCGGCAGATCTCGGTTGAGATTGCGCGCCCAAGCAGCCTGATGATGTTTCTTGGCGACGCCGACCTCGCCGCCATGGCCCAAGACGCCGATGCGCGACTTGAACGCGCGCTGAGCAAGCTCGGATAGTCGCACAACCTTCCGAAATCGCGCGTCGCGGCGCAAAACTCTGCTTGCGCGCAGGGGAAAGCAGTTTCACGATTTGCCTGCGCCGTGGCGAATCGGTCAGGCAGCTGTAGCGCGATGACATAGGGAGTGACGAAGATGGCCGCACCGAATCTGGACAATCTGCAGGGCTGTGTTTGGGAGGCGCGCAAGGCGATACAAGATGGCCGTGCGGTGCCCCAACTGCCACGCTATCAACAGCTGCTGTCCGAGTTCTACGCTGCGATGGCGCAGCTTCCAGAGAAGTACCAGCAAGCGGTTGCGGCGCCCTGTCTGTGGATTCTGAATCAGCTTGGACCGTCCGGCTACGCTGCGAACCTGCCGAACCCACAGTATGCGCCGCTGTGGGAATCGACCCTCGCAGTGCTCCAGGCTGGGTTGGGATTCGAGAAAGCTGCAACCGAAGCGGTGCAGGAAATCGTCAGTGATCTTTATGAAGGCTTCTTGAGCGAGGAGGATCGGCGCGGCATCAAGAGTCCGGATCGCTCGACGCTGACCCCGCTTGTGAAGTGGGGCGCAAGTCGCAGAGGCCCCTATACCTTCACGTCTGATGCGATGGCTCCGCTGGGATTGCAGGCGGCGGTTGTCAACCTTCCGATTGGCAATGCGCGTGCAGGCCTGATCAGCTGGCCTTCCCTATCCCACGAAACAGCAGGACACGACATTCTGACTGCCGACGATGGTCTGATCAGTGAAGCAAGGGAACTTGTTGGATCGACGCTGGCAAGTCAAGGTCTCAGCGAGCACGCGCAATACTGGATGGCGCGTCTGGATGAAACGCTGGCCGATGTGGTTGCGGTTCTGAACCTCGGACCAACAGCAGTGCTGGGCTTTGTCGGGCACTTTCGCGCGCAGCGTTCCTTTGTGCTTGGGAGTCCCAGATTGACAACGTACGAGGGAACGAGCGGGAGGTATCCGCCGGACATTCTGCGCGCTTTTCTGCAGGTCGAAGTCGTGGCAAGACTCTCATTCTCCGATGCGGCGGCTTGGGCCGATGCGCTTCGGCGCGAGCTCGAACAGGATCTTATAACGCCGATTGTGATCATGGGAAAAGCCGTCGATTCTGAACAGGAACGTTCGGTATGCGCTGTGGTTGCGGAGGTCCTGTCGGGCAGCAAGCTCCGGGCTCTTTCAGGCCACGCGCTCCACGAACTTCAAAACTGGCGTGATCGCGATGAAGCCGCAACAGACGATCTGCGACGAATCCTTGCGGCAGAGACTCCGTTGCCAAGCCAATATCAGGAAGGCTATTACGCTGCCCATGCCTTGGCCGCAGCGGTGACAGCGGCCGCGCAAAAGAACGGCGATCCGGTCCGGCTGATGGGCCGCTTGCGAACGATGCTGGTGGACATGCATCGCAACAATCCGATTTGGAATTCGAGAAGCGACGTCAGGACTTGGCAACCGTCCTGACGGTGCTCGTTTACATCGTGTGGGGTGGGATCAGAATCGAAGGGATCTTCTGAGGCGCGTGGAGCCGCAGATAGAACAGCCCAATTCCTGCGGTACCAACAAGGAGCGATGGATTAGGCCCCCCCGACGGAGTTCCCGTGTGGTAACGCGCTCCGGACTGCTCTTCGTCGAGCAGTTCGTTTCCGATTTTCACAGCTTGCTGCACAAGATCGTCTTGCGAAAGTAGCAGACCACTCGTGAGCAGAATGTCACCAAAGCCTGCGCCGCCGTGACAGAGCGTTCCATCTTGTCTTGGTCCTTTTCGTCGCGCATCCAGGGCCGCAAGGGTGGTCTTAAGACCCGCAGAGATGTCCGCAGACAACATGCCAGCCAAGCTCGGCACCAACGTCTTTGCACGAAGTCGTGAAAGCAGGATTCCCGGTCCTCCGTGACACCACGTCGTGCCGAACACAGAGAGCGAAGCGGGGTCCGTTCCTTCCACAACCGAACGGAGATCGGGCCAGTTCAAACGGGCTGGACCAAACCAATGACTCTCGAACGCCACTGCGCCGAGGAAGCCATCTAGAAACTGCTGCTGCGCACTGACTGCAAACAGCTCAAGCAGTGCCACAGCGATTCCGGCCTGACCGTGGGAATAACCAGTCATCGGAAGAGGCTGTCCCTGGTTATGTTGGCTCGGATCACTCATTGCCGTGCCGCGCCATAGCCACTGCCCGTCCAGACTCCGCTCGGCACATTGACACAGCTTTTCACCGAGTGACAGCGCGGCCTGTTGAAAGAGGTCGGCCCGCGAATCCGTTCCCGCAGCTTGTGCGAGCGCCAGCAGTGCGACAATTCCCCCGGCGGCCCCGCTGATGATGTCGAGTGGTACGGATTCCTGTGATGACGTGATGAGCTTGTCTGCCGTGGTTGCGGCCAAGGAAAGTCCGGCTTCTGTGATCTCCGGCAGAGACAGGAGTCGGCCCACCTGCGTCGCTGCAAAAGCAATTCCGAGCGATCCGCTATAAAATCCGACCGGATGGGCAGCACGGGGAAGCGGTCGGTGCAGCGCATGACGGATTGCACCGCCTGCCGTGCGCTGAACCGCTGCATCCCCGGACAAGGCGCCCAGGTGAGCGAGGAACAGAGACACGCCAGATGTTCCGCCATACAGCTCCGATCCAAGTGACTCGGAGGTTGGCGTAATGATCAATGTCTGTTCATCTGCTTCGTCTTGCGATCGACCAATGAACGTACAGCGATCCTCATACCAGATTGCTTCTGTCGCCAGCGCTCTCCCAATCCGCAGCGCAGCTTCCAGCCACTGGGAATCGCCCATCGCAAGGGTACTCATCGACGATGTTTCCTTTTCTGAGCAGTCTTTGGCGAGCTGGGCGCTGGCGCTGGTGCGGTAACGCTTTCTCCCAGTGTGATGTAGTCGTCAGCAGAGCCCGGCTGCAAATACAGCGCCGCAACATTCAAACCCGCCGCAGAGAACGCATCCGAAAGGAAGGTCATCCGCGATTCATCATCGGAACGACCCGCAGAAAATGCAGTCCACAGACCTTGTGCGACCAGCCGACAGCGATGCTGACCAAAGCTGTCTTCCGTCTGTGGATCCTCGGCCAAGCCCAGTCCATCGGCCAGGCGCTTGGTAAACAGGGGAACGGTCTTGCGCAGCAGTGGTCGAAGCGGCTCGTACATGGCTGGCAGAAGTGGTGCCACTCGCTTGTAGTCACGCTTGTCGAGGTATAGAACCGCTGCGTCGGCGCGAGGGAAGCCCTCCAGCTGGTTCACGACTTTGGCGCGGAAGGGAACCCCTGCTCGATTGAGAACCATCGTTACGGTTCGAATAAACGTCACTGCACCGTTTGCCTCCACATGGAAGTAGAAACGGACCAGTCGACCTTCCTCATCTCGCGTCGAGCGTTCATCGCCATCGCCAATCGCAATGTAAAAGCCGGGCATGAGCTCGCGCAGTTCCTTCCCAACGCGAATCCGACATGGAGTTCCGGTGCGTGCACTATTCCCAAGCGAACGAAGCTGCAGTGGTGTGACCCACAAAGTCAGCTGATCTTTGCGGACCGGAATGCGCCCTTCTTCTTCTGGACCTTGAATGATCCAGCCCGGTTCCCACGTTCCTTTTCCGCAGTTTGCAGCCGACAGCTCAGCACCCAACGTACGGTTTCGCAGCTCGTCACGGTATCCAGCGTTCTGCGGTTCGGACCGCGCGTACAGTCGAGCGTAGAGCGCCTTTCGTAGCTCGGAAAGCAGAGGCGGTTCCTGACTGCCTGGCACACCAGACGTCTGGTACACCTCACCGCGAATCCGAAACTGCGTGGGTGAGTCAATCACCACAGCAGCGAGCAGCTCGCGCAAGTCCTCGCGGGTGTCGTTCATGACTTGGCCTTCCCTGCGGACAGACCCAGAAGGTGCTGAGCCGCGCCGCTCGGATCTGCCAGGATGTTTGCGCTGACTTGGAGCATCATCACTTCATGGTTGCCAAGCGCAGAAGCTCGCTGTGCAGACTCGTACGCATACTGGACAAGATACGCACCACAGTACCGCACGGATCGCAGAAGGAGAGCCTCTGCCACTTCATCACTCAGCTCGGCAGCGCGACGATAGCTGTGAAACAGATTCTGGGCGCCAAGCTGGAATCCTTGAAGAGGAAACTGTGCCGCTTCAGCCATCTGCGCCCCCTTCATTCCTTTCGCGATCGGCATCGAGGTAATCCAGTAGACCAAGAAGTCCTTCCACATCGCCGCGACATCCCAGGCCGGATCGCCGAGTTGAACCAGTTCCCAATCGACGATCCGCAGCTCCACCGGATCCCCCGGACGCGTCCCACCTTTGGTGACCAGGATGTTGTCGGCTTTGATGTCGCAGTGGATCAGTGTCTCTGCTTTCCAGCCGCGTCGAAGCTCATCAAGCTGTCCACTCAACTTCTGATTCTGCTGGATGATCTGCAGCGTCTTGTGGTTCGCAGCCGAGATCTCCATCAGGATCTCAGGCCCCGGGCGATGCACCCACATCACCCAAGGAGGATGTGCCTTGAAAATCTCTGACGACTCCTTGCCGACTTCACGGAGGCTGCTGTGAATCCGACCGAGCGCATTCCCGACTGCTGAACCGAGGCCCGAAAGAAACCATCCCGCGCGGAAGGTATGCGCGAACTCTTGGATGGGAGTGGCTGGTTCCAGCAGCTCCAAGATCAGAACATCATCTTCGGTCCGGCTCCCAACAAACCGCGGAAGCAAGTCCCGAACCGACTGCGCTCGATCCTCCTTGGCCACAAGCGAGTAGAACGCCATCTCATTGCGAAGCGTCTCATGGGTTCCGGCATGCTCTGCCTGTTTGATCAGGAATCCACGTCCTCCATCGCGAGTTACTCGAAGGTTTCGATTTCGCCGCGATGCACTGACTGCTCGGACGTAACCATCCACAACCGCTGCACGGTCCAAGAACCCATGGTCTAGTAGGAATGGAAACACATTGTCGATGTCGAGCAGCACGCAGGCTCTCCGCTTATGTCAGGGATGGGTCGACCCCGAAGGCTTGGGGAAGAACAAACAGAACACCAGCAATATAAGTCGAAACGCTGGGAAGCAAGGGACTTTTTTGACTCCCTACATGACTCTGTTCGTGGCCTCCCGACAGCACCACCACGGGTCCCACAGAGAAGGTGCTTTCGCAGTCCCAATCCTGAGTGCGTAGACTCCGGACATGGCGTGTCCCTGGCCATGGAGAGCCGTATCACATACCACGAATTGGTGTCGCGAAAGACCTCTGTATTCGGCATCACATTGACTTCATATCCCCTGGTGCGTATGTTACATTTGCTTCGATTTTTCCGAAGCGGAGGGTTTCTATGTCAACTGAGAACAAGAAGGTTAGCTGGCAACCGCACCCGTTAGTCGAGAAGCTCGTTTCCGATCCGGCTTCGCCACCGGAAGTGACACAGATTGACGGCTATCTAGGTCGCTCAAGCCGCGCTGACCACGTTCGCGTGTATCACTCCCTCAACCTCGATCAGTACACCGACATTCCGGAGTCTGCGCTCCTCCACGTTGAGGATCTGTCCAAGGAGCAGCTGGAGTTTGGCGGCTCGCGACTGTGGGTGAACGCCCGTGCCGAGGTCGTGCGCGAGAGCCGTCAGCCAGTGCGTACCGAGGCACGATTCCTCGAAGGCAGCATTGCAGACTCCTATCTTGAGGGAGCTGCCGATTCTGCGTGGGGGGCGGGCTATGGCGACTATGGCGCAGGCTATGGCGAAGGTTACGGAGAGGACGTCCCGGTTCCGATGACGCTCACTCCGGGCTGCATGCCGCCCATCACGATGGTTCCATCCTGTCGTCCGATGGGCTGTCCGACAATGATTCCGACGTGTATGCGCACCTGTTTCCCAACGTGCGCACCGACCTGCGCGCCAACGTGCAAACCGACGTGCAAGCCAACCTGTCCGGTTTCATGCGTACCGACTTGTCGCCCGACTTGCTTCCGCACGTGCGCTCCGACTTGTGCACCAACGTGTCCGGTCACCTGCAAGCCGACATGCAAGCCGACTTGTCCGATGACTTGCGCACCAACGTGCCGACCGACTTGCGCACGGACTTGCGCGCCGACGTGTGCACCAACTTGCGCACCGACTTGCAAGCCGACATGCAAGCCGACTTGTCCAATGACTTGCGCACCAACGTGCCGCCCAACGTGCCGACCGACAATGTGTGCCACCTGCGTGGTGACCTGCATGCCGACGTGCCGTCCGACGCTGTGCCCGGTTGGTTGCCGTCCAACCATGGTTCGTCCATGCCCCGTAGCAACAGGTCGTCCTGGCTGCGGTGATCCCGGCCCGATCGATCCGACCATCGTGGTAAACCCCGGTGGCCCGGTGGTAAACCCAGGCTACGGTGACTATGGTTATGGCGAATCGGAAGCCGACTATGGTGACTATGGCTACGGTGAGTACTACGGCTACGGCTACGGTGACGGCAGCGACGGACAATCGTAAGCTTCCGTAGGCATCCAGCCCCACCCCTGACTGACTCCTAAATCGGATCGGTCAGGGGACTCTTCCTGCCTCTCCTTTCCCATCTCATCCCACGGATTCTGTCGCGCCACTTGGTGCGCAGCGACTCTTCCTTGTCTTCGATCACGAAGGCTCTTTTCGCACCGCGACGTTTGATTCTTCCTATCGGCTGTGCGAGGCTTGATCCGTGAAGGTTGTTCTTCCTCTTGCCTGGTTGCTGTTTTCGATGCCGGTCTTGGCTCAAGCTCCGCCATGGAGTGCAACGCCTTCCCCCAGTCCTCCACCTGCGCTCGTGACAGAGCGCGTTTCCTGTCAGTGGGAAGGACCAAGCGCCGATGCGCAGCACATCTGTGCGGGAAAGCTCGACGGCAAGTGGCTGCTTCGCTGCGCCGGGAAAAACAGTTGTACCGCCATCGTGTTTGGCCCGCTCGGTTCAAAGGTGAAGTGGACAACCACTGGTTCCCCCGAATATCGCGAAACAACCATCACCGGACAGAACAAGACCATCCTGTTCCCCACGCTGCAAAAGACTGCGCAGCTTGTGCGTGGTCCATGGATTGGGAATGTCGGTACAGACACTGCAACCGTACGATGGGAGACCAGTGGTCTCGCGCAGGCCGCCATCCTCAACGCTGCGGTTGGTTTTGTCTGGACAATCGGAACCTCTCTGCCACTGCCAGATGGACGCTATCGGCATTCCGTCACGCTGTCCGGGCTCGTGGCAGGCCAGCAACAGACCGTCCAGTTGATGGATCTGAGTACTCCCAAGTGGGCCAGCTTTCGCACCACCCCACGAGGCGTGATTCCTTTCCGTTTCGCATCTTTTGGTGACTACCAGTGTGGTGAGCCTGGTCTGCTACAAGGGCTTCTCTCGCAGGTCGGACAGGGGAACCACTTCTTCGTAAGCACCGGCGATATGGTTGATTCATACGGCGGCTGCAACTGGGACTCTTTCTTCGGGGCTGCGACCTTCTTGTCACAGGGGGCCTTCTATCCGGCACAAGGGAACAACGACCCGATGCCAGACTGGATGGATCTGTTCTCATTCCCTCAACAGGTATCTCTCAGCAAACGGTACTACTCCTTTACCTATTCCAATACGAAGTTCCTGTTCCTCTACTCGGGGGCGCAGGACTCCTTGCCCGTAGGACAGAAGCAGTTTCCACCCAAGAGCGCGAACGTGGACTGTGCAAGTCCGGCTTCTCAGACCGATTTTGTCTCCTGTGAACTTTCAGCGGCCATGCAGTCGGCGGCGATCCGGAATGTCATCGTCGTGCTGCACATGCCACCGCTGACCTATCCAAGCTCCGGAGCGCACACGTCGAATCAAGACGAGCTCGACAACTTGGTTCCCATCCTAGAAGGTACGCCGAAAGTGCGAGCGGTGTTGGCCGGTCACAATCACTTCTACCAGCGCATTCTCAAGCAGTATCCAGTCGGCCACAAAGGGAGGATTCACTACGTCGTGAGCGGAGGTGGCGGTGCAACGCTCTACTCCCCTGTTGCCAATCCAGGCACGATTCCCCAGATCAAGAAACAGGAATCAGCATTTCACTTTGCGATCTGGGACGTCTCTGCCACTGGGATCACGGTGACGATCAAGCGCTACAATTCCCAAGCGCACAGCTTCTCGACCATCGAAACCGTTCAGATGTAAGCGACTTGCCAGTCGGGACGAGAGAGAGGAATCATGCAGTTTTCACAAGCCCACATCTGGATTGAAGATCTTCTGTATGAAACAGTTGCGGGAAGCCGGTTCACCCAGCGCTCACCTGCGATGCCAGAGGTGTGGCGTACCTTTGGTGTGCGTGGGAAGGCGCCACAAGACCTGCTGCTCATCTCGAACTGGCAGCAGGTTGTCCACACTCCTTTGGCCGAAGCGCTGGCCGCGCGGATGGCCTTTGGCTTGACGAAGGATGAAGCCGAAGATGTCTGTGCGTCCGCGCGTCTGGCGCCCACCCAATCGGCGGCGGTGGCAGAGCTCGACTTCCGTACTTTCGCGCGCTGTGTGCTGCCACTCTCGCCATGGTGGCATCGCTATCTGCTTCCAGAGCGGCGGCATGACGATGGCTCCTATCGGGCTGCTGAACCCTCTTCCTATTTCACAAGCCGAGACTCTTTTGCTCCACTCCGCGCCGCACTTCACCAGGAACTGGAAAAAGACCGGAAAGGGAGTGGTTGGACAGAATCCTCCGTCCGAGGCGCAGCGCCGCTTCCACTTCGGGTAAGTGGCGACTTTGTCTGGTTGGCGAAAGTGGTGGGTGGAATCTGGATTCTGCACCGCGACTTTTACCCAGAAGGACTCGACAACGCACGCAAGGATCGACTTCAGAAGTGGGTTGAAAAGAGACAGCAGACGGACGACCTGCTGAACGCCCTGTTTGAGGTCTTCAGCGACATGCCGCCGGTGGACAATGTGGAACCGCTGTGGAGCGTGCATATGAATCGCGAAGCGAAGATCTCGATGCGCGAGTCAACCGCAACGGTCAAAGCCGATGCTGCACGGAAAGTGTTCGGGGTCTCTGGTAGAGGCATCCGCTGGGCAGTGCTCGACACGGGAATCGATGCAACACACATTGCATTTCAAAGACGCGATGGTCTTCCGCGCCGCAACGGACACCGGGAGGATACGCCTGCTCCGAAACCAGAGGCACAGCCGCTGACTCCACAGGCGCTGCTGCAGCGATCACGGATTGTTGCCACCTACGACTTTACGTACCTTCGTGAGCTGATGGCCATCGCACCTCGGTACGTGGAGGCACTCAGTGCCAAGAAATCCGGACGGAAGCGACCGAAGCTCCCTGCGTCCGTTGGCAAAGGACTTCCTGCCTCTGTACGGAACAAGATCGAAGACGATGCACAGTATCGGGAAAAGCTCCTCACAGCGCTCAAGCGCACCTGCGGCCAATTCCGCTGCACAAAGGAAGGCAAAGCAGAGCTGGTGCAGGACGGTCGTACGCTCGATTGGGAGGTATGGGAACCGATCCTGATGATGGCGCACGATGTTGGGGAGTACGAAGTCCCACAGCACAAGCACGGAACCCATGTGGCCGGCATTCTTGCGGCGGACTGGCATGCCGAAGATCTAAAAGATGATCTGGTTGTGGCCGAGCTCGGTCAGCCGCGACGAATGACGGACCGAATTGGCATCTGTCCTGAGATCGAACTGTACGACTTTCGGACGCTGAAAGCTGATGGCACTGCGGACGAGTTTGCAGTGCTTGCGGCGCTACAGTTTGTGCGCGCCATCAACTCACGGCATGAGCACATTCAGATCCACGGCGTCAACTTGAGCTTGTCGTTAAACCACGATGTCTCCAATTATGCCTGTGGACAGACCCCTGTCTGCGAGGAATGCGAACGGCTGGTGAGCAGTGGCGTGGTGGTGGTGGCCTCTGCGGGAAACAACGGCATGGCGAGGTACGTAACGACCAGCGGAATGTATGAGGAAGGCTACCGCACCGTCAGTATCACCGACCCCGGCAATGCGCCAAGCGTGATCACAGTGGGGGCGACCCATCGCTCTGAACCACAAAACTATGGGGTGAGCTACTTTTCGAGCCGTGGTCCCACTGGTGATGGACGGATGAAGCCAGACTTGGTCGCGCCGGGAGAAAAAGTAACCTCGACTACTCCGGGCAACAAAGAAGAGTCTCTCGATGGAACCAGCATGGCGGCCCCGCATGTGAGTGGAGCTGCCGCGCTGCTGTTCTGTCGCTACACAGAGCTGAAAGGAAAGCCGAGTGAAGTAAAGCGAATCCTGTGCGAAACGGCGACGGATCTAAAGCGAGAGCGTAGCTTCCAGGGAGCGGGGCTTCTCGACATTTTGCGGGCGATGGAATCGATGTAACGCGTGACTTTTGTCAGATAGGAGTCTGGCCATGCTGCTCACACTCGAAGCACTGAATGCAGAGGAAGGTGACTGCCTTCTTTTGCATCACGGCAGCGGTACCGATCCGCGACACATTCTGATCGATGGTGGACCGGGATCAACGTATGCAAACTCGCTCAAGCCGCGACTCGATGGCTTGCGCAAGCTGCACAAGCTCTCTTCTTCACAGAGCCTCCCGATCGAGCTGGTGGTGCTCACTCACACCGATGAAGATCATCTGGACGGAATGGTGCGATTCTTCCGTGATTTGCGCAAAGCAAAAGAGCAGAAGAACCCTTCCCCATATCGCGTGGAGCGGATCTGGTACAACACGTTCGACGATGTCATCCACAACAAAGAAGTCGCTGCCATCGCGAGTCTTGCGACTTCTCCCAATCCGGAGATGCGCGCGCTTGTGGCTGGAGTACCAGGGGGACGCCAGCTGCGTGATGATGCCGATTTCTTGGTGGTGCCGATCAACGAGGAGTTTGATTCCTTCGCGATGCGCACGGCTCGCAAAGTGCCTCGGGTACCGATGGATGATTTGACACTTTCGGTACTATCGCCCAGCGCAGTGGAGCTGCAGGCGATTGAGAAGGCCTGGGACAGATACCTGCAATCGCATCCCACCGCAGCGTCCGGTGGCGTCGCCGCAGCGACCAAGGACACCTCTGTTACCAATTTGTCGAGCATTGCGCTGCTCGCAGAGTCCGGGGGAAAACGACTCCTGCTGACAGGAGATGCGAGAGCGGACCAGATCCTGGCTGGACTTAAGACCGCAGGCAAGCTTCGCACGGCGGATCCGTTTGTCGTGGACGTATTCAAGCTTCCACACCACGGCTCCAACCGAAACTCGACCCTGGAGCTGTTTCAGAGAGTCCACGCCTCGCACTACGTGATCTCGGCCAACGGCAAGCATGGCAATCCCGATAGGGGAGTCCTTGACATGCTGTGGACTGCCCGCGGTTCAGATGACTTCACGCTGTGGACCACGTTCCCGAGGAACGCGGCCACTCTCGTCAGCGGAGTCGGAGAAGCCGAACGAGTAGAAGCCCTCCGCGAGGTTCAAGCGTGGTTTGACTCACATGAAGTCAAGGTCTGTTACCGCAAGCCCAAAGACCTTTCGATCAAGATTCATCTGGGCGATGAGAAGATCGCGTAAGCACTCGCCACTCCGCCGTTCCGTAGTGCGTCGATCGCCCCTCCCAGACTTCCTCGTCGATTCCCAAGGCTCGGCCGCAGCAGTCCCGCGTTCTCACGACCATCCTTGCCGCGATTACGGAGCGCCCAGACTGTTTCGGATGAGCTGCAACAGCTCCTGGTAGCGGAAGGGCTTGGCGATAAACTCAATGTGGGCGTGGGGACTGTTCTCGGCGGTGACAATCTCTTCGCTGTAGCCGCTCATCAGGATGACGCTCAGGTCTTCCTTTTTCTTGCGAAGGATCTGCCCCAGCTCGAGTCCGCTGATTCCTCCGGGCATGACAATGTCGGTAATCAGCAGATCGATCGCGGCGCTTTCTTGCTCAAAGACCGCCAGTGCCTGCTGTCCATTGGCAGCGGTCCAAATACGATAGCCTTCACTTGCCAGCATCTCGACGCCAACCTCGCGCAGAAGGTCCTCATCTTCTACAAAGAGGATTCCGTGCAGACTGCCCGACCTGGTGACTCCAGATGACTTTGGAGGAGTTTCCTGCGGGGCCTTGTCCGACCATGGCAGATACACAATAAACGTAGATCCTTTTTCTGTCGTGGTGTCGACCGTCAAAAATCCGCGATGCTGCTGAATGATTCCATAGACCGCCGCAAGTCCGAGCCCCGTGCCTTTTCCCGCCGATTTGGTGGTGAAGAATGGCTCGAACAAATGGGACAAGACTTCTTCGCTCATTCCGTGGCCCGAGTCCTTGACCGACAGACGGACGTAGTGCCCCGGAAGTGCTTCGGGAAATCCAGCGGGCATCGGATCGTTCCAGTCAACAACCGAGCTTTCTACGAACAGAGATCCGCCGTTTGGCATTGCATCGCGTGCGTTGATCGAAAGATTGAGGATGACTTGCTCGATCATTCCTGCGTCCGCATCCACCCAGACCGGGGACGGAAACAGAGTGGTCCGCAAGTCAATCCGCTCCCCAAGCAGTCGCGATAGCAGCGCGGTGGTCTGCTGCAAGACTTGGTTCAGATCAACGGTCTTTAGCTGTACGTTCTGCTTGCGCGCAAACTGGAGGAGCTGCGACGTCACCTTGGCCGCTCGCTCGGTCAGCTGTTCTAGCTGCGCGATCGCGGGGCGCAGTGACTGGGGCAGCTCGGGTCGCTCGGTTACGTGCTCGATCTGAAGCATCATCACTTGCAAGATGTTATTAAAGTCGTGTGCGACCCCCCCTGCGAGTCGTCCGATGACCTCCATCTTGCTTGCCTGCTGAAGCTGCCGCTGGAGCAGGTTGCGCTGGGAGACATTGTGGGCAATCCGGGAAATGCCAATGATCTGTCCAAGCTCGTCTTTTACAGGGGACAGCGTGACTTCCACTTCGATGCGCGTGCCATCTTTGCGGACCCGCTCAGTGTCGTAGTGTTCGACCGGTTCGCCATGTAACACCCGTTCGCGTGCGGCCAGATCTTTGTGCAGAACGTCAGCGGGAATGAGCTTGGTAAATGGCTGCCCAATCATCTCCTCTGCTCTGTAGCCAAACAGTCTCTCCGCCGCCGGGTTCCACGACTGCACGACCCCACCACAGTCCTCGCGGACGATGGAATCCGAGGCTGATTCCACGATCTCCGAAAGCTGGGTGAGCAGCCTTTCGCCTCGCTTGAGAAGAGTGATGTCTGTTTCAATGTTCAATATTCCCGTGACCACATCATCCAAGATGTGCGGAACGTACTGCACCCAGAAGTGCCCAACCTGGCCACCTGGCTGTATTCGGGAGAACTCAAACGACTGCGAAACC
Organism: uncultured Myxococcales bacterium; assembly: GCA_964437195.1. GTDB lineage: Bacteria > Myxococcota_A > Polyangia > Palsa-1104 > JAEUJZ01 > JAEUKA01. The sequence continues at coordinate 978 of CAYTGC010000078.1, read as the reverse complement.
CCACGCAGCGCGGCCTCCAGTACCGGCATGTGCTTCGCGAGGAGCTCATCGCCCATCAGCTCTCGATAGCTGCGGCCAAGAAGCGACCCCCGAGAGACTCCGAACAGTTTTTCTGCTGCGGCATTCGCAAATACCAGACGCAGGTCTCTGTCCCAGCGAAGGATGCACATCGGCACCCCATCAGCGATGGAGCGAAGGAGATGCTCACTGTCGCGCAGCGCAGCTTCGGCTTCTTTCCGACTTGTGATGTCTTGGGACACACCCGCAAATCCCCAAAGCTCCCCGCGTGCATTTCGGATCGGCGAATCGACCACTTCAGCGATAAACGAACTGCCATCTTGACGGCGGACTGGAAACTCTCCGTGCCATTCGCCGCCGTGACTCAGTGACTGCAGGATCTCCTCTGCACGTTTTCGATGAGGCGTACCGACGTTCACATCCAGGATGTTCTTGCCCAGAACTTCCTCGGCGGACCAACCATACAGCCTTTCGGCGGCAGGATTAAAGTACGTGACTTGACCGAGCAGATCGGTCGCGATCACCGCCTGGCCCACCGCGCGCAGGAGCTGCGCTTGGAAGTTCAGATCCTCTTCATTCTGTTTTCGACCAGTAATGTCAGCAAAGGTCGTAAGTACGCTGTTCGAAGCGGGCAGCGGAATCGCATGGACGTTAATCCATGCAAGCTCTCCTGTCGGTTTCCGCAGCCCGATCACGACATCATGGATCGGCTGTTGCGTTCGCAGCGCCATCTTCGAAGGAAGCTGGTCGAGCCCAAACGGCGTGCCATCGGGATGGATGGCTTGCCACCGGGCGTCGGCAGATCCCCTCCGCTCGAGCTGCTCTGAAGAGACGCCCAAGATGCGCTCAGCCGCCTTGTTGCACGCCAGGATCGCACCATGGGAATCCTGAATCATCAGACCATCGGTCATGCTGCCAAAAACAGAGGTGAGTCGCTCTTCAAACTGCGCAAACTGTGTT
>CAYTGC010000077.1:0-19808 GCA_964437195.1 uncultured Myxococcales bacterium | reverse complement strand
TTGCCAACCGGCAGCAGTACATCGACGAGGTGTCACAGGTCCTGCGCGACGAGCTGAAAACCAACGAGATTCCGGCGATGGTCACCGGACGACCGAAGCACCTGTGGTCGATCTACCAAAAGACGGTGAAGACCGGGCGCGATCTCGACCAGCTGTTCGACATCATTGCGTTTCGCGCGATCGTCAAAAATGTCCGCGACTGCTACGCGGCGCTCGGCGTCGTGCATGGCAAGTGGACGCCGATTCCGGGCCGCTTCAAAGACTTCATCGCGCTGCCCAAGCCGAACATGTATCAGTCGCTGCACACGTCGCTGATTGGACCGAAGGCCGAGCGCATCGAGGTCCAGATCCGCACCGACGAGATGCACCGCGTCGCCGAAGACGGTATCGCTGCACACTGGAAGTACAAAGAAGGCCGACCCGGCGGCAGCGATCCCGACGACAAAAAGTTCGCGTGGCTCAAGCAGCTGATGGAGTGGCAAAAGACGCTGGCCGATCCGACGGAGTTTATCGAGACGGTCAAGGTCGATCTGTTTGCCGACGAAGTGTTTGTATTTACTCCAAAGGGCGACGTCAAAGCGCTGCCGACGGGAGCAACACCGGTCGACCTGGCGTATCTCATCCACACCGACGTCGGAAATCACTGCTCGGGGGCGCGCGTAAACGGACAGCTCGTGCCGCTGCGCTACAAGCTGCGAAACGGTGACACCGTCGAGATCGTCACCAGTCCGAATCAGAAACCGACCAAAGACTGGCTCAAGTTTGTCAAAACCTCGTCGGCGAAGGCCAAGATTCGCCACTTTATGCGCAGTGAGCAGCGTGAAAAAGCCAAGACGCTTGGACGCGATCTGCTCGACCGCGAGATGCGACAGCACGACATGACCTTTGCCAAAAGCGAACGGTCTGGCGATCTGGTTCATGCCGTAAACGAGCTTCGGCAGCAGAGCGTCGACGAGATGCTGATGAACATCGGCTATGGCAGGCTGCTTCCCGCCGATGTCGTCGAGGTACTGCTCCCCGAAGGACAACGCACGGTACGCCCGGCAACGGAAGCACCGTCGCGAACGGCAAGCCTGCCGAAACGAACGCCGGGACTGAAGCCGCCAGGGATTCGTGTCGCCGGGGAAGACGACGTCCTCGTTCGTTTTGGAAAGTGCTGCTCTCCCGTCGCTGGCGATCCAGTCGTTGGTGTCATCACCCGAGGGCGCGGCGTCACCGTCCATGCCAAGATGTGCTCGACGGCGATGGAACAGCCCGAAGAGCGTCGCATCGACATCGAGTGGGATCTCGACCACAAAGCCGCTCGGCCCGCAACGGTTCAAGTGGTCTGCGCTGACAAGCCGGGAATCCTCGCACAGCTGTCGCAGACGTTTCACGACCAAGGGCTCAACATTTCGCAGGCCAACTGTCGCACGCTCGATGACGACCGAGCCGTCAACACATTCAAGGTCAGCGTGGTGGACGTCGATCAACTGCAAAAAATCATTCGCGCGCTTCAGAAGCTGCCTGGGGTTTTCGCAGTCCAGCGCATGTAGAAGCTCAGTCGGGGGCCCGGCTCAGTGTAAAATGGGCCAATGCATTTTCACTCATCACGACGAGCGGTACGGGGCAGCGCATCTTCGGGCGGTGCGCTCGGCAGCTTGGCCACCGCGCTTGTGCTGTGTGGCGCTTTGACATCGGCTCGCGCAGAAACCACAGCGACGGTGCTTGATACCAGCTCTGATGCTTCTGTGGGTGGGTCGGAACGAGCATATTTCGACGCCAGCCTGGGCGAAACCTTGCGCGGACAGCAGCTCGTGGTCACAGCCAAAAGCGATCGCGATCTGATCTTCACCGAGGAAAAAAGACTCCAGAGCTGCCAGACGGCCGTTTGTATTGAGCGGATCGGTCGACTCCTCGGCAGCCGCTACGTCATCCGTGCCGAGGTTGGGGTGCGGCGCGACGGACCGCCACCAGCGGATGGCGAGACGAAAAAAGACAAGGGTGGACGCCCGCATGCCCCGAAGACCACACCCGGCGACTGGAAGCTTAAGATCGAGCTGTTCCACGTCGACATCGGCGCGAGCGGCTCGACGGTGACCGCCGATTGCCAAAAATGCGACACCGCTGCGGCGGGGCACGCACTGTCCGAGTTGCTCCAAAAAGCGCTCATCGAAGAGGCCGCACGTCCTCGGGGATCCCTGGCGGTGGAATCGAAACCACCAGGCGCATTGGTCTTCGTCGACGGTACAGAGCTAGGCGTCACGCCATTCAAGCGCCCGTCCTACAGCGGCAAGCATCGCTTGGTCCTGCGCAGCGCCGGCTTCCGATCGGACCAACGTGACATCGAAGTACCAGAGTCGCAGCGGCTTTCTCTCGACATTGCGCTGGTCGAAGGTGCTGATCCCGCCGAGTCTGCCGGTCTATCTGATGCAAAAACGCCGGTCTACAAAAAGTGGTGGTTCTGGGTCGCTGTGGGCGGTGCTGCGGTTGCTGTGGCTGGCGCAGTGACCGCTGGCGCGGTGGTTGCAACCCAAACCCCGAGTCAAAACGGAACCCCAGCGACGAATCATTTTGTTTTTTAGCGAGCCCGCACGATGAACACATTCACCTCCAAGACCCTCGAAACGACGATCCTCCGCAGCGCGATGAACCGACCGATTCGCCGGTGGAGAGATGCAGGTGCCGTTCTTTCGGCGCTGACGCTCTTGTCGTGCGGCAAGGCTGCCGGTCCGTTCGTCACGCTGCTGATTACGAACTTTCCGCCAGAAACCCAGACGGTGGCGCTGAAAGTCACTGCGGCAGGCGAAAGCAAAGATCAGCAGTATTCGGGCAATGACTCGCTCAATGTGATCACGGTCGAATTCCCGGTAGGCACTCGCGGCGAAGCCGCTTTTGATGCGCAGACCAGCCTCCCATCGGGCTGCGTCCTCGGGGCGGGCCGAGCCACCCTGCAGATCGACGAAGACAAAGCCTACGACGTCAAGCTGCCGCTCGTTGCTGAGCCGCTGAGCAAGTGTGGGCTGCAAAACGTCAAGCTGACCCTGAAAAAGGCCGGCACTGCGCAGTCTGTCGTCACGTCCACGCCAGCCGGAGTCCAGTGCGACGCCACATGCAACCAGCAGATCGTCGAGTTCCGTCCCGGCGAGCAAGTCAAGCTGTCGGCGCAGATCACCGGCGACGACATCTTCACCGGCTGGACTGGCGGCTGTACCGGCACGCTCGCCGATTGCAGCTTCACCATCACTGCAGATACGACGGTGACTGCAACGACCAACAAGTGCCAGGGCTTCTGCCCGATGCCTGCCACGGGCACGACCGCGGACCTCTACGCCATCTGGGGCACAACACCCTCTGCGGTCTACGCAGTTGGCACCGGTGGCACAATCCTCAAGTGGAACGGCACGGCTTGGTCCACCGTTCCCAGCGGCGTGACGACGACTCTTCGCACGGTGACCGCGCCCCGCGACAACACTTCCCTGATCCTTGCAGGCGGCGACAATGGGCTCCTGCTGGCCTGGACAGGCACCGCGTGGGCTCGCTTTAACCCCGCACCGCCCGCGCCCGTGTTCCAGATCAATGCCGTCGGGGCCAACAAGCTCGTGTCGAGCCTCTACATCGCAGGCAGCGGCGGCACGTACCTGCAGTGGGACGGCAACAACAAGTGGAACAAGCCGACGCTATACGGCAACAGCAAGAGCCTATCGGGTCTAGCCTTCATGCCTGGTAGCGACGAGCACTTCATGTCTGGCGCGGGCGGCCTGCTGGTGCGCAATAACGCCGGATTCTTCCCCGCTCAAACAACCAACACCACCGCCAACCTAAACGCTGTGTGGGCGGGTACCCAAGCCATCTACATGGTGGGAGACGGTGGGACCATTGTTCGGCGCAACGCGGGAGACGGTCAAGATGGCATGGTTCAGACGAGCGGTACGACCGCCAACCTGCGGGCCGTCTCGGGTGCCAACGATACGACCATCTTCGCTGTCGGCGATGGTGGCACGGCTCTCCTCGGCAACGGGACAAGCTGGACCAAGCTGCAGGCGGTCACGAGCCAGACCCTGTACGGTGTCTACGCGGTCGACAGCAGTACCATCATAGCCGTCGGTGCCGCGGGCACCGCCGTTCGCTACAAGCCATAGTTCGAGCCGTGCATGAGCGAGCAGTCGGCGCCAAGACAAGAACGACTCGGGGTCTTCTTCCTCGGTGCCGTGCAGTTCGTCAACATCCTCGACTTTATGATGATCATGCCGCTGGGGCCGGATTTTACGACGGAGCTGCAGATTCCGGCGGCGCTGCTCGGACTCCTCGGATCATCGTATGCGGTTTCTGCGTCGGTGGCAGGGCTGGCTGGGGCCTGGGTGCTCGACCGCTTTGATCGCAAGACGGCGCTTTTGTGGGCACTGCTCGGTCTTGTGCTTGGGACTGCGGCGGGTGGATTTGCCGTCGGATTCAAGTCGATGATGGCCGCCCGATTGCTGGCGGGGATGTTTGGCGGACCAGCCACATCCTTGGCCATTTCAGCGCTGACGGACCTGATTCCCGTCGAGAGAAGAGGTCGCGCAATCGGTGCGGTGATGGGAGCTTTTTCCGTCGCGTCTGTCGTTGGCGTTCCAATGGGCCTTTGGCTCGCCCGGCATGGCGGTTTTCGGACGCCGTTCTTTGTCGTCGCAGGGCTTGGCCTTGTCGTCCTCGCGCTGACTGCCTGGGTGCTTCCGCCGCTGCGTGGCCATCTCCAACATCTTGAACACGCCCGCAGCCTGACCGAAATCCTCCATCGTCCGGTCGTACGGCTCGCGCTGACCACCATTGCGGTGAGCAACATGGCTACGTTTGCCATCGTGCCCAACATCGCGCCGTACCTGATTCGCAACTGCGGGATGCTGCGCACCGACCTGGAATACATGTACGCCATTGGCGGTGCTTGTACGTTCATCTCGATGCGGATTGTCGGCTGGCTGGTTGACCGCTTTGGGGCGACCAAAATCATGGTGCTGGCGAGCCTGCTCCTGTCGCTGGTCCTGGTGGTGGGCTTTTTGCCGGAACACAACCTGGTGCCCATCGCCGTCGTGTTTGTGGGTTTTCTCGTCAGCTCATCGTCGCGCAATGTCTGCGTCACCGCCACCTGTAGCCGAGTCGCCGCCCCGAGTGAACGCGCCCGCTATCAGTCTTTGCAGTCAGCAGTCCAGCACATGGCCGCGGCAATCGGTGCGGGACTCGGATCCGTGTTTCTGCACGAGTTGGCGAGCGGACGTCTCGTCGGAGTGAACCGACTGACGACGCTGTCGATCCTGCTGACGCTGCTGCTACCGATCCTGCTCCACCGCATTTACCGTCAGGGTGAGCTGCACTAGTTTCGAATCAGCTTGCACAGCAGGAGCGCAGCCCGGGATCGATCATGCTGAGCGCATCTCGACGGAAGGCTTCGGCCCGTGGGCCGTTCCACAGCTCCAGCAGGGACGCGGTGGCGAGGGTACCAAGGGGCCGGCTCGCGTAGTCTCCGGCGTGCACCGCTCCGTCGGGATCGATGCACGCGATTTCCCAGGCCGCCTGACACGGACGAAACACCGTTCGGTTTGCAAAGTCGTCGGTGACCCGAAACTCGGACAGTGCGTCACCCGGCCTCGTCTGACACGGACAGCCGCCAGGCGGATTCAGATGGTCGACCAGAATCACACCGCTGGGCTCGACAATCGCCCGAGCTTTTTCCACCGCCGCAACGACGGTGCGTGAGTCAGGCCGCAGCAGCGATTCCGCCGAGAAGACGTTGACGGGATAGCCTTCCTCGATTTTCAACCAGTCGAGGCCCAGGTCACACACGAGCTGCGCGAGCCGCGGCAGCTCTTCGAGATTCTGCCGAAGTAACACCGTCGAGACACCGATGCGCAGGTCGACCTCTTTCTGACGACGAAGAGCGACTGCGTGACGAAGATTGTGAACAATTCGCTCAAAGTCGCTGCCTTGCCGGATGTCATCGTTTGTGGCCTGCGTCCCTCCGTCGAGAGAGACCGCGAGGCTCGTCACACCAAGCTCGACCAGCTGCTCCACGGAATCGGGACTGAGCAACATGCCGTTCGATAGAAGATGCACGTCGTACGGCTTCCCCTTTTTGGCATTCTGAATCCTCCGCAGCAGCGTCAGAAAGTGTGGGGACACCAGGCTCTCACCACCGTGGGAGAACCCAAAATAATCAGCCGCAGCAAAGGACTCGTCGAGCGCGTCAAACAGCCACGGCTGCATCGTCCGAGCAGTTTTCGACAGCGTTTTTTCCGGCGCGTGGGTAATGCAGTGCTGACAGCGCAGGTTGCAGCGCTCGGTCACCGTCAGATACAGTTTCGACGGCAACAGCAGTCCCGACGTCTGCCCACGCCGGAACGCCTCTCGACTGCGCGACTCGGCTTGCTCAATCAGCACATGCGACAGCGTCTGCACTTCGTCGGGCACTCTGCGGCGAAGGACCAGCGCCGAGTCCGCGCCGAGAGAAACCCGCCGGGTTTGCTCATCCACGGAAACGTCCCCGATGGCAAAGAGAACCTCGCAACGAGGCGGTCCGTCGGGAAGCAGAAAATCGGCGTCTCTCGCTCGGGCGTGCAGATACACATCCACCACTTCGTCGCCAAGCTGCCGACGGAAAGCCAGCACATCGGCGTCACCCGGCAGAGGCAAAGAAACACACTCGCCTCGACGGAACGCGGCATGCTGGTGGCGCAGTGTGAGCAGCGCGCGGAACAGCTCGAGCATCGACGAACGCGGTGCCAGATCTGCCCACGGAAATGGCTGCCGATCCGGCCAAACATCCTCGAAACGGCGGCTCGGCTGGTTGCTGTGCAGTCCTAGCTCGTCGCCGCAATAGATCATCGGGACCTGCGGGCCGAGCAACGAGAACACATGCCCGAGCTTCGTCCGGGGTTCATCGACGAGGGAGCGCAGCCGAGGCTGATCATGTGTCGCCGTCAGTCCAATCGCTGCGCAGCTCGGCCCACAGACAAACAGCCGACGCATTTGCAGTGACGACAACTGCTGCGCTGTCGCCTGTCCTTTCAGCCAATTCACAAGCCCAGCTTGGAGCGAGAAATCCGTCGCACAGTCGAGTCCGTGGCCCAAGTAATGGCCTAGGTTGTCGACGGTCAGCTCGCCGAGCAGCAGCGCATCTTTGCGTACCGCCCGAACCCCCTCGTGAAGCAGCGTCAACAGCGCAGGCGGAACGTCCGCCGCCGAGTCGAGCCGAAAACCCGCCACGCCCAGCGACAGGTAGTGGAGGAGCACACGCAAAAGATATGTTGCGACATCTGGACTGTCGGTGTTGAGCAGCGGCTCGCACCACTGCCCATACTGATAGTGCTCATAGCCCGGGGATGGTCCGTCGGAAAACGGCCAGCGATGGAAGCGAAAAAACGAGGCATACGGCGAATGAGGCCCCCGCAGTCGAACATCGCAGAATGGCAAAAAACTGCGGTGGACATGCGTCAGCGTCACATCGAGAAGAACGCGAATGCCGAGCCGCTCTGCATCCTCCAGCAGGCGTCGCAGTGCCGCTTCCCCACCCAGCGCCGGATCGACGACCAGCGGATTTTCGGCGTCGTACCGATGGGCCGATGGGCTCTGCCAAATCGGCGTGAGGTGTATCACCGTTACACCGAGATCGGACAGATACGGCAGCGCTGCACGGACCCCGTCGAGGTCGCCTCCGGCCCGTGCTTTTTCATCCGCGAGCGGCGGCCACGGCTGCCCATCGCCGCGTCGGAATCGATCCACAAAGACCGAATAGAGCACCGCATCAGGCCACCACGGCGGCACATCCGACGGGGCTGGCGCAGTCTGAAGCGACTCACCAGACGGACCACCGAGCAGTTCCCCCGACGGCAGACAAAACCAGTACTCAAGCGGTAGCCCGGCGGTCGGAAGGTGCGCCTCGAACAGAAAGTGCTCATCCTCCTCGCCGATTGGCTGCATCGGCAAAACCGGCAGACCTGACAGTGAGGCGAGACGCACAGACAGCCGATGACCCGCAGTCTTGCGCAGTGCCGCGCGAATCGTCACAAGCCCATCGGGACGAACAAACACAAACGGAGACGCTGGAACATGCAGCACAGGTTCCTTTGTGCCCCCGACGACCAAGACATTGTTGCGATATCCGTCGCTGCTCCGGGTGCGCGGGTTGCTCGCGTGAAGCTGCCAGTTTCCGTCGGGAGTTCGCAGCTTGTACGAGTAGACGCCAGGCCGCAGCGACAGCGTCACTTCCGGCACGCCACTTGGGCCCGGTACCAGAAGCTGGGGTTTGGAAAAATGTGGGAACTCGCCGTAGACCTCGCTCTGAGGTGGCGCGTCGGGAAAACGGAGACAAACGGTATGCGGCTTGTCCGAAACCCGTGGACGTTGCCCACCCCGTACCGATTGAGGCGACGACAGAATCATCAAGGAGAGGCTGCACCAGCAGACGACGGGTGAAGCCCAGCCTCACGTAGCATCGCCTGATCTTCGGAGCAGTCGGGATTGCCGGTGGTAAGCAGCTTCTCTCCGTAGAAAATTGAGTTCGCGCCGACGAGAAAACAGAGGAGCTGCGACTCTCGCGAGAGCTCAGTGCGACCGGCAGACAAGCGAACCCGACTCTTGGGCATCAAGATGCGCGCCGTCGCAATCGTCCGCACAAGCTCCAGCGGATCGACCTTGGGACGCGACTCAAGCGGCGTTCCGGGCACCGCGACAAGGGCATTGACTGGGACACTCTCTGGCGGCGGATCGAGCGAGGCCAGCGTATACAAAAGCGCACAGCGGTCTTCGAGCGATTCGCCCATGCCGATGATGCCTCCGCAGCACAGACTGACTCCGGCGCGACGGACTCGCTGAAGCGTTTCGAGTCGATCGTCGTAGGTCCGCGTCGTAATGACTTTGCCGTAAAACGAACGCGACGTATCAAGGTTGTGGTTATACGCCGTCAGTCCAGCCTCGGCGAGCTTGCGCGCCTGCTCGTCGGTCAACATCCCGAGCGTGACGCAGGCTTCCATGCCCAGGCCCCGCACGCCGCGCACCATGTCGAGCACCCGCTCAAAGGCAGGCCCGTCTTTGACGCTCCGCCAGGCGGCCCCCATGCAAAAACGCGTCGCCCCAGCGGTCTTGGCGAGCCGTGCTTTGTCCACCACATCATCGACGGAGAGCATCGCCTCGGGTTCCATGCTGCCGTGCGCTGCCGACTGCGGACAATAGCCACAGTCTTCTTGGCAGCCCCCGGTCTTCACCGACAAAAGCGAGCAGAGCTGAACCTCGCTCGGATCGTGATGGGCCTGGTGCACCGTCATCGCGCGTCGGACCAGTTCTGGCAGCGGAAGGTCATAGATGGCACGGACGTCGATGAGGCTGAGCTTCTGGGGCTGTCCCGTCGCTGAGGAACCAGCTCCGGTCTGGGTCGCACTGTGCATGGGCGGCTTATAACACGACTTCCCGTGGTCCGCGTGCGGCGACATAACCTTCCTTCGGCGTGGACTGACCCCGCTTCTGGGCAAGCGGGAGAGCGACGAGCGAGGCTACTTCTTGTTCTTGCGGAACAGGCGATCGAACAGCGACTCTTTGTGCGTTTCGTGACTGTCGTCGTGGCGTTCGTCTGATGAGGGGCTGTCGACAGCTTCCTGCGAAGCGTTTCCCCGCGGGCTGTAAAGGTGCGGGCCCAGCTTCTCGATCAACTCGCGCGCCTCCGGTGAAAGTTCCTTCGGCACGAGTACGAGAAAGCGAACAATGAGGTTGCCTCGGCCTCGACCACGCACATTGGGCATGCCACGGTTGGGAATCACCTGCTTCGACAGCGGCTGCGTGCCCGGTGGAACGTCGATGGTCTCGGTTCCATCCGGCGTTGGAACCTCGACGCGAGTCCCCAGCGCCGCCTCGGTGAAGGTCAGCGGAATATCGGTCCACAAGTCATCGCCATCGCGAACAAACCGCGGGTCCGACTGGACGCGAATCAGCACATACAGATCGCCCGGTTCACCGCCAGTTTGCGAGCTGGCATCGCCCTGCCCGGTCAGACGCAGCCTCTGGCCGTCATCAATACCGGCTGGTACTGTGACGCTGACTGTCGCGCGCTTGGCAACCTGTCCGGCGCCTTTGCACGAGCCGCACTTCTCCGCGATGGTCGAGCCCTGGCCGCGACATTGTGGACAGGTCGTCGAAATGACGAAGAAGCCCTGCTGATGTGCCACCTGGCCGCGTCCGTTGCACGTCCGACAGCGCTGTGGCTGCGTTCCAGGCTTGGCCCCCGATCCTTTGCAGGTCTCACAGGCGGAGTGGCGGTCGATCTCCAGCTCGCGCTTGATGCCCTTGGCTGCGTCGAGAAACGAGACCGATAGCTCGATCTCGATGTCGTCACCGCGAGGGACGCGTCGGCCACCGCCGCCACCAAAGCCAGGGAAACCACCACCACCGCCGAAGATGTCCGCGAACGCCGAGAAAATGTCCTCGATGCCGCCGAAGCCCCCCTGGAAACCGCCTTGCGCCGGACCTTGATGTCCGAACCGATCGTACAAGCCGCGCTTTTCAGAATCGGAAAGCACGGCGTACGCCTCGGCGGCTTCCTTGAACTTCTCTTCGGCCTCTTTGTCGCCCGGACGGCGATCGGGATGGTATTCCATCGCCATCCGGCGGTAGGCCTTCTTTAGCTCGGCGTCGTCGGCAGTCCGCGACACTCCGAGCACTTCGTAATAGTCACGCTTTTGCGAGCTCATAAAACAGCAGTGTGCAAGCTAACGCCCCGGAGCAACCTGTCAAGCGGCGCTCCGAGAGAATTTTTCGGCTCGTCATTGCCCCACAAAAGACGTTTTCTTTAGCGCCCAGCCGAGCGCAGCGCCGTCAAGATCATCCTGGTTGCGCGGCTCTTGTTGAGCGTAAAAAAGTGCACTCCGGGCGCCCCGCGCGCGAGCAGTTCGGCACACTGTATCGTCGCATGTGCTACTCCAAGCTCCAGGATGGCTTCTGGATCACGCTGGTAGCGCTCAAGCTGAAGACGCAGCCGCATGGGAATGGTCGCACCACAAAGCCGGGTGAAGCGCTCGACTTGTTCGAAGCTGGTGATCGGCATGATGCCGGGCACGATCGGAACGCGAATCCGCGCGGATTGCGCCCGCTGCACGAAGTCGAAATAAAACGCGTTGTCGAAGAAGAGCTGGGTAATCAGAAACTCGGTGCCGACTTCGACTTTCTCGGCCAAGTGTCGCAGGTCGTCTTCTCGCGATGGACACTCGATGTGCCCTTCGGGATAGCAAGCGCCGCCGATGCAAAACGGCCAGCGCTTGCGGTCCCCGCGGACAAAGCGCACAAGCTGGCTGGCAAAAGCAAACTCTTCGCCGCGGGAATCGGCTGGTTGGTTCACCCGCGCAGCCGGATCACCAGCGACGGTGGGTTTGTCACCACGCAAGGCCAACACGTTGTCGATTCCGGCGGTCGCCAACTCATCGAGCATTTTGGCCAGCTCGGTCTGGCTGTGCCCCACACAGGTCAGATGCGCCATCGCTTCGATGCCGATGTCGTGCTTGATCTGCGCCGTCAGCTCCGTCGTCGATCGCTGCGTCGAGCCGCCTGCGCCATAGGTGACCGAGACAAACGATGGTTCCAGCTCCTTCAGGTCTCGAAGCGCGTCGAGGAGGCTGGTCACACCTTGGCTGGTCTTCGGCGGAAAAAACTCAAACGAAAAGCTCGGCGACGGCTTCTGTAATCTCTCGGTGATACGCATGTGTGGGCCTTCTCGTCGCCGCTACGCCAAGAGCCTCGGTGGCACGGCACGCAGAAGACGTAGCACGTTTTCACCCAAGATCTTGTGCACAGTCGCAGCCGAAACGCCGACACGCAAAAGCGCCTCGGTCAGGTTGGGAAGCTCGGCAGGGCTTCCGAGCCCCTTGGCCGGTCGAATGAAACCGTCCCAGTCTGAGCCCAGCGCAACGGCATCGTCGCCCGCGATCTTCAGCAAGTGGAGAAGATGCGCCACCACCCCGTCAAGGCCGTCCTGCCCCAAGAACCGAGGTGCGAAAATGACGCCGATCACCCCACCCGTATCCGCCACAGCCCGAATCTGTTCGTCGTCGATGTTGCGCCAGTGCGGAGTAACCCCAGCAACGCCGGTGTGGCTAACCAACAGGGGACCCGGCTTCCGAGAAACCGCGTCGAAAAAACCCTTGCGATTGATATGCGCCAGGTCGACCAAGATGCCAAACTCACGACACGCGTCGACGATCTCACAGCCCAGCGCGGTCAGGCCTTGGCTTGGGTCTTGACCCCAACCCATCGCCGGATGGCCGAGTGCGTTGCGACTAAAGTGCAAAAGTCCCAGGTAGCGCACGCCACGCTTGCCCAGCGACAGCAGGCGCTCGACGACGACTTGGTTGCGTTCGGCACGTTCGAGACAGTGCGCACCTTCGATACCACACAGTGCAGCGACCTGATCTGCCTGTCGGCATGAGACGATCTCATCGGCGGTCCGACAGATCCGGAAGGCACCCGCCTCTGCTGCTTTCTCGAGCGCATCAATTTGACGATGTGCCTCAGCGAGACAGCCAACCTCGGGCTTGGGAAAAGTCCAGATGCCGAAAAACAAACCAGCCATGTTTCCGGCCTGAAGACGAGGCAAATCGACATGTGCACCGATGCCTCGCACCATCCAAGAGGGGTCGTGTTCGACGAGAAAGTCGTAGCCACGACTGATGAACTTGATGGTGTCGGTGTGCAGGTCGATAGGCATTGCCGCGGCATGCACGGCACGCGCTTCGTCGCTGATTTTGATCTTCGGGGTCCAGGTCATTGCGAAAGTTGGCGGGATTCGGACTACCGGGCGACTTGTGCCGTCTTGGTTTCGTCGGTGAGTCGGTTGATCACCATCGTATGCAGCGACTGCACCTGGCCCGACTGGCGAGCGACGACAGTGACAATGTTCACCCCGGGCCACAGCGGAACGTTGGCGTCGAACTGCATCTCTTTGGCGAGCGGTCCGTTGCGGTTGCTGCGATAGAAGACCTTGCGGTGCTCGATCTTGGAGACGCGGTTGGACACGACGACGTAGCCATCGAGCACTTGCTCGTCGTCACGCGCCGCGACGGACAGCCGCAGCGACGGCTGATCGACCGCCAAGGGTGCCTTCACGTCGAGAAGAGGTGGCGTTGCCTGCCACACAAGCTGGATCGGTGGATTGCTCTCGGGTGGCGACAGCGTTTCGCTGACGAGCTGGGTCGGGATAAAGCCTGGCCGATTTGGCTCAAGCTCGACGCGAACAAAGTCTGATACGCGCCCCGTCACTTTGAACCGAGCGCCAAGCGGAACCCGCCCCACCTCGGAAGCACTGCTGGAGGCGCCGCTGCGAACAACAAGCTCTTTGCTGGTTACGACCGTACCTGTCCGGGACTCTACCGACGGCTTGTTCTCAGCCACAGGGAAGTTGAGCTTGTCGGTGACGCCTTCGTGAAGCGCGAAGTCCCAGACCTGCAGCTCCACCCGCGCGATCGATTCGCTGAAGTCAGGCTTGACCTCGAACGTAAAGTCCATTGCGCGCTGCTCGCCGGGGGCCATCGCCTCAAGCTCGTAACGCCCCTTGTTCACCATCACGCCCTCGCCCGAGCGATTGTGCAAAAGTGCAAACGGCTTGGCGGCCTTGCCTGCGCCGGTGTTCTTGATAAGCACCCGCAGCCGTACCGATTCGCCCTTTTGCAAAAGCCCGTCGCGATTGGCCTCCGCGCCATCATCGATGAACTGGTAGCTGTAGGCAAACCGCGGCCTATCCATACCCTGAAGCTGCACTTTGAGAACCTGCGGCGACGGTGCAGCGCCGTGTTCCTCAAAGAACTGAACCTTCACGACATCGAGCCTCGGCAGGGTGTCCTTCGGCACCCGGACAGGAATCGACCACGTCTTCGTCTCGCCCGGGGCAATTCGTCCGAAGACAAACTCACGCTCTTCGTAAAGAAAGTTGTCGCTCTTGAGCTGCGCCCGAACCTGTCCGCCAATGCCTTGCCCGCGGTTCGTCACCGTCGCAGTGAAGCGAATCGTCTCGCCGCCCTTGGCCAGGTTCTGCGGTTTGTCCGTCGTGACCGTCGCTACCAGATCGGGCGATTGGGACTGCTGACCAACTGGAGCCCAGTCGATCCCTAACTTCCGAAGAGAGTCGATGAGCCGACTCATCTCGCTGGCTTGCCGACGAGAAAAGAAATCACGGACCGAGCTTAGGATCTCGTGCCGACGGTAGCCAGAGCTGGAGGCCAGCAGATCGCGTGCGTACTGCACATCGTAGTCCTCGATAAACTCCTCATCGTCGGGAGGAAGCACGGCTTCATCGTCGTCGTCATCCTCACCCTGTTCGCCACCGCCCTTTTTGTCCGTGTCCGTCAGCAGTGAGCCCGCTTTGTTCTTCGTCGGTGCCGGTTTCTTTGGATCGACCCAGATGTATCTCAGTGTCTCGACAGGTTTGTCGTTGGCACGGGCATTCTGAGACGTCAAGTGCGCGTCGAGATCCTGCTCGCGCGTGCCCTTGTACGTCCGAAACAGTGCCAGTCGATCCTTTTCGACGGACATGGGCTCGAGCACGATGTCCGGCATGATGCCCACCGACTGAATCGAGAGATCGCCCGGAGTAAGATACTGCGCAATCGTCAGCTTCAGCGCCGAGCCGTCGGGGTTGTCCATCAGAACCTGGACCGAGCCCTTGCCGAAGGTACGACTGCCGATGATGACACCGCGGTCGAGGTTCTTGAGTGCGCCTGCGACGATCTCGGATGCCGAGGCAGACTGTCCATCGACCAACACCGCCATCGGGATGTGCGGCTGTGCGGCTGGTTCTGCACGGGTCTCCTCCCGCCGCTTGTTGGCGTATCCCACCGTCGTAACGATCGTGCCGGTTTCCAAAAATTCGTCGGCGATCTTGATCGCTTTGTCGAGGAGTCCGCCCGGATCATGGCGCAGGTCCAGAACCAGACCGCGCAGTGGCTGTTTGCTTCCCAAATCCGACAGCGCTTGCTTGAGCTCGTCGTCGCTCTTCTGCGAAAATTGACTCAACCGCACATAGCCAATGGGGCCCGCCCCAGACTGCAAAAGCCGCGATGTCACCGTCTGAACACGAATCTCTGCACGTTTGAGAACGATCTTGCGGGTCTGCTTGTCGCCTTCGCGCTCGAACCACACCTCGACCTTGGTATCGGGATCGCCGCGCAGACGCTGCACCGCGTCGTTGAGCGCCATGTTCGCGGTCCATTCTTTGTCGATTTTGACGATGCGATCGTTCTTGCGCACACCCGCGTCCCACGCCGGCGTGTCTTTCATCGGCTTGACGACGGTCAGCGCGCCATTGACGATGCGGATCACGATCCCGAGTCCACCGAACCGACCACTCGTCGAGACCTTCATTTCCTGATAGGTCTGTGGGTCAAGCAAAAGCGAGTGAGGATCGAGCGTCGAGAGCATTCCGTTCGTCGCCGCGTACTCGATGTTGCGCAGCGTCTCGTTGTCCGTCCCCGGCAGAAGATGCTGGATGATGAAGTCGTAGATCTCCTGCATCTTGGGCGCCATCGCCCACGGAGAATCGACGTTCTCGATGCTGAACTCGCGTACCGCGGTGTCGACGTGCACCACAACCCGGTTCTGCTCGGGGAAGGGCTCGATCATCACTTCCGCGACCTGCTTCTGGATCGAGTCGAGCGCCGACAGCAGCATCTGTTTGGGATCGACCCGCGTTGGATCGACGTACGCTTCGAGAACTCGCCCGAGCGTCTGATTGAACGTCGTCAGTCGATTGTGCAGATCGTACTGTTTGCGTTCAGACGGAGCCCCGATGGTACGGCCAAGGCCCACCATCATCGCCGGACCTCGCCGCGACACCGTCAGTGCGAGAGCCAAACAGGCGGCAACACCGACGACACCCAACTTTAGTAATCGCTTCATCCGTAGCTCCGGCGTCTCATCAGGCACCTTGCGATCTCCCTGTCCAACACCACAAAAATTATCCACCACTCGGACTGCTCGGGCAAAACAGACTGTCCGTTTTCTTTTAGGATGCCGCAGCCAACTGCGCACCCCAAAAGGGTCGATTTCCGTCGAAAAAATCCTGAATCACATCGCCTGCCAGGTCAGTAGCGCCAGCGCCGAAATGAGAAAATCGAGCACAATGACCGCGAAAGACGACGACACCACAGCCCGTGTGGTCGCCCAACCGACGCCCTCGGAGCCACCGTGTGTTCGCAATCCGCAAAACCCACTCACGATCGGTATTGCAGCCCCATAGGCCAGGGCTTTGATCACTCCGGTGAATACGTCGGGCAGCCGTACCTTGCTGACGTCGAGGAACACGGAGTACGGCACATGAAATGTCTGGTGCGCAGTAAACGCCCCCATGAGCACTGCTGACAAGACGCCGAACACCGCCAGCACGAGCGTCATCACCTGCGCAGCCAAGAACCGCGGTACGAGAAGATACTCGACGGGCTCGACGCCACACATGCGCAGCGCGTCGACTTGTTCGGTCACCACCATCGAGCCCACCTCGGCGGCAATGCCAGCGCCCACCCGCGTCGCCAACATCATCGCTGTCAGCGACGGACCAAACTCGTGGATGAGATACTTAATAAACTCACCACCGACTTGGCTTAGGTCGCCGGTCACTCGCGAGAGCTGCAGGCAGCTCTGGAACACCAGCACCATGCCGGTGAATCCAAGCGTCACCAGGACAAACAACAGCGAGCGATTGCCAACCTGATACATCTGTCGTGCCAGTTCGCCCTGGGGACGGCGTGAGCGCAGCGCTCCAACCAGGGTCAGCGTCGCGATTTCCCACAGCTGCCGGGCCGCATCGAGCAGGTAATGACCCCAGCGCGAGGGAGGTGCGCCGAGCAGCATCGGATCTGACGCTGAGCCGTCTGCAGATGCCGATTTCTTCGTCGTCACCTTAGCACCATCGTCCAGATGTCATCGGACACCATGATAAGCAGCGCGGCAGCGACGACTGCGTCGTTAACTGCATGACCAACACCGACGGCACCGCCTTTGACATTGAGACCGTAGTGACACGAGGTGAGCGCAATCATCAGCGCAAAAAACGTCCCCTTGAGCAGCCCGACCGCGACGTCCCACAGCTTGATGCTGTCGACAAAGCTCGCGTAAAACGATGCGAAATCGACTCCGAGCAGGAGCTTGCCAAACAGCATTCCGCCCCCAATCGCCACTGCATCGCCGAGCACCAGCAAGCAGAACATCGCGAGCATCATCGCGAGCACGCGCGGCACGATGAGAAATGGTATCGGTTCGATCGCCAGCGCCCGCAGGCCGTCCACCTGCTCGGTCACCACCATCGAGCCAAGGTCGGCAGCATTGTTGGCACCGACGCGACCCGAGAACATCAGCCCGATCAGAATCGGTCCGACTTCGCGCAGCACTGCATATCCCGTCCCCCATCCGAGGAGCCCATAGGCCTGGAACCGCTGCACAAAAATTCCCGATTGGATCACCATCGTGCCGCCGGTAAAAAGTGCCGTCAGCGCGACAATCGGGACCGACACAACGCCCATCTTGTAGAGATTGCGCAACAGCTCACGCCCGTCGAACCTGCCGCGTAGAAGCATCGCCAGCGTGTACGCGAGCAACAGCGCCATGCCGCCAATCTCGCGACACAGCGACAGCACGATCGTGCCAAGCCACAGAAGGAGCCGCGTCATAGCGGACCCTCGAGGTCGCCCCGGACAAACTGCCGCACCACTGCACTTTCACTTTGTTCCATCGCGTCCGACGGCCCGTCATAGCAGAGTCCGCCGCGATAGATCATCAGAATCCGAGGCGCAAACCGACGCAGCGCGTCAATGTCACTCGATACAACCAGCGTCGTTGCTTGGGTGATTCCTCGCTCGGCTTGCAAAAGGTCGTAGATCTTGGCCGTCGTCACAGGATCAAGACCCGCGGTCGGTTCGTCGTAAATCAAGAGCGGCGGACGCGACACCACAGCGCGAGCAAGCGCGACCCGCTTTCGCTGCCCACCCGAGAGCTGTGACGGCATTTTCGCGGCGTGATGATAGAGCCCGACGCCACGCAGCGCCTGTTCGGTTCGTTCGCAAAGCTGGGCTTCGTCGATGGCTTCTTGTGCAAGCCGGGCTCGCTGCCGCAGCGGAAAAGCGACATTTTCAAACACGGTCAGCGAGTCAAACAGCGCGTTGTTTTGAAACAGGTAGCCGATCTGCGCCTGCGTCTTGCGCAGCTCCTCATCGGAAGCCCGACGGAGGTCCAAACCACAGACCTCGACGCTGCCACTCTCGGGACGAACCAGGCCGCAGATGATTTTCAGCAGCAGGCTCTTTCCCGATGCGCCCGGCCCGCACAGACCGCAGGTCTCGCCCTTCCCAATCCGCAGCGAAATCCCGTCGAGGACTGGCGGTTTGAGCGGATCAAAATGCAGCTTGCGGATGCTGCCAAGGGCAATCACAGCGACGAGCTTATCGCGCACCCACCGCGTGATTCGCAAGGTTTTTTGACGCCCAATGCCCCGGTTGCGACGCCAGCGCGGCTCCAGTTTGACAGCCCCAATTGCGTGCGTACCTTCCCAAATATGCCGATTTACGAATACGAGTGTGAGTGTGGTGCTCGCTTGGAATCGCTGGAGTCGATGGGAACGCAGCGCGAGTGCTGTGGCGAGCTGTGCAAAAAAACCGAGGGTGACAGCCTGCGCGGAAAGGGCCTGGTGGCCAAGCTCATGTCGGTATCAGGCATCCGCGGCGATGGGAAAGAAGCCCGAGAGCCGGTGTTTAGTCCGGTCAAACGGCAGAAACGCCCCGGCTGCGAAGACTGCGACTGCGGCGTGAACTAGCGCGGCTAGAAGCTGACGCCAAACGACAGCGCGGCGCGGTAGTGAACAAGAACAGTGCTGCTGTTAAAGAACACCGGCAGGCTGAGCACCTCACCGCCAAGATGGTAGCGACCCGAGAAGACGTACTTGATACCGACCTCGGGAATCGCGACGCCGAAGTGATCAGCAATCACACTGCCCGCAGCGCCGACGAGCACCGCCGCGTAGCCGATGCTGACGCGCGGGTAGATGTAGAGATTGGCAACTGGAAGCCCAATGTCGTATTGCACCCCGACGGGAATCATCAGTGTGCCGACACTCGGACGAAACTGCACCTGCACGGGCACGATGAGATATGCAGCGGCCGTTGGTGTCACCGCCCACGCGAACTCGGCCCCGACAACGCCTTGATGCAGCGTGCCGCAGCCGCCGGAAAAATAGACACACGGAGCCGCCCCGAACTTGAGGCTGACCATGTAGCGTCCGATTTTCCCGGTTCCAGTCGTGACCGACGAACCACCACTCGCTTGTGAGCCACCACCCGCCGAGCTACCGACTGAACCGCCCGAAGAGCCGCCCGAACCAGCGGACGCCGTCCCACCAGACGATGAGCCGCCTGTGCCAGACCCCGCAGAACCGGTGACTGGGCCGCCCGTGTTTGAATCAGGCGGATTGGGCGTCGGCTGTGGATTGGCCTCCGTCTCCATCGGATCGTGCTGGACCGGCGGCGGCCCTTTTTGTTTTTTCGCCAACGCCGGTTGACCAGCGCCGACAATTACGCACAGCGAGAGTCCCAACGCTTGTGACGCTGCGCGCCAACGGCTAACCAACATCACGGTCTCCCAAGCAAAACACCCTTAGGGAACAGTGCGCGGCTTGAGCATCGGCATCATCGGACGACCCGCGCAGGCCGCCGGCGGGGTCAGCTTCAGCGAATGAGCCAGCGTCGCTGCAAAGTCAACCTGATCCACCACACCGTACTCACCTGGATTAAACGGCTGGCCCCAGAACACCATCGGCACTTCGGTATCGTAGCGATAAAACG
>CAYTGC010000076.1:0-19896 GCA_964437195.1 uncultured Myxococcales bacterium | reverse complement strand
CGCAAAAGAACCTTTCTGCCATCGCCTTTTTCGGAACTCATCGCCGCCTACTATACGTCGCCCGACGCGCATCTCACCGGGGTTTTTGCGGCGCACACAGGAACTCCTGCACGAGAGACTGAAAGTGATGGACGCCATTTTCGCGCTTCACACAAAAACGACCGCGATCGTAGCTGCGCGAGCCGAGTCCTTTCTGCACCGCTTCGCAGATCTCCATGTCTTCCTTCTGAACCAGATCGCCAAACTCGATTCCTTTGCGGATCGTGCGACGCGCGGAATCTGGATCAAGTGCGACCCCTTCCGAAAGCGCCCTTGTCACCATCGCACCGTCGGTAAGCATGTACCACTCAAAGACCACCAAGGTCCTGTCAACGCCGAGTGGAATCACCGCATTAAACTGCAAGTTGTCTGGATAGACATTGAGCATCCAGCCCGGAAACACCCAGTAATACAGCGCCTGTGCATCGTCGGTGGTTTCGGAATAGGGACGATCAGGTACGACTCCCCCTGCACCACTCCGTTTCCGCAGTGGAGCATGTTGGGAAGAGTAGTACCGGAATGTCTCGACCCGATACTCGGCGTAATCAATCTCCCGATACAAGGCAGGATGCACGACCGGAATGTGATAGCCCTCCAAATAATTGTCGATGTAGACCTTCCAGTTGCAGCCGACTTCGTATTCCTTTCTCTCGCAGAGCTGGAGTCGCGACAGTCCAAAGCGCGCTGTGGCTTGCGGAATCCCATCGATCACTTGCGCAAGAGGAACAGGCTGCTTCGCAAGATTCACAAACACGATCGGACCGAACGTCTCGACGGCAACGGGCCGGAGTCCGAAGTCGGACTTGGCGAAGCACTCCGCACCGTCAAACTCTGGCGTGTTTCGCAGATCGCCAGAAAGCGAATAGTTCCATCCGTGATAGAGGCACGTCAGCGACTGCCGCTGGCCACATCCGACAGCAACCGGACCGGCGCGATGACGACACACATTGTAGAAAGCGCGGAGCATTCCTTCCCGATCACGCAAGACGACCAGCGGCTCTCCTGCTACTTCAATCGCAAAAAAGGATCCGGGATCTTCCACCTGCGCAAGTCGTCCGACCGGCTGCCAGGTTTGGGAAAAGATCCGATCTTGCTCGAGCGCATACACCGCCGGATCGGTGTAAAGGCGCGCAGGCAGCGTCTCCGCTCGCGCAAGTTCTTTTGCAATGGAAGGTATCTCGATCGTCATCGTTCCCTCTTTTCGAGGCGCAGTTTATCGCAGAGTTTGCGGTGACAGTTTCGCTGCCGCCCGGTGTTTAGGCTGGTGCAAGATAAGCGCAGCAGAGAAGGAGTCTGGCCATGCAAGCCGCCCATGCGTACGCCCAAAGGTGCCGATGCAGCGGACACCGACCAAGCCTTTTTGGACTGGCGTTTCTGTGCCTTTTTTCCGTCGGATGCGCCCCCGATTTTCCTGCCACGACCGGGACTGTCACGGAAGAGACACTCCATTCCCAACTGGTTTCGGACGACTACATTCTGCGGGTTCGTCTGCCGCCTGGCTACGAGGCGGATCCCAGCAAGAAGTATCCGCTGATCGTGCAGCTTGATCCGACCTTCGTTGGTCTGCATGAGTTTGACATCACCACCGGACTGGTTTCGCAGTACGCTGCCATGGGTCGCTGGCCAGAGGCGATTGTCGTCGGACCAGACTATCCTGACCCAAACACCAGGCTGCGCGACTACGTTCTTCCCAAGCCACTTTCACCGAGTTTTTCGGGACAGAACGTCGATCTGTTTTATCGCGTCCTCAAAGAGGAAATCTTGCCGCATGTCGAAGGAAAATACCGGATTGATGCGGCACAGCGGATTCTGATCGGACACTCTGCCGGAGCGACGGCGGTCTACTATTCGACCTTCCGTCATGCGCCTCCGCTTTCGCCGCTCTTTTCGGGGGCCATTGCAGCCGATGACGGTATCGAAGAAGGATTTTTTACCCTCGAGCGCTGGCACTACGAACGCACAAACACGCTCCCAATGAAGCTGTATGCGACGCGAGCGTACTGGAATGGCGCCGTGCAGCAGATTCCTTATCGCGCCTTTGTGGATCGGATTCGATCGCGCAACTACCAAGGCTTGTCTTTTGCCGAAGAGACGCTAGACACCGATCACGGTGGCGCGATTCGTCCGTCGTTTGAGCACGGTCTCGACTTCATCTTCGGAGGTGGAAAATGACCTCAACTCAAGCGCGCTGCGGACTTGTAGCAGGACTCCTTTGCACGTCACTATGCGGAGCGAGCATAGCCGAGGAACCTGCGCTCGGAATTCCTCCGCATGGGGGTGAAACCGGACATCCTGTTCATGTTCGGCTCGACACCGCAGCCACGTACGGAATTGGGGGACAGAGCTTCCTTGGCGTCGATCTAAAGATGAGCGGCTACATGCCGATCTGGGACACACGGCTTGCGACTGGAACTTTTGATGCAGGACTCGTGCTGGCCTATGGGAATGAGCCGACGTTTTTGGCCCCGTGGATCGATCCAAGCCAGGTTCAAGGTGCGACACATCGCATCAGTCTGCTTCTACGGCTTGGCCACACCTTTCACATGGGGCACAGAAGACGAGCGGCGCTGGGCTTTCACCTGTTTGGTGGCCTGCACGAGTGGGTGAGTTCCTATTCCTTGCACTACGCAAACGAAGGAATCAGCGGAAGCGCGACGCAGAAAAAGAGCCTCCTCGTCACCGGCGGCGAGCTGGACTTTGCCTACCGATTCTCCGAACGGGTCGGACTGTATCTCGCGCTCAGCGCCCCGTTTCCCTATCAGTCTTCCTATGCTCAGACGATCTTTCACGTTGGCGCCGGACTCACGTTCTATCTTCGCTAGGCGCTGTCACTTTGGGCTATCATCCGCGGCCATGCGCCAAGTTTGGATTTCTCGTCCAGGTCCGCCCGAAGTTTTGCAAGTCAAAGAAGCGCCCGATCCCGTCGCCAAACCAGATGAAGTCCGCATCCGGGTACGTGCCGCCGGAATCAACTTTGCGGACCTGATGGCTCGCACGGGAATGTATCAGGATGCACCGCCGATTCCGTGCGTCGTGGGATACGAAGTGTCCGGTGTGATTGATCAGGTTGGCGCGAGCGTTTCCGATTTTTCTGTCGGTGATCGCGTGCTCGCGATGCCCAAATTTGGCGGTTACAGCGACACCATCGTGCTCCCGAGTGGGCAGGTGTTCAAGATGCCGGACAAGATGTCGTTTGAAGAAGCGGCAGCGCTGCCGGTGGTCTATCTGACGGCGCATCACATGATGCTGTTCGTCGGCAACTTGCGAAAGGGCATGCGGGTTCTCGTTCACTCGGCAGCAGGCGGGGTGGGTCTTGCTGCGATCGATCTGGCGCGGGCCCACGGCTGCGAGATCTTTGGTGCAGCATCCGCAGGCAAGCACGCATTCCTAAAGGAGCGCGGCTGTCAGCATCCGATCGACTCAAGCCGAGACATTCCTGCGCAAGTTCGGGCGATCCTGGGTCAGGAACCGGGGATCGATCTGGCCCTGGATGCCGTGGGTGGAAAGTCGTTTTCGGATTCCTACAACTTGCTCGGCCCAACCGGACGCTTGGTCTGCTTCGGCGTCTCTTCGATGAGTCCAGGCAAGAGCCGAAGTATCATGAGCGCCCTGTCGATGCTGCTCAAGACGCGTCGCTACAGTCCACTGTCGCTCATGATGGACAACAAGTCTGTGCAGGGCGTCCACATGGGACACTTGTTTGCGCGAATCGATCTCCTGAGGCCGCAGTTTGAGGCGCTGATTGCGATGTACGATCGCGGCGAGATTCATCCCTACGTGGATCGTACATTTCCATTTGCAGAAGCCGCGCAAGCGCACCACTATCTGCACGATCGCAAAGCCAAAGGAAAAGTCCTGCTGGTTCCCTAGCTGTTCCATTTTTCGACGGAGAAACCACCGTGTTTGTCCCGCCTCACCATCCCTACTTCGATGATCGGGCTGCGATGGACTGGCATCGCAGCTATGACCCGGCGTTTGCAGAAGCAAAGCAGACCGGGAAGCGGCTTCTCATTGTGGTCAGCCAAGAGGAGTGCGGGGGAAGTCGAGCGCTCCTCGAACGTGTGTTTCCCAAAGAAGAAATCCGCACCGAGCTGCGTGCAGGCTTTGTCTGTCTGGCCGCGGATGAACACAGACTGGAACCGGCCGTAGCGGCTCTCCTTGCACAGGCAAACAAGCAGAAGCCGACTCCGGTGTGTCTGTATGTGGCCGCGGAGGAGTCTGGGCCCAGACTCCTTTTTTGCACAGCCGGAGGTCGGCCCCCGGCGGTTTTTGTTCGAGATCTGACCGACGCGCACGCCCGACGCTGAGTGCTCGCGCAATGGCCGAGGAGGTCCCGTGATCTAGCGAACCCGAACCAGATCTTTGGGTGGCGGGAGATCCTCATAGTTTGGCGCGCGACCACCACCTTTCGCTGCCGCCTGTTCCATCAAGTCTTGCGCCGACAACATGGCAGCATTCCAGACCGCGATGTACTCGAGTCCGTCACGCACTCCGTGATCGCGGCCATAGTTTAGGACATCTTTGATTCCTGCGGTGACAAGCGGTGACTTGCTTGCGATCTCTTGGGCGGTCTTGGTTACCTCTCGCAGCATGGTTTCGTGATCAGGATAGACGGCACTCACCAGACCAAGCGCCAGTGCCTTGTCCGCAGGAAGCCTCCGTCCCGTAAAACACAGCTCACGAGCGACACCATCAGGTATCAGTTTCGGCAGCCGCTGAAGCGTTCCCAAATCCGCAACCAGACCCACATTGGTTTCCTGCACGCAGAAAAAGGAATCTGCGGTGCAGTAGCGCAGATCACACGCAGTGGCCAGATCCACGCCGCCTCCCACACAGCCGCCATGAATGGCAACAAGCACCGGAATCCGCAGCTGCTCGACGGCAATGATGCTCTGCTGAAGTTCCCGAACACACGTCCGCACGGTGTAGGAACCGCGACTCCGCTCGCCGCCCCCCAAGTCCGCAGCCATCGCACCAAGCGCCATCAGATCAAGCCCGCAGGTAAAGTGCTTCCCGGTTGAAGAGATGACGAGCGCCCTCACATCACTGCGTCGACCGAGCGACAGACAAACATCGAGCAGCTCTTGGAACCACTCAAGCGTCATGCTGTTGAGCTTGTCTGGCCTCGATAGCACAAGCTGCGCAACCTGCTGCTGCACGGAGAGAGAGAAACAACTGTAGGTCATCGCGGTTTTCCTTGGGAGTCGTTTGGGAGTCGTTTGGGAGTCGTTTGGGAGTCATTTGGGAGTCGCTGTAATAATGCTGATTACGCGTCGAGACCGACCCTTCTTCTCGCTTCCAAACAGTTGAAAGAGCCACTTGTGAAGTCACGACAAGTACGCGGACGTTCCGCATAGATGAGGCAGCCGAATCCTTCGGAAAAAGTACCGCCGAGCGCCACGCAGCATCGCTTGCCCGTGTCGCGAATGACGGTCAGGTCTTTTCCGGCTTTGGCCACAAGCTGCGGGTGCTTCCAGGTGATCTCGTCGGTGGAACGTACCGGAACCAGATCGAACGCATGACGACAACAGGCCGCACAGCGCTGACAATCGAGCGTTGGCTCAAAGAGCGCACATGCGCCTGCCGTCGGCAAAACGACTTTCCCGGGCGTATCCTCAATGGCGGTGCGCTGACAGCGATAGGAAGCGCCACGTTTTTCCGGCGGCTTGCAATACGCGCAGTCCTGACAAGCTGCGCCGCGTGGAGCATCGAACACCCCGTCCGACATCGGGAGGCCACTTCTGTGGGCCTTGGGCGAGGGGACACTCTGCCACATCGTCGGAAGCGGTATATCGGTAGCGCCACTCGGGGTCGGATTCTGACGGGCAGCTTTGGTGACCGCCCGATGTAGCTCTCCCGTCGCCGTCAGAGCCTCGGTGAGCACGCGACGGTAGGGCGGCATATGCGCAAGCGACAGCCCGTTCTGCGAAAGACGCGCTTCTTCTTCCGGTGCTCCGTCGAGAGGTCGACGCGGAAGCTGATCGTAGAATTGGCGATGATCGGTCGTCGGCGCAAGCAGCAGCCGCAGCCCGTAGGGACGCAAGAGCGATGCCTGAACCCGCAGACACGCCCATTCTCTCGTCACGTCGCCGGCATAGACATCGGCCTGCTCGTCGTTAGAAAGTCCCCAGTCCGGCTTGCCAAAGCTGTCTTCCCCTTGCACGAGCGCATGGCAGAGCTCGTGGAAGATCATCTGCGCCAGACAGTCATCGTCGTCGAGCTCCTCCTGCGGCGCCAAAAAGAGGTTTCCCTTCCCGTCGGTGTGAGCGTAGCCGTGAGGCGACCGTAAGACCTTGAGTCCCAGCTCTTTGGCGGCAGAAATCCAGATGTGATCGAGCGGATCGATGTACTTGGCACGGACAGCGCGGTTCATGGCGAGCGGCAATTTTCCTTTTGCCTGCCAGCGAGGCTAGTATTTCCACTCATTTTTTGCGCAGCCTGACCGCAAGGTCTGGACGCGTCCCCCGTCAAACGAACGTAGACTCGGCATTTTCATGATCGCGCGCCACCAAAGTCCGACCCATCCGCTGACCCAAACTCCAACGCTGCGCATCCAGTGCAGCGACGGAACGTGGCTGAGCCTTGATGGCAATCACTGCGCGGTGATGGGGATCGTGAATCTGACGCCCGACTCGTTTTCCGACGGTGGAAACCTGCCAGATGCCACGAGCGCGCTTTGCCATGCCGAACGGCTGGTCGATCAGGGGGCCACGCTGCTCGACTTTGGTGCCGAGTCGACACGGCCCGGTGCCACGCTGCTGTCTGCCGAGGAAGAATGGCAGCGCTTAAAGCCCGTCGTCACCGAGCTGCCTCGCTTGGGTCTTCCGACGGCGCTTTCGATCGACACCCGCCACGCCGAGACAGCAGAGCGCCTGATCGATTTTGGCTTTCGCGTGCTCAACTTGGCGTTTCCGCAGCACTTGTTCTCCCCGACGCTGGATTCGCCAACGGCGGCGAGCATGACGGCGGCGACCCGGCGCAAGCTGCTTTTGAGTTTTGACGCACTGGTGGTGATGCATTCCCGAGGCACACCGGCAAACATGCGCGAGCTTACCGACTACGAAGGCGATCTGTGCGACACTATTTGTACGGAGCTTTCGCTCGCAGCGCGCATGCTGACCGACGACAGCCATACGCTCTCGCAGCGCGTCATTTTTGACCCCGGACTTGGCTTTGCCAAAACCGCAGAGCAGAGCCTCACGCTTCTCCGTAACACGGCTCGTCTGCGACGGCAGCTTGGCCGACCGCTGTTGGTTGGTTGCTCGCGCAAGTCCATGTGGGGTGCGCTGACCGGACAGCCGGTGCAGTCTCGGTTGATTCCATCGGCGATCGGGGCTGCTTTTGCAGCCGAATCCGGCGCAGACATCGTCCGGGTCCACGACGTCGACGAAACGAAGCAGGCGCTCACGACGCTTGCCGCCTTGTCACCGGGGAGAAGTGGACCATGAGTCAGCTTGCTCCTTTGTGGCTGTCGCTGCGCACGCTGGCCCAGACAATCCAGTGGCGAGAGGCGCTGATCGCCGCCGCCGACGTCGTCATCATTTTCTACATCCTGTTCCGGGCGCTGAAGCTGGTCCGAGGCACACGCGCGGCGCAGGCGATGACGGGACTCGCGCTGATCACCGGCCTGTACTTTCTGGCCAAGCGGCTGGATCTCGTCGCTGTTTCGTGGCTTTTCGAGAACCTGATCAACTACTTCATCATTTTCTTCGTCGTGCTGTTCCAGCAGGACATTCGGCGCGCGCTCATGCAGGTCGGTCAAAACCTGTTTATGCGACGGCAGTACGAGGAAACCTACGTCATCGAAGAGATCGTGCAGGCCGCCGGTGAGCTGGCGCGACAGAAGATCGGTGCGCTCATTGTGCTCGAGAGAGACGCCGACCTCTCCGATCACTTGGGCGAAGTCGGCCAGGATCTCGACGCGAAAGTGACGAAAGAGCTGCTTGTGACCCTGTTTGTCCCCGAGCCAGCGAATCACCTTCACGACGGTGCGGTCATCATCCGCAACCTACGGATAGCGCAGGCGGGCGCCGTGCTGCCACTTTCCGGCAACAGCAAGCTCGACAAAGAACTTGGCACTCGCCATCGGGCCGCTGTCGGTGTGACCGAAGAAACCGATGCCGTTGTCGTTGTCGTCAGCGAAGAGCGCGGCACGATCTCGGTCTGTTTCAGCGGCAACATCATTCGCGACCTCGACGCCCTGAACGTCCGCAAAGCGCTGCTTGGACTGTTTCAGAAAAAGAAGAACAAGGGCAAGGATCGTCCGACGGGCCGAACCGGCAAAGCCGATCGCTCAGCCAACGACATCAGCCTGGGTGGCGTGCCGCTGCCATCAATGGGCTCGCGTCCCTCGAATGAGGCGCTTTCGACCCATCCGTTGCCCGATCCGACTGCGTTGGCCACGCCGACAGGTGCAGCGGAAAAAACGCCGCCACTCAGCGAGCTGGCGACGCTGCCGATTGCCAGCGCACGAAATCCCGAACCGCGTGAGACCGTACGAATCGACGGCGACACCCACAAGCTGCCAGCGATCCGCGATGTCGCCAATGAAACCAGCGCCACACCACCACCGGACGCTGACAAAGCGAAGCCGGAGTAGAGCCGATGCGCGACTTCCTATACCGCGTCTTCGTCGAAGATCTCTTGCTCAAAGCGTTCGCGCTGATCGTTGCGGTCGGCTTGGCCATCTTCGTGCGCACCGAGCTAGAGCAGAGTGCGACAATGTACGTCCGTGTAAACTACATCGAGCCTCGGGGCCGCATCATGGTGTCCGATCAGAAGCTCGATCAGGTCCGCGTCACCGTACGAGGACCGTGGGCGAGGATCAGCCGAATCGAAGACACCGCGCTCCAGCCGATTGTCATCGACATGTCGAACCTGAGCGACGGAGAGCTGCGCTTTGTGCCGGAAATGGTTCGGCTGCCCCCCAGCCTGCGCATTGAGAGCTTCACTCCCGTCGGCATGTACATGCACTTTGAGCCCGAGGTGTCGGTCTCGCTCGGCGTCAACCTGACGATCGAAGGTGAGCCACCGGACGGTTATCGATTCAAGCAGGCGACAGCGACGCCACGACTGGTGCGGCTGCGGGGTGCCCAAAACGTGCTCGAAAGCATGCACAACGTGCTGTCTCGACCGCTGTCGCTGGTGAACGTCCGCGATACGATTACGGTCCCCGTCGAGCTGGCGCCGCTGCCGAAACATGTGCGCTTGGCCGACGAACCACCACCGAAGTTTACCGCGACGCTGGTCGTCGAGCTGGTCGAGCGGCACTACGCCAGCGTACCGATTGCGCCGAATGGTCAACCCCAGAATGTTCGACTGAACCCGACGACGGCGATGGTTGTGCTGCGCGGCCAAGGACTCGATCGTTTTCTCGACGTGCCTCAGCTCATGCTCGACACAGCTTCCGACGAGCGCAAGCCAGTGGGATCGGTGTTCCGCAAGCGACCGCAGATCGTCAACCTGCCGCCGGGCATCGCCTACGAGATCCAGCCCGCCGAGGTGGAGTTCACGCTGCTTCGTACCGAGCCGGAAAAACCGGTCCGCAACAAGTAGCCCGATGCCGCTCTCTCGGAGTTTTTTGCTAGGTCGAGAGCCCGAGCGCGCTGCACACCTGCCGTAGCGTCGATCGAAGCTGCTCGAGCTGTTCGAGCGCTACGTCATCTCCCGCCGCACGCAACGCCGCCCGAATGTCAGCCAAGCCGTCGCTCACGGTCTGAATTCCGTCGAGCGTTGCTTTGGATGGACGCCCACTTCCCGTCGATTTGGCCACCAGCTCGCGCAGGCTGTCGCGCTCTTTTTCCACATCGCGTAGCTGGCGCAGCGCCGATTCCAGCTCCGTACGCTGCTCGGTCGCACGCTGATTGTCAGCGACCTGTCCGACGGGCTTGCGGCGAAGCTCGGACTCGAGCTGATCGATTCGGCGTTTGGCGCGCTCCAGCTCCTCGGCGACTTTCGGATCGGTCGGCGGCGCGGCGGCTTGAGCCACGGGAACCGACGCACTCGCTTTTTGGATCGCCTCGTCTCGCTCCGTGATCAGCCGACGGACTTTTTCTTCCAGCTCGGCCACGAGCGCGTCTCCACTCGGTGCAGGAGCGGGCTCGGCAGGCTTGCCACCACGAACTCGACGCAGATCCGCTTCCAGCTGTTCGACTTTTCGACGCAGCCGGATTAGCTCCATCTCTTGATCGTCGTTCTTCGTCGGTTCTTTGGCTTTGGATTCGAGCTCGGCGACGCGGTTTTTCAGGCGATCGCGCTCGGCCTCCGCCGCTTTGAGCGCTTCAACGGACGCACCACCACCGCCGCCAGCCGGGCTACCACCGCCGCCACCTTTCCGTTTTAGCTCCGACTCGAGCTGCTCGACTCGACGACGCAGCTTCTCTGCATCGCCTTCGCCAGTGGCTGCCGGTCGAGCCTGCGCTTCGTCGAGCTTGCGCTTTAGCTCCGAAACCTCGAACTCGAGGTCGGTTCGCTTTCTTCGCTCGCTCTCGACCTCGCTGCGCAGACTTGCGAGTTCCGATGCAGAAACAGCAGGGGCCTGAGCAGGCTGTGGGACCGCAGCGACTGGCGGCGGCGCAGGCGCGACGACCGGCGGTGGCGGTGGCACAGGCGCAACGACCGGCGGTGGCGGTGGCACAGGCACAGGCGCCGCCGGACTCGCAGCAGGCACAGGCACAGCAGGCGAATCTGACTCAAAGCGCGCCTCCAGGTGCCCACAACGAAACGTCATGCCGTGGCGAAGCTGATGGCGCGGCACTCTCTCGTTGTTGACATAGACACCGTTGGCGCTGCCCGTGTCCTCGATCCAGTACGATGCACCGTCGAAGATGACGCGCGCGTGACGCCTGGACACCTGCGCATCCTGCGTCTGAATCTGGCAGTCCGTCGCGCGCCCAATCACCACGGGCACCGACCCTAGTTCAACCGATCCTGTAGTCCCCGAGACATCCCGATAGAACAGCTTGGCCATGGCCAGTCATTCCCCAGCGATTCAGGCTACCATGGGCCGACAAAACGAGGAATCGTGGCTCCTGTGTCTCATCTGGCGAAACGGCTTCCGGTCCCACACGATTGGGACATTGTGACCGCGAGCCATCCGGCTCTGCGCGGCGGAGAGCCTGTCGCACTGCGAATGTCGGACGGCGCAATCATCCGCGGAGAGTGGTGTCGGCCCAAGACGCCCCCCCGCGCAGTGGTCGCACTTTCACATGCCATGATGGTCGATAGGCGCACACTTGATCGCCCCGCCGGACAAGGGCTTCTGTCCGCTCTTCTCGATGCTGGCATCCAGGTTTTTTGGTTCGATCAGCGAGGCCATGGTCAGAGCGGCCCGACTGCCGCCTCGGGCTCACGCTGGGACTTCGACACGCTGGTTTGCGATGGCGCGGCGGTTGCGTCGTATCTCGAACAGACGGCACCGAGTCTGCCGCGAGTAGCGGTCGGTCACAGTCTGTTTGGCAATGTCGCGCTGGCCTGGCAGACCCAGGCGCTCGACATACCGGATGCGGCACGATTTGACGGCCTGGTCCTTGTCGCGACCAACGTCTGGCTGCGCGATCACGAACCGCTGGCGAGCCGCTGGCTGCGGAAGCGGCTGACCTTTGAGACACTTTTGCTTTTGACGCGTCCTCTTGGCTACTTTCCGACGGTGCGACTCGGTACTGGGTCGGACGACGAGCCGCTGCCCTACCTCGCCCAGATGGGAAGCTGGGTGTTCGGACGCGACTGGACGGATCGGCATGGCCGCTCGTATCGAGCCAAGCTCGGACGAATCAGAACTCCGATACTCAGCGTCGCGGGTGCGGGTGACACGCTGATGGCAGTTCCAGGCTGTCAGTTCCGCTTTGTCTCAGAGACGTCAGGCCCGATCACGCACTGGCAGCTTGGCCGACGTTTCGGCGACTCGATTGACCCCGATCACATGACCGTCGTCATGAGCCCGAGCCTGCGGCCCCGATTTGACGACATCGCCGCGTGGATTGCGACGCCAGGCCGCTTTGCACCCGCTTCCGCTGGAGGAAAGTCTTGAGGTCTTGGTTTTGGGGCAGTGCACTGCTGTGCGCCGTGGCAGTCCCTGCGCTCGGCGAGAAACCCCAGACGCTCGCGCCTGGCGTTCAGGTTGACTTTGCGCAAGGCCGACTTGTCGCGGTCGCAAGCTGTGCGGCGGATCTGTATCCACCGTCGGCAGATGTGGCAAGGCTCAAGGCCGAACGGGTGGCGCGCAGCCGAGCCGAAGAAAAACTGCGCAAAGCACTGCCGATTCTTCTGCGCGATCACAAAGCCGCACTCTCTCGCTTCGGTGGCACAGACGTTGTGGCCAAGCTCGATCCAAAGAACGCATCGATCCAGCGCCTGGACTACGGATCGACAGGCTCGGTCGTGCTGTGGCTCGCGTTGCCACTCGCAGCAGCCAAAGAGCGTGCTACAAGCGACAAGGCAACGGAAGCGGTGGCCCCAGATGCGGGCGCAGCTCCGTCTGAGGAACACTGAGATGGGATTGGGCTTTGGCTTGGATAGATCGCGCGGAAAGCTGACATTGGCCCTCTGTGCAGCTCTGTTTTTCGGTGGCCTGTCGTCGGCATTTTCGCAAGAGCTTCAGATCGAAACGGCGGTACAGGTTGCGCAAACCGACGATGCCGCGAAGACACGGAGCCAGGCGCTCAGCGACGCGATGAGTCAGGCGCTGACACAAGCGGTCGAGCAGAGTGCCCCCGAGCTGCGGGGTCGGCTGTATCTGATCGCTCCGCGCGCTCGCGAGTTTGTCACGTCGTATCGAGTCGTCGAAGAGACGGAGACGGATGGGCGGCTGTCGCTCAAGATCGTCTCGCAGGTCGATGTCGCACGGCTTCTGCGTGAGCTGCAGGCCGCTCTGCCGAAGCCGAAGCGCGTCGATGGCAAGCCGCCCGTGCTCTTGTGCGTGAAGCTGAGTGGTGCGCAGTCGCTTGAAGAAAAGCTTGTCGGCGAAGCCCGCGAGCTGCTTTCCCAAAACTCGCAGCCCGTCGAGATCGGGAATCCCGATCGCTGTGCGCCGGAGAGCGCGTGGAGTGGACTGCGGCTCAGCTTTGACGGCAGTCTGCAAGCGCCGATTGGTGAGGTACGCGGGACGGTGCCGCGGCTGTGGTCGGCACATGTACGCGGTGGCTGGCAGCTCCTAGTTGACCCAAGCACGCCCCCACAGCACGAAAGTGGCGACGGGGTGGCGTTTGCTGAACGCGGCGACACGGCGCTGAGTCAGGCGGTGAGCCAGATCGGACGGCCACTTTTGGCCAAGCTGGCGGAACGAACCGGGCTGTTCGGACGACCGGGTGGCGGCGTTCTGCTGGTTGCGACCGGCCTACGATCCGTAACGGTGATGAACAAGCTGTGGAAGGCCCTGCTGGCGCTGCCAGGCGTCAGCAGAGTCGAGCCGCGACGCATCGTGCTTTCCGACACCGGCGACGAGCAAGTTCACTTTCAGCTCGCAACCCAGACAAGTACTGAAACCCTGGGAACAGCGCTTTACCGGACGCCCGTCGCAGGCCTGCGGGTTCAGGTCGTGCCACTCGGCCCTTCGGCGCTGCGGCTCGACTGCGTGCCAGCCCAAGACCTTCCCTCAGCCGAGCCCGTCGATGGCGAGGCAAAAGCGCCATGACCGCCGCGTCTTGGAACCTATGCAGCTTGGGATTCTGCCTCGCTGCCACTGCAGCTGGGTGTCACGGGCCTGCGCCAGCACCACCGACGGGTGTTTTGGTGCTCAGCGTTGTGCCCCAGCGATCTACCGTTCTCCTCGATGACAGGCCTCTGCTGGTCCCCAACCCAGGCCAACAGCCCGCACGGTTCCGCCTGAGCGTCGGCCCGCACCGAATCGAAGTCCGGGCGATGGGCCACCTGGCGCGCTTTTATGACGTCGCGATCCAAGCGGGTGCCGATGCCGTGATTTCGGCCTCCCTTCATCCCGATCCAGAAGCGGAACCGGACAGCACGCCCGCATCTACGGAAGCGTTTGCACCGCGTGCCCGAGAACTGCCTACCCTGCCGTAGACGACCATCTCCGCAACTGTCCGTAGTCTTTGTAGATTACAAAAAATTTGTGCATTTATAGACCCAGGTCCGCGATACTAAGAGCGATGCTTCGGCAAAGTTACCGACGGCATCGAAGCGATGACACGGGTTCGATCGGGGGAGCGAGCGACGCAGTGGGGACGCGCACTGTTTGCGTGTGCGCTCTATGCCATTGGGCTTGCGGCTGTGTTGATCGGTGTCGGGTTCAAGCGCCGCTCGCCGATTCCGTCGGTCCATGCGCTCGATCGGGCGCGTGAGCGCGGCTTTATCGACGAGCTGATTCCGCGCCTCGCCCCTCAGGACGCATTCGGAAACGCCGCAATCTTGAACGCCCTACTCGACGAAGTGCCCCACCCAAGGCTGGCATCGGATGCCCAGTGTCAGAAAAAAGCCCGGCTCATCGCCGTGCAGCTCGATGGGCGACTGTCGCGGATCCGGTTTTCGGGTCGCCAGGTCTGTCAGCTCCGGCGGCTCAAAGAAGTCTCGATGCGGCAAGAAGGGCTCGGCCCGACCGAGGTCGCCGAGGTCGCCGCGTTTCTGCTCGGCAAGCGGCTCGGCGAAGATGTCGATGTCACCCGGGTGGTCGTGCCGCCGTTTCGCTTCTCGGGGGACACCCTCGACTTCATTGCTGCCGATCTCGGACCGCTCGCGCCGGGTGAGCAGCTCATTGGGACGTATCACACCCATCCCGGCACCGAACTTGAGCAAGGCGTTCTGTCCGAAACCGACCTTGCCTACATGGTAAGCGGCACCGCCGAGCTGGGAGGACAAGGCGCATCGCTCAACGATCCGGGGCCGCAGACTGACTGGCTCCTCGATATCGTCGATCCCAAACTGGGCGACTGGAATGCCTTTGCCCACGATCGCAAGCGGCTCGGTGCCCTGCATGATCGCTGCATCCGCAGCACACCGTGCCCACTCAACGAGCTTCGACTCGGCGGCAGTGAGTTCAACCTGTTCGTGCGCTTCTACGAAGAACTGCCCGACGAGGACTAGCCGCCACAAGTCTCACAGAACTTTGAGGACAAGCTGCACGAGCAGACCCAGCAGCGTGACCTGTCCGATGGCAAAGCTCACCGTCCGCCACGGCTGTTTCTGGGCCAGATAGGTGATCGTGTGCAGGAGCCGCGCGGCAAAGTAGACTCCGAAATACGCCCAGCCTCCCGTTGATGATCCGCCAGTCAACGTAAACAGCAGCGCGATGATAAGGAACGCCGGAATGTTCTCCAGATCGTTTTGGTGTGCACGCTTGGCACGCAGAACTTCTGGGGCCTCTTGCGCTTCAACATGGGAGCCCGGATTGACTCCGGTGTCTTCGGGATTCACAACAACCAGGGATTTCCGTCGAGCATTGGCGGTCGCGAACGCCACGCCGGCCATTTTCAAGACCAGCAGAACAGAAAACACCACCAGTGGCTTTGCGGCAGGAAGCAGGAAGAATGCATTCATGGGAATTCCTCTTTTCGTCCAAGCTTTCGACGGAATCGCGGTCTTTCCGCGACTTTTTTCGAGCCGATTCTATACTTGCATTCCCTGACTAGGTAGGCCACAAAGGAAAATGATGAACCACTCTCACGCTCTCTGTTCTGGTCTGCTGTGCGCGGCAGCCACAGTGACTCTGCTGCTCGGCGGGTGTACCGAAGGCGGCAATGTGCCATCGGGAATGGGACTCCCAGGTGCAGATCTCTCCTTCGCGGCTGGGGACGGCGGCGATTCCAGCGATCTGTCTGTGGTGTCGGACATGGCGATGCCAGACTTGTCGATGCCTGATCTCGCGGTCTCAAATGATCCCCACAATCCGGCAAGCTGCACCGGTGCTCCGCTCAACTTGGCGAGCAAGTTCCCGATGGGCGCATCCACCGTGGTGCTTGGGCCGTACACGATGAAATACGAAAGCCGCCCGTGCACAGACTTTACCGGCTGTGGTACGTGGGGACCAGCGACGCCGTCGTGGGGACCAAGTGGCAGCGGCAAGATCTACCTGAAAGTGACCGCGACCGGGATCATCGTTGCAGTGGTCGATAACAGCGCCGGTTCTGCCTACGGAACCCCGGTCTACAACTTGGGAATGGACTGCGCGCTCAAGACCGGCGTGTGGGACTGCGGTCGCTATCACGACACCGAGATCGTCGAGGGCGCAAACTTCCTCAAGTTTGAAGGGAAGGACAAGTTCAGCGGTGTCGAGCTGCCGGTGTTTGGTGAAGTGCTCGCAAACTGCGCCCGCTTCTACGGCACAGTACAAGGCGTAAAGAGCGCGGGCAGCTACAAGGAATACCGCGGCGGATTCCTCCTCCGCTACTAAGGCCCGTCGTTTAGTTCGGGAGTCCGGTCTTGGGAAGGGAGAGGCGGAGGATTCGCATCGGAACGCCGCCTTTGGGCCCGAACGTAGGACCGCGCATCACCGGCTTTATCGCCTTGTCGTTGGCAGGGGCAAGCTCAGCGTGTGACAAGATCTCGTGAGCAACCAACTTCATCTCGTAGTTGGCAAACGCAGCCCCCAAGCAGCGACGGGTTCCCCCACCGAACGGAACGAACTCAAACGGAGTGAACTTGTGCTCCAGGAAGCGCTCGGGGCGGAACCTCTCGGGTTCAGGATAGATCGCAGGGTTGTGATGGACTCCGATGACGCTGACCGAGATCGCATTCCCTGCCGCCACGGTGTACGGTCCAATCTCTATCGGCACGCGTAGCTTGCGGAATGTCTCCCCAACGACCGGATACAGGCGCAGAGACTCGTTTGCACAGGCGTCGAGATACTTGCAGTGTGCGATCGCTTCTGGATCAGGATGTGAGCCCAGATGATGCAGTTCCTGCCGCAAGCGGACGAGCGTTTCGGGGCAGTGATACAGGTGGTAGAACATCCACGCAAGACCAAGCGCCGTCGTTTCGTGACCGGCCAGCAGAAGCGTAAACAGCTCATCGCGGATTTGCACATCAGACATCGTGCTGCCGTCGTCGTACTGCGCGTGCACCATCATGCTGAGGATGTCGTCCCCTGGTGGGCGCTTCCGACAATCGGCAATCCGCTCATCCAGCGCAAGCTCCATCTGTCGCCGGGTTTCGTAGGTCTTACCAAAGAACTTGAAGCCGAAATACTCACGCCGCAGCGCGGGGAAAAACAGCATCAGCGGGTTCAGGCTCTCCATGTAGTCGACTGCGAGCTTCTGCGTTCGATGCGACTCCACCGGATCAGACAGACCGAACACTGCATGCGCAATGACGGACAAGGAGATCCGCTGCATCGCCCGCTGAAAGTCAACGACCTCTCCTTCGCGCCAAGTCCGCATTTCCTGCCTCGCAGCATTTTGCATCACCTGTCCGTAGGCCTTCATCCGCGCCCCATGGAAAGGAGGCCCAAGCAGCTTCCTTTCCCGTCGGTGTTTCTCGTCAGTGAGAACCAAAATGGAATTGGGCCCGGTCACAATGTCGATGCCATCTTCGGGGTAGATTCCGATTTGCGATGTATCGAGTGTGAAGATCGTTTTGACATGTTCCGGATTGCGCGTCAGGACCACCGGACCGTTTGGCCCATGGAACAGAAACGTATCGCCGAACTTCGCAAACGATCGCGCATAAAAGCGGTAGGGATCAGCCAGGTAGTGCAGTGCATTGAGCGCTGTGATGCGTGAGCTTTCAGGCAGGGGCAGCGACGTCATAAGAAACCTCTTGCCGACATCGTAGCACCATCGCGAAAAACAGGTTGCGGCTTGTCGAAAGAGGCTCGCTGTGCGATGCAATTGTGATGAAACACAAGTACTTTATCGATGCGCACAAGGGCATGACCGCGGTGTATGTACTCGCGCTGATGGCTGTTTACGGGATCTGGGACAGTCCGCGCGCTTGGCTGTACTTTGCCGTCCACGGTTCCTACGGCGTGCTGTGGATTCTGAAGAGCTACATTTTCCCCGACAGCCAGTGGGAAAAGTCGGTGCCGCTGTGGTACGGACTGGTCAGCTTCTTCGGTCTGGCGCTGTACTGGCTCGCGCCGTGGCTCATCATCAGCGGGAACACCAGCGAGCCGCTGCCTTGGCAGTGCGGTATCGCTGTCTTTGTCTACGCCATTGGCGTGTTCTTTCACTTCGCGGCGGACATGCAAAAACACGTCAGTCTGTCGCTCCGTCCGGGCGTCCTCCTCACGACGGGACTTTGGTCGCGGCTGCGCAATCCCAACTACTTTGGCGAGCTGCTCATCTACGCCAGCTTCGGCATCATCGCCAACCACTACAGCACGTTTGTGATCTTGGGACTGTTCGTCGCGTCGGTCTGGATTCCCAACATGATCAAAAAGGAACGCTCGCTGTCCCGCTATCCCGAGTTTGCGGAGTGGAAAGCGCGTTCCTATTTGATCATTCCTGGGATTTGGTAGACAGACAACCGACAGTGAGCGGCTAGAGAGAGGAAAGGAACAGGAGGAAGCGGAGGAAGCAGTCAGGAGGCCACCAATATGAAGCATTCTATCTGCTTCATATTGGTGAACTGCACGCTACGCGGCGTTTGCGCCGTGGCACTTCTTGTACTTCTTGCCAGATCCGCATGGGCACGGCTCGTTGCGACCGACCTTGGCTTCTTCACGCTTGGGCGTCTTTTGCTTGGTCTGGTCGCCCTCGACCTCGGCTTGATCGTCGCGGCTTGTGTCGCGGGTGCTCTTTTCGTCTTCCGCGCCTGACGTGGCCGATGACTGGTGCTGAAGGACGACGCGCCGCGCCTTGTGCTTAAACTCCGGTAGCTTCTGCTCGGCTTCTTGCTCGGGCGTTTCAACTTGGGACTGCTGATCGAGACGGACCAGGAACAGCTTCTTGGCTACGTTCTGCGAGATGGTGTCCGTCATCTGCATGAACATGTTGTAGCCCTCTTTTTTGTACTCCTGCTTCGGGTCCTTCTGGCCGTAGCCGCGCAGACCAATTCCTTCGCGCAGGTGATCCATCGCCTTGAGGTGATCAATCCACTGCGAGTCGATCTCTTCGAGCCAGAAGTGCCGCGCAAAGTACAGGAAGGCCAGTCCCAGCTCGGCTTCGCGCGACTCGGAATACTTCTCGATCTGTTCCCACGCCATGTCGGCAATCGAGCCGACTTCCAGGTTCACATCCGTGAGCGTAACCGCGACCCCGAACTGATCCTTCAGTGCCGCAGCGAGCGCTGGCATGTCCCAGTCGTCCGGCGTCTTGTCTTCGGGGCAGTACTCCACCACCACCTTTTCGACCAAGTC
Source organism: uncultured Myxococcales bacterium (assembly GCA_964437195.1). GTDB lineage: Bacteria > Myxococcota_A > Polyangia > Palsa-1104 > JAEUJZ01 > JAEUKA01. Next base: position 611 of record CAYTGC010000076.1, on the reverse strand, counting down.
ATACGCGAGATCGAACACGCGCTTGCGCTGCTGAATCAGCGACACCGCGGTCTCGTGAACGATCTTTTGGACCGCCTTGTCTTTGCTGGTCTGCTCGTCGGTACCGAACTCGATCACCGATCCAAAGCGACGATACAGTTCGTGCGTCAGCGCCCGCGCATCACGAAGCTTGCCGGAACCTGCGCCGGGCTTGGCAAGCTCACCCGGCTTGTCGCCAAAGTGCGCACCGTCGCCCTGGGCCTCGCCTTCGGGCGTTTCCCAGAACGCATCGACGATTACCTTGACGACCGGCTCCAGCCGCTTGTGCCAGCTTTCGTAATCGGCCTTGACCTTGTCCACGGATGGAGCGGTCACGGCCACATGCTCGTCGCTGTCATCGGCATCCTTGGGCGGTGGCGGGGCAATTCCCTTTCCTCCCAAGATCGCCTCGACGTCAAAGCCCGGCAGACGACCTTCGAGCACCGAACGACGCAGAGAGTAGATGCTCTTGCGCTGCTGGTTCATCACGTCGTCGTACTCGAGCAAGTGCTTGCGCATGTCGAAGTGATGCGCTTCCACCTTGCGCTGCGCGTTTTCGATCGCGCGGTTGACCATCGAGTGCTCGATCGGCA
>CAYTGC010000075.1:0-19937 GCA_964437195.1 uncultured Myxococcales bacterium | reverse complement strand
GCACACTCGCCTCATCGAGCTTCGGATGCTTGACCGTCTCGGTAGACTGGCTGTCGCCGCCGCTTTTCTCCACGCGATGCGTTTCGGCGTTCTTCAGGTTGGGAACCGTCGCATCTTCATCGCTCGGTCCCTCATCACTGGGTGGAAACATGGACGCTGGCGGCGCAACTTCCAGCACCGGAAGCGACTGCTGACCCGCCGCCGTAATGGGTCCGAGACCCGGCTTGGTCTGTCGTCCAATCGCAGGTGCGGAAAGTGGAACAACCTCCGACGATGCGCTCGGGGACTTGGCTCGTGGGATTTCGATCTCCGGCGAGGGACCGACGACTGCGGCACTCTGTCTCACCGGCTCGGCTCGCTTGGCGGCTGGACCGCTCGGCTCCCGGCCCAGGACGCCCGCGGGCGTCGACATGGCTGCAATGCGACTGGAGTCACGCTGCGCAGACGGCGCGCTGGTCTCTTTTCGGACGGGTTCGCGAGGAGCCGCAGCCTTGGTCGCATCAGCCTGGGCTGGCCCGCTTGCTTCTTTGGCTGGTGCCGTCGCGACCGGCGTCGGGGCGGCGGCAGCCGGGGTAGCAGCCGGTATCGACGTGCGCTGGACGATCGTTTCGTCGCTGTCGTCTTGTTCAGCGGCTTTGGTCGACTGGAAGTTCATTTCCTCGACGGGAGTATCCGCCGATGGGTGCAGCTTGGGCACATCCCGCGACGACGCGGACTCGGTCAGGTCAACTTCGTTTGTAAAAAGGGCAGGCAGCGCTGCTTCCTCCCATGCGAGAGACTCTTGCTCGACCATCGCGCGAGCGGTTCGTGGTGTCGGGTCGCCACGTTCAATCGTCGTCGCCACTATGTTGACAAAACCACTTTTCAGCGGTGCCGCAGACTTGGCTGGCGTCGCGGACTTTGCGCCCTGTGGTGCCATGGCGCGCTGGGTCGGCTCTTTTTGCGCTGTCGCAGAAGCCGGTGCAGGGACAACAGGGGCTGTTGCTGTCGGCTTTGCCGCTTGGGGCGCGGGCGTGACCGGTTCTGGCCGGGCCCCAACCTTTACCGCTGGATAGGCGAGTGTCTTTTTGATCGCTTGTGGCTGCTCGTGCTGTGGCGTTGTGTCTTGCGCGACAGCGGCCGCCAGTGCTGCGGCGCGAGTTCCCGGCGCTACGGTCGGCATTGTCTGGGTTGCCTGCGCGACCACACGCGGCGGTTCCTCCACGGGAACGCTGATCGCTTTCATCGCCGGTTGGCTCATAAACGCCCGCACCTCTTGGGTTTTGGGCGGTGTCTCGACGGGGGGATTCAGCGGCGTCAGCTTCTTCATCGCTTCAGCTTTCGCACCTGGGGCGACCTGCATTGGCAGCGGCGGCTGGTTCTGCAGCACGCTCTTGCGCTCCATCGCGTCGAGGAACTGCGCCACGGTCTGGAATCGCTCAGACGGTTTCTTCGCCAGCGCCAGCCGCACAACGGACTCGAGCCATGGCGGACAGTCTGGCCGTTTGTCGCGGAGCCGTGGCACTGGTGCTTCAATCAGCTTGCTCAGAACGTCGAAGGTGCCTTGGCCCTTAAACGGTGGCTCGCCGCAGATCATCTCGTAGCCGAGCACACCGAGCGAATAGATGTCCGCTCGACGATCGACCACTTCGCCTCGGGCCTGCTCGGGGGCCATGTAGCGGGGATCGCCATAGGTCATGCCCATGGCTGTTCGCTGTGCGTCGGTCAGCTCGGGCTGTACCAGCTTCGCGAGGCCGAAGTCGAGGATCTTCACGAAGTCGGCGCGTCCGCGTCGTCGAGTTAGAAAGATGCTGCGCGGGCGCAGATCTCGGTGGATGTATCCGAGTGTGTGCGCCTCCATTAGCCCGTCGGCAATCTGCGTCAGAATGTCCGTGACTCGCTCAGGCGGAAGGCGACCTTCTCGTTCGAGCACCAGTGACAGCGGTACACCGTCGAGAAATTCCATCGCGAAGAACAATCGACCGTCTTCGGCTCGACCAAAGTCGAACACCTGCGGAATGTGGTCGTTGTCAATCTCGCACACGGTGATCGCTTCGCGACGGAATCGCTCGACGGCATCTTCGTTCTGGGCAAGCTGCTGGTGCAGCAGCTTCACTGCCATTCGCCGACGGAGCGTGGTGTGCTCGGCGCGATAGATCGTCCCGGCCGCACCTTGCCCGATTCGCTCGACCAAGTGGTAGCGCCCTCCGATCGTCTGTCCAACGAGCGGATCGTTCTGTGCTTGGTGCAGCGCGTGCCCACAGGCTGTGCAGAACAGTGCCTCTTTGGGATTTTCGCTTCCGCACTTGATACAACGGGCCGCTACCATCACTTGTCCTCTTTCCTCATCGTGAGTTGCCTCTTTCGGAGGCCGGTTTCTTTCCGTTGTTTGGGCATCAGGGGGCGCTGCACGTCATCACTTGGCCCTGCACACCGGTGACGGTGATCGACAGGGTCAAGCACCGACGACCAGCGCCACACACCGCGTCGGTGTTGCATGCCTTGAGACAGAACTTGCCTTGGTTTTGTTGCAGACAGCGATAGGAAGCGCAGTCGGCATCTTTGGTGCACGGTGCGGATGCCGATGCCCCGCTCGGCAGTGCGGGTACACAATAACTGCTCAGCGTCGAGGTCCCTGGCTGAATCAGCGGGCTACAGACTTCGGCCGCAGCGCAGTCGGAAACACTCTGACAGGTACGTCCGCTTGCGGGCGATTGGCATCGGCCGACGTCACAAGTGGCTTGTAGTGGGCAGGGCTCTTCGAGAAAAACCTGTCGGTCGTCCGCGTCTCGGCCGCAGACCATCGCGATGGCCCGATCTCGAAGTTCACAGCGCCTTTCACCAAGGGCGCAAGCGCTCATGTCCGGATAGTCGGGATTGGCTGTGGTGCAGCCGATTGCAAGGAAGGCCAACCCCACGGAAAGACAAAATGTGAGCCTCATCCTCGGACCCTCCGCGACAAAAGCTAGAAGCGGCCGATGGCTGCCAGTCCACTTCCGCTTTCAAGATAGATGGGGAGCACGGCGACCTGGCCTTGGGAGCGCTTCAGGTCGCGCCGATCAAGATAGTAAAGGACCCCGAATGCCGTCGCGGCGGCAATGCCACCACCGAGTAGACCGAGACCTGTCGCCAAGTTGCCTTGGTAGCGTGTCGGACACTGATTGGACGGACGTCCGTCTGTGCAGGTCGGCTGACCGTCGCGCGGTGAGAGAATCAAAAACGGAATCGAGGTGATCAGCAGACCACCCGCCACGATGCCCGACGCAATCCAGCCGATTCGGTAGCCGGTGTTTCGGGTGTGAGGAGTAGTTTGTGTCGCCGATGGTGTCGCCGTTCCGTTCGGGGTGGTCATCGTCGGGGGTGTTGTCGGATCCTTGAGCACTCCGTCAGACGGGGGAGTTGGCGGAGGTGCAACCGGCTGTTCAACCGGCGATTTGGCTACCTCGACTGGTGGCGGAGGCGCAGCAGGCTTGAGCTTTGGCACAAACTCCATCGAGGTCTTGCGCATCGACTCAAAGGCGCGGGTGAGATTGCAGCCTTCGCCGTCATCGCCGCAGCGACCCGAATGGGCAACATCGGTCTGCTTGCCCGTTGGGTCGATCGCGGTCAACCGAATCTGATACGTGCTACCGCCCACTGCGTTTTTGATCGCGAGTTGAGCGACGACAACACGATCGACTTGGAGCTGGCTCGCGACTTGATTGATGCAGCCGCCCTTCTGGCAGTTGAGAAGGTCTGCATTGCTGCTCAATCGCTGACGAACTTCCTCAGCGGAAAGCACGGCCCAGTCAGATCCTGCGGCGTCGCCAAGTCCTTGGGCCAACGAGTCGTGCATCTTGTTGCGTCGGCCTTCGGAAACAGTGGAATCGGATTCGATTTTTGGCGCAAGAACTGCCACCCTCGCGGCGAACAGCGACGGTGAGAACAGTAGCACGGCTCCGACGAGCGACAGACGAGCAACTTTGGGAACCAACATGCGGCCAGTCTAGCATGGCCTTTCTACAAGGGAAGCTGTCTGCTCCCTCGAGGCCCACATTTTGAATGGGCAGCCGATTGCTCATTGCTGCGGTTGGGCTCGCTCAGCGGGGTGCGGTTGCACTGAACGTCTTGAGACACCGTTTGGGTTGGGGCAGCGGCGAACATCCGCTTTTGCTTGCGACGACTCGGTGGAGGCAGCGGCTCGGTCAAGATCTGCTTTCTTTTTAGACTCTGCAGCTTGTTGTAGAGCGTTCTTCTCGATAGACCGAGCAGCTTGGCGGTCTCGCTGCGACTGCCCGAGCACACCTTGAGCGCGGCCCTGACCATCTGATGTTCGGCCTCGAACAGCGGCGTTCCAATCGGAATGCAAACCGTGTCAGCGTCGTGACGTTCAGCTTCTGGAATTTTCGATTGCGCGCCGGTCAAGCGATCTGCCCACTGCGACAGCACCTGAATGCTCTGAAGGATTGGATTTGGCACGCTCTCATTCGCGAGTCGGCCCATCAGCATGCGCAATGCCATCGCGCCGCCGATCGGCTTGAGCAGCTCGGTGTTACAGTCGGGGCAGCGTCGCACTTCAAGGAGCTGTGAGTCAGAGAGGCGCAGCCCGACAAAACGCTGGCTCCGCCAAAGCCGCTCATCAGCGCGAATGGCGGCGTGTGTGACCGTGGTGAGCGCAGGGTCGTGACCGCTCCGGCAGGGACTCAAGTGGATTCGATGGGGCATGTTGTCTCGATGAGTGATGGGGTGCTTGCGCCCGAAAATCACCTGTGCTGTTGCATCCGGCGTGCCGCAAGCGTGGATGCAATGAACCTGCTCTGCATCGACGGAAACCGGGAGAAGTGTCACCGCCTGCCGGTCCGTTTCGGGCGTCGCACTCGTACACTGTCCGGTCCACCGGACCCGAAAGACCGACCCGATCCACAAGACCGAAAAACAAAAAGAGCCCGCCACTACGAGAGTGACAGGCTCCTTTTCGGACCTTCCTGACGTTTAGATCAGGTGAGGTCCAGCGCACCACCGAAATTACGGAGGGGGGGCGCCAGCCGGGGTCTGCGCAGCAGCCGGGGCGGCCGGTTGGGCCGGGGCTGCCGGGGTGGTCTGGGCCTTGGGTCCGCAGGCGGCCAGCCCCATCAGGCTGACCATGACGAATGCAACTACCGTCTTCATTGGATTCTCCTTTTTCTGGAAGGGAGCGCGCACCTTGCGCGAAGCGGGATGGTATGCAGACCTTTCCGTAGGGTCAAGTCCTCTATGTCCAGGGCCATGAAACGGTGTGTTGTTGGGGGGTTGAAATGGTCGGCGGCTATGCGTATCTTGCCGCGCACATTCCTGACCGGTGCAAGCGGGAAACCGGCTCGCCGCGAGGCGGGAAATAAGTAAAACCGTAGCTGATATTCGGTGGAGACACTGCTCGATGATTGAAGTTGAGGACCTCACGAAATACTACGGAGGGAAGCGGGCGATACACGACCTCTGCTTCCGCATTGAAAAGGGCGAAATCGTCGGCTTTCTGGGCCTAAATGGCGCTGGAAAGACGACGACACTTCGCATCCTGGGCTGCCTGATTCTGCCTTCGTCCGGTGTGGTGCGGATCGACGGGCTGGATCTCGCAGAAGGGGCGCACGAGATTCGCAAGCGCCTCGGTTTTCTGCCTGATACGCCGCCGCTTTACGACGAGATGTCTGTGACCGACTATCTTCGTTTCGTCGCTGAGCTTAAAGGCGTTGGCGGCAAAAACCTGACTCGTTATGTCGGTGATGCGCTGTCGATCTGCAACTTGACGGACGTTGCTACGGATAACATCGCGACGCTGTCGCATGGCTACCGGCAGCGCGTCGGGTTGGCGCAGTCGCTCGTGCACAAGCCGTCGCTGCTCATCTTGGACGAGCCCACGAGCGGTCTGGATCCGGTGCAGATCGTCGAAATGCGCGAGCTTATCAAGCGCCTCGGCGGCGAGCACACAGTTCTTTTGTCGAGCCATATTCTGACGGAAATCAGCCAGACCTGTGATCGCCTGCTGGTGATCGATCGCGGCAAGCTGGTGGCAGATGGAACCGAGGAATCGATCTCTCAGCAAGCGCACGGGAGCGCCCAAGGTGGCGTACTCGAGGTCGAGCTGGAAGGTGAATCCGACGCCGTCGCAGATCAAGCTCGTCAAGCGATCGGTCGGGTTCAGGGCGTGCTGGTCGCGCGGGTCGTCTCGAAGCAGGCGCGGCGCGTTCGGCTCGAAGTCGAGTGCAGTGATGATCGACGCGCCCAAGTCGCGCGTGCGGTGGTGGAGTCTGGCCTGGGGCTTCTCCATCTTCAGCGCAAGGCGCTCGAGCTGGAGTCGATCTTCCAGCGCCTCGTGCATCCGTCACCCCCCCAGCCTCCTGCGACGTGAGGCTTTCCCAATGTCAACTGAAGCTCTGAGGTGGTTGCCGTGAAACCCATCGCTCTCATCATTCGCCGCGAGCTGGCAGCGTATCTGCGCTCTCCGCTTGGCTGGGTCGTGGCGGCGGTACTGCTGCTCATCGATGGCCTGGCGTTCAACGTCTTTGCCATTGGCAGCGATACTGCCCGCAAGTCGTCTGAAGTGATCAGCCAGTTCTTCTTCTTTTCTGGTGGCCTTGCCGAGGCTGCAGGACTGTTTTTGGCGATGCGTCTTATCGCCGAAGAACGTCAAACTGGCACCATCAACCTGCTGTTTTCGTCGCCGATTCGTGACTACCAGATCGTGCTCGGCAAGTTCTTTGCTGCGCTGCTGTTTCTCCTCGGGATTCACCTGTTGTCGATCTACATGCCGCTGATGGTTCTGCTTCACGGCAAGGTCGCCAAGGGTCATCTCGTCGCTGGCTACCTCGGTGTGATGCTGATGGGCTCGACGGGACTTGCGATTGGAATGTTTGCGTCGGCTCTGTCGAAGAGCCAGCTCGTCGCGATTGTCGTTGGTGCGGCGATCTCGGTGGCGCTGCTTCTGTCGTGGCTTTTGGCGCCCGTAACCGATCGTCCGTTTGATCAGTTCTTTTCGTGGCTGGCGCTGTGGAACAAACACTTCCCGTCGTTTATGCGCGGGTCGATCAGTCTCCAAGACGTCGCCTACTACTTGTCAATGACCTACGTGTTCTTGTTTGCGACGACGCGGGTGCTCGAGTCGCGACGGTGGAGCAGCTAGCCATGGCGGATCAGCGAACCAACACGGGCAATCGTCCGAAGTCGATTCAGGTGGTGCTCTGGCCGACGGTGCTGTTCTTCGTCGGCTTGTTTGTGCTTTTTCTTGGGGAGCGGATGCTCACGACGGAGGGACTCCAAAAAGGGGCGGCTCTCTTGTCGTCGCTCCTTCTCCTCGCGGGACTGGTGGGCCTGGTATCCCGACGCGGCTCAGCCAAGGATGAAGAGGAAAAGCGCGCTCTGGGCTACATGATGCTGTCGGGCTTGCTCGTCATCGTCGGCGTTTCTGTTTATCTGCTCTTCAACTTCAAGTCGGCAGGTCTGCAAGAGTCGCTGCGGTCGGCCCTGGGGAAGAGCTACGACAAGTCCGCGAGCATGGCGCAGGTGTTCTTGCCGATGATGGTGCTGCTGGGTGCGCTTCCCCTCGCGTTCATTCAGCAAGCCATGTACTCGATGACGGATGGGCAGGGCGGTGCTGAGGCGATTGAGCCGCACCGCATTACCTATTCGACGCACAGCGGGCTGTCGGTCGCGTTGGTGGCGATCTTCATTGCGGCGGGCAACTACGTCGTGACGGAGCGCAACTCCAAGATGGACCTGGCCCGGTTCCAGAACACCAAGCCGGGGGAAACCACGCGCAAGGTGGTGCAGAGCCTGACCAAGCCCATTCAGGTGACGATGTTCTTCCCGACGGCGAACGAGGTTCGCGAGCAGGTGCAGCCCTACTTTGATGAGCTGGCCAAGCTGTCGCCGAATTTCCAGGTGCAGATTCTCGATCACGCACTGGAGCCTGGGCGGGCCAAGGACATGTCGGTATCTGGCAACGGGATGATCGTGCTCACGCAGCTCGACGAGAAGGGCAAGCCGGGCAGCCGTGAGACGATCAACATCGGGTTGAGCGTGGACACTGCGCGCGGTCAGCTTTTGGCGTTCGATGCAGATGTGCAGAAGCGGCTGCTTCAGCTCTCTCGTCCAGGTCGGGTTGTTTACTTCACGAGTGGCCACGGGGAGCGATCGTTTGACTCGGGCGCGCTCGACCTGATGAAAGATGACATGCGCCTTCCCGTCGGTGCGTTGCGAACCATGATGGTGAACCTCGGCTACGAGGTACGGTCGCTGTCAGTCCAGAATGGCCTGGCCGGTCGCCTGCCACAGGATGCAGGACTGGTGGTCATCGCGGGCCCAACGGAACGATTCCTGGCGGAGGAAGTGAGCGCTCTGTCGACGTTCCTCGAAGAAGGCGGGCATTTGCTGGTTCTGCTCGACCCGACGGCGGAACAGACGGCGGTGGATCTGGCTCCGGTGCTCAAGAAGGTGGGCCTCAAGTTCACTGCGCAGGTGCTGTGCCATCCCGAGAAGTACGCGGTGCGGACCCACAAAGACAACGATCGCGAAAACATCGTCTCGACGAGCTTCAGCTCACACGTCTCGGTGACCACGTTGTCGCGAAACTCCGGTCGTGCCGGCGTGATCTTGCCAAAGTGTGGCTTCTTCGAGCGCGAGCCAGTCGTTCCGACGGGAATGCAGCTCGATTTCACGCTTCGTTCGATGCCGAACACGTTTGCGGATACCAATCGCAACTTCCAGCTCGACACGGGTGAAAAGAGCCAGGTGTTCGAGGTGGCGGCAGTGGCGCAGAAGATGCTCGATCCGGGCAAGGACGGCAAAAACAAGCGGGAGTTGCGACTGGTGGCAATCGGCTCGGCAGACGCGATGAGCGACGGTCTTGTGCCATGGCTACCGAATCGAGTGCTCATCATGGACAGCGTCAAGTGGCTGATGCAGGAGGAAGCAATCCTCGGTGAGCCGGTTCAAGACCAAGACGTGCCGATCGTTCATACCAAAGGCCAAGAGAAGCTGTGGTTTTGGCTGACGACGCTCCTTTTGCCCTCGTTTGTGCTGGGAGTTGGTCTGCTGTATACCCGTTCAGTTCGTCGTCGGAGGGCTTCATGAAGACAGTGAAAGGGCAGCAAGGTCTGTCGCCGGTCTATGCACATGCGCTGCTGGCGACGCTCGCGGTAGGTTTTGCGTACCAGACGTGGACACGGGATCGCACACAGACGCAGACGGACAGTGTCGTCGTACTCGACGTGGCAAAAAAGGAAGTGTCAAGCCTGACGTACGAGGATGAGACCAAGCAAGTCGTCGTTTCGCGCAAGACTGGAGCAGACGGGGAGCCATATGCGTGGCTCATGACTCGGACCAAGAGCAAAGTTCCGGTCAATCCTCCTGCGCCGCCGCCGCCAGCTCCGGTCGTGGCTCCGGCTGCGCCGAATCCGAGTGGGCCCGTCGGGACACCGCCGTCGGTGGTGAAGGCTGGTGTTCTGCCGACGGCAAAGCCTGCGACTCCGCCACCTGGCTCGGCCAAGGGCGGCGACAAGAGCGGTGAGCCAGCGATGCCTCCGGGTCATCCACCACTGCCTGCCGCCGAGCCGTCGTCCGGTTCTCCCGCGGCAACTGCCGCCCCTGCTGCACCATCGCTGCCGCCGGTTGAGATGAAGGAAATCACGACGGTGAAGGAGTATCGAGGCAACGATGGCGCAGTGGAACTGCTGGGTCTGTTTGGTCCTCTCAAGGCGCTGCGGACACTCGGTACCGTCGATGATGCCAAAGCCAAGGAGCTTGGCCTGACCGGGAGCAAGAAGACGCTGACAGTTCAAGCCAAGGGTCTTTCGTATGCCTTCGTCCTCGGTGGAACAAGCTACGGAAGCGGTGACTACTACGCTCGTGATGCGCAGGGGCAGGTGTATCTCCTGTCGCAGCGAATCGTCGCCGACTTTGAGTTTTCCGATTCGCGTCTGATGGAGCGTCGCCTGCATCGGTTCGAGCGGGCCGACTTCGATCGCGTTGAGGTCAAGGTGGGCGAAAAGACTCGAACGCTCGTCCAAGGCAGCCGTCAGAATCCGCAGGCGTTCTTCTTCGCTGAGCAAGCGACGCCGGACAAGCGTGACGATTCGATCAAGAACTGGATGGAGAAGCTTCTCCGTCTCGCGATTAGTGACTACGTCGCGCAGGGCGAGGAACCCTCGGCGGGATCGGGCACGATGTCGGGTGCGGCGAAGGTTGGCGACATCATGACGGTCCGTTTCTTCGATGGGCGCAAGGAAGTCGGAACCGTCGTTCTGTCTCGCTATCCCAATGCGAAAACCAACCAGATTGAATACTACGCGCGCACCGAGACAACCATCGGTCAGGTTCGCTTGCTCGCCGCCACAGCCGAGAGCGTGATTCAAGACGCCGAGAAGTGGTAGCCGTTGCCCAGCCCGTCGATCCTACTAGCCAGAAAGCCGATCGCGCATGAACGTCCTGTTTGAAGACGGTGGCGTGCTTCGTGCCGCGACCCTGTTGTCAGAACAAGCTGGCGCAGTCCAAGTCGAGCTGCCCGGCGGCAAACGCGAGAAAGTTCGTGGCGATCGGGTGCTCCTGCATTTTCCCAAGCCGCAGCCTCTCGAAATCCTCGCTGAGGCGCAAAAGCTGGCAGCGGAAATTGATCGCGAGTTTCTCTGGGAAGTCGCTGGCGACAGCGAGTTCGAGTTTGCTGACCTGGCCCGCGATTACTTTGGGCATGCTCCGTCCTCCGTTGAATCGGCAGCGATGCTGACGGTTCTGTACGGCACGCCAACGCACTTTGCTCGCCGCGGCACAGGACGATTTCAGGCTGTGACGGCGGAAGCTCGTCAGGCGGCGGAAAAAGCAGCGCAGCGAAAGCAGAAACAGCTCGAGAAGCAGTCTGCTCTGGCGGAACAACTGATGGCTTTTGAGCTGCCGCGCGAGGTTGCGGCGCGGATGCCAACCGTGTTGTACAAGCCGGACCCGAGCTGGATCGAGCACAAAGCGATCCTGCAGGCGTGTGAGTCGACGCACCTGTCACCCGCGAAGCTGCTGATTCGCTGTGGAGCACTCGACGGGAGCCATAGCTACCACTTGGGTCGGTTTTTGCTCGACTACTTCCCGAAGGGTCGGGCGATTGAGACGACCGTGGCCACCGACCCGCTGCCGGATTTGCCGCTCGCCGATGTAGCTGCTTTCAGTATCGACGACACGTCAACGACTGAGATCGACGACGCTTTCAGTGTGACGAGACTGGCCGACGGGACGGTGCGAGTTGGCATTCACATCGCCGCGCCCGCACTCGGGTTTCAGCCCGGCTCGACGTTGGATGAGATTGCCCGGGCTCGACTTTCGACGGTGTACATGCCGGGTGACAAGATCACGATGTTGCCCAAGCAGGCCATCGCTCCATTTACACTCAGCGAGGGGCATGACTGTCCGGCGGTGTCGCTGTATCTGACGGTGGCTGGCGACGGTTCCTATCGGATCTTGGGCGAAGAGAGCCGGCTCGAGCGCGTTCCCATCCGTCGCAACCTGCGCTATCCAGCGATTGATAGCCAGTTCTCCGTCGAAAAAATTGAAAAGGGTCAGCTTGACTTCGAGTTTGGCCGCGAGCTTCTGTTCCTCTATGAACTAGCGGGCCGCTTGCAGACGATCCGAGGCAAGCCCGAGCAGGAACAGATCGACTACATCTTCTCGTTTTCAGACGGTAAGATTGATGTAACTCGACGGCTGCGCGGCGGACCACCCGACAAAGTCGTCGCCGAGCTGATGATCTACGTAAACAGCGCGTGGGGCAAACTCCTCGGCGATCGCGACATTCGTGCGCTCTATCGAGTCCAAGACAGTGGCAAGGTTCGGCTGTCGCTCTATCCGGCGCCGCATGCGGGACTTGGCGTGACCCAGTATCTTTGGTCTAGCTCGCCGCTGCGTCGGTATTGTGACTTGGTAAACCAGTGGATTCTGATTGCTCGGCTGTACGAAGAGCCGTCGCCCTACGCGGACAGCGAAGGTGAACTGCTCAAGCTGATGCGTGACTTTGAGCAGACGTACGGCGCCTACGACGAGTTTCAGCGCAACATGGAGCGCTACTACGGCATCCGGTTCCTTCAGCAGGAAGGCATCAGTCAGACGACAGCGACGGTGATCCGGGACAACTTGGTTCGCCTCGATCTGGTTCCCATCTGGCAGCGCGTTCCGTCGCTCCCCGAGCTAGCTGTTGGCACAAACGTGGTCGTCGACATCGCCCATCTGGACGAGTTCGATCTGACGCTCCATGCCGAATTCCGTCGCAAGACGGACGTTCCGACCTCGTAGCGTGGGCCTCAAGGCCCTTCGCGTTTTCCGTAGTCGACGCGAACCAAGACGAGACCACATGCGGGTGCGGTCTGTCCTGCTTTCGTCCGATCGCCACTTTGTAGAAGCTGCGCCACATGTTCGACGGACATCATCCCTCGTCCGACAGCAGTGATGGTGCCGCTCAGGATTCGGACCATGTTCTTGAGAAACGCAGTGCCCTCTACTTCGATGTGAATCACCGAGGGATCCAGCTCCGGTACCAGCACCTCGATTCGCTTCATGAGACGAACGGTGGTTTCTCGTTCGCAGTCCGCGGCACGGAATGCGCGAAAGTCGTGTCTTCCCACGAGAACTTGTGCGGCCAGTCGCATTTTCTCGACGTCGAGCGGATATCCGACGAACCAATGGTTCCGCGTGTGTAGCGGTGAACGGATCTTTCCGTTCCAAATTTGATAGCGATACAGCTTTCCGCTCGATGAGTGGCGGGCGTCGAAATCGTCGCCAACAAGCTGCGCGGACATCACGGCGACGGAATCGGGCAGGTGGTTGTTGGTGCCGTAGATGAGCGCTTTTTCCGGTAGCTCGCGTGGCAAGCGAATGGACACCACCTGACCGAGCGCATGCACGCCCGAGTCGGTTCTTCCTGCCGCCCGACAAGCAACCGGTTGCTTTGCGACTTTGCTGAGCGCAGCTTCAAGCGCGGCCTGAACGGACGGGCCGTTCTTCTGACGCTGCCAACCGCAGAAGTCGGTCCCGTCGTAGCAAATGTGGAGTCGATAGGTAGGCATGACCGGGTTCGCAAACTGCGCGGGGGTTATGTCCAATCAGGGTTCCGCTTGGCAAGACCTTGACGCAGTGGGCGCTGCTCACTATCCTTCGCCGCTCTCGGGCCGATGCGTTAATATCTTCGGCCAACCGGGGGCCTTTCCCCCTGTCGATACGGAGGACACAACTATGGCTGTTCGCATTGGCATCAACGGCTTTGGTCGCATCGGTCGCTGTGTGGTTCGCGCTTGGCAAAAGGACGCCGCCAAGGCTGGCTACGAAATCGTCGCCATCAATGACCTGACGGACACCCCGACGCTGGCTCACCTGCTCAAGTACGATTCGGTTCACGGTCGTTTCGACGGCACTGTCGGCGTTGACGGAAACAACATCATCGTCGATGGCAAGCCGATCCTCGTGACGGCTGAAAAGGATCTCGCGAAGCTCGACTGGCGCAAGCTCGGTGTGGAGATCGTCCTCGAATGTACGGGCGTCTTCACCGACGCGCCCAAGGCTCGGACGCACATCGACGTCGGCGGCGCCAAGAAGGTCCTGATCTCCGCTCCCGCGAAGGGCCCGGACATCACGATCGCGCTCGGGATCAACCAGGACCAGTACCAGCACGACAAGCACCACGTCATCTCGAATGCTTCGTGCACCACCAACTGTCTGGCTCCCGTTGCCAAGGTGCTCCTCGATAACTTTGGCATCGTCAGCGGCATGATGACGACGATCCACAGCTACACCAACGACCAGCGCATTCTCGACCTGCCGCACAAGGATCTGCGTCGGGCGCGTGCAGCGGCTCTGTCGATGATTCCAACCACGACGGGCGCAGCGAAGGCGCTGTCGGAAGTCATTCCTGCGCTCAAGGGCAAGCTGGACGGCTACGCGATGCGGGTTCCGACGCCGAATGTCTCGGTGGTTGATTTCACGGCTCGGCTTGAGAAACCCGCGACGGTGGAACAGGTCAATGCGGCGTTCCGTGCAGCGGCGGAAAATCCGTCCTTCCGGGGCGTCCTTGCGGTCAGCAACGAGCCGACGGTGTCCTGCGACTTCAATGGCGATCCGCACTCGGCGACTGTGGATCTTGGATCGACGCAGATCGTCGGTGACATGGTCAAAGTGCTCGCTTGGTACGACAACGAGATGGGTTATTCGAACCGGCTCTACGAGCTGGCCAAGCTTGTCTCTGAGAAGTCTCAGTCGGCCTAACTTCGCGAGGAGCAGACCATGGCGACCATTCGCAAGGTGTCCGAGCTGGACGTGACGGGGAAGCGTGTCTTCGTCCGCGTTGATTTTAACGTACCGCAGAATGACAAAGGCGAAATCACCGACGACACTCGCATTCGTGCGGCACTACCGACCATTCGCAGTCTCGTTGAGCGTGGCGCGCGGGTGATCCTGGGTTCGCACCTCGGTCGTCCGAAGGGAAAGACGCCGAGCCTCACACTGCTTCCCGTCGGTCAGCGGCTGGCGGAGCTGCTTGCTCCACAAGTCCCAGAGATCAAGCTCTGCGACGAGGTGGTGGGCGACGGTGTTCGGAAAGTGGTGGGCGATCTGCGCGACGGGGAAATCGCGCTGCTCGAGAATCTGCGCTGGGAGCCAGGCGAAGAAAAGAACGATGAGGCGCTGTCGAAGGCGCTGGCATCACTCGCCGAAGTGTACGTAAACGATGCGTTCGGTACGGCGCACCGCGCTCACTGCTCGACGGCGGGAATGGTCAAGCACTTCGCGCCAGGAATGCGCGGCGCCGGTTTTCTGATGCTGCGTGAGGTCGAGTTTTTGTCTCGGCTTCTGCACAACGTCGAGCGACCGTATGTCGTTGTTATCGGCGGCGCCAAGGTGTCGGACAAGATCAATGTCCTTACCAACCTCGCCAGCGTAGCCACCAGCGTGCTGATTGGCGGCGCAATGGCCAACACCTTCCTGGCGGCGCAGGGCAAGCAGCTTGGCAAATCCAAGCTCGAGGCGGACAAGCTGCAGGTCGCCAAGCAGTTTCTCGAGCGCTGCGCCCGCGACGGTGTTGACATTGTTCTGCCGACGGACGTCGTGGTTGCTCCATCTGTCAATAGCAGCGAAGGAACGGTCGTCGATGTCGATGCGGTTCCTGCTGACCAGATGGCGCTCGACATCGGACCGGCCTCGGCGCGTGAGTTCGCCAGTCTGATTCGTGAAGCCAAGACGGTGTTTTGGAATGGTCCGCTGGGCTTGTTCGAGAAGAAGCCATTTTCCGCCGGGACATTCGCGATTGCCCGAGCACTTGCGGAGTCAACCGGGACGACCGTTGTCGGCGGTGGAGACTCGGTTGCGGCTGTTTCAGAAGCTGGTGTCGAGTCCAAAGTGAGCCATGTCTCGACGGGCGGTGGTGCCTCGCTTGAGTTCGTCGAAGGCCAGACGCTGCCAGGGATTGCTGCCCTCTATGAACCGGAGAGCGCACAATGAGGCGATCTGCACTCATCGTCGGCAACTGGAAGATGTACAAGACGGTTGCCGAAGGACTGGACTTAGCTACCACGCTCAAGAATGCGGTTGCACCAACGGTCCGAGGCCGTGAAGTGTCAGTGGCCATTGCGCCGCCATTTCCATCGCTTTACCCGATTGGAAAGCGGCTCGATGGCTCGGCGGTGTCGCTCGCAGCGCAGGACTGCTTTTGGGAGCCGCAAGGCGCATTTACCGGCCAAGTCTCGGCGGCGATGCTCGCGGACGTTGGCTGTCGCTTCGTGATCATCGGCCACTCGGAGAGGCGGCAGCACTTCGGTGAAACGGACGCTGCGGTCAATCTCAAGGCCAAGGCCGTGCTCAAAGCCGGTCTTTCGCCGATCGTGTGCGTGGGCGAAACGGAAAAAGAGCGCGACGCCGGTGAAATGCGAGGCCGCATCATCTCGCAGCTGGCTGAGGGACTGTTTGGCTTCACCCCCGAGATGTTGCAGCGAACTGTCATCGCGTACGAACCGGTGTGGGCGATTGGCACTGGCCGTGTCGCAACCACGGAGCAAGCGCAGGAAGTGCACGCGCTCATCCGTCAATATCTTCACGCACAGCTCGGGGAAGTGGCGGGCTCTGTACGAATCTTGTACGGTGGCTCGGTAAAACCAAATAATATCGCCGGGTTAATGGCGCAGCCCGATGTCGATGGTGCACTCGTCGGCGGTGCTTCCCTTCGGGCAGAGGAATTCTTGCAGATCGTTCGTTTTCACGAGGCTCCAGAAGCAACATGATGACCTTGCTCTACACAATCCACGTCCTCGTCTGCCTGTTCCTGATGCTGGTGATCTTGCTCCAGGCAGGCAAAGGCGGTGGCATGGGCGCTCTCGGGTCGGGGGCGACCCAGCAAGTCTTTGGCGGTCGAGGAGCCAGCAACTTCCTCGAGCGCCTGACGACCGCGACGGCGGTTGTGTTCATGCTGACGGCGGTGACGCTGTCCTACATCAACAGCCAGTCTGAATCGGACAAGCTGGCCAAGCTGTCGGCCAAGAAAAAGGCTGATGAAAAGAGCCTGAAGAAGAAAGCGGAAGATTCGCTGAAGCAGCAGGTCGAAAAGCGGGTTGCTGAGGAAAAAGCGGCTGAACAGAAGGCGCTGGAAGAGAAAATGAAGGCGGCTGCGGTTGACGCGGGTGCTGATGCGTCGGCCACCGGTCCGGCTCCGACCCCAGGTGTGGCACCAGCAGCAATGCCTGGCGCTGCGGCACCAGCGCCCGCTCCGAACGCACCAACAGCAATTCCAGGCGCGGTGAAGCTGCCCGTGACAGTGGCTCCGGCGGCGCCAGCAGGTGCCCCGACCGTACCAGCGGCGACTGGTGCCAAGCCTGCGGCTGCGGCTGTTCCCGGTGTTGCGCCAGCGGTGGCGAAGCCCGCAGCGGCCGCTCCAGCGCCTGCAAATCCAGTGGCAGCCCCAGCCAGTGCACAGCCGAAGCCTGCGACTGCGCCTGCGGTTCCGGGTCTCGGAGCGCCAAAACCTGCGGCTCCCGCTGCACCGGCGGCTGCTCCGCGTCCGGCACCGGCTGCGCCTCGCCCAGCCAACCCTCCAACCCAACCCTTCTAGCGTCTGTGCTCGTGCCGGCACTTCCTCGTCGGCTGCCGTTTGTGAAAATGAACGGCCTCGGCAATGATTTTGTCGTTGCCGATTTGCGCGCGTGTCCCGAGTGGTCTGGAGTCCTGAGCGATCCTGCGCTGGTTCGTCGTGTCTGCGATCGTCACCGCGGCGTTGGTGCAGACGGTATTTTGGCGATAGCCGAAGGCATTTCCGAGCACGCTTCGGCCTCGATGCGGGTCCATAACTCCGACGGCAGCATTGCCGAGATGTGTGGCAACGGCTTGCGCTGCGTGGCGCGCTATGTGTTTGAACAGATGCGAGCGGAGCCACAGATTCCAAGCCGTCAGGCAGCCTTGACGATTGACACGGGAGCTGGGGCTTTGCGGTGCGAGCTGAGCCTCGGGGCCGATCGGACCGTCGAATCGATCGAGGTTGACATGGGTCGACCGGTGCTCATCGCGCCGGAGCTCGTGGAGTTGGTGGTGGGACCATCACTGACGCCGCTGCATGTGATGCTGATATCGATGGGCAATCCGCATGCGGTCCAGTTTTGCGACGAGACGCTTGATTACGACCGGCTCGTGGCCCTGGCCACTCGCTTGGGACCACACGTCGAGACGGACCAGCGCTTCGCTCACCGGACGAATGCAGAGTTTGTCGTGAATCGACCGCAGCCATTCCCTCGTCTGGATGTTGTGGTGTGGGAACGGGGCTGTGGAATCACGCAGGCCTGTGGCACTGGCGCCTGCGCCGCCGTGGTTGCTGCCTGTCGACGTGGACTCATTCCGCTTGGCGCGGCGTGCACCGTGCGCCTGCCCGGCGGGACGCTGGTGGTGACTGTTGCCTCGGACTTTTCTTCGGTACGAATGCGGGGCCCGGCAGAGACAGTATTCTGTGGAGAAATCGCCACATCGTCGATAATGGCGGTCGATGGTGCCACTCAGTGATGGAACGCCATATCCTTCGCTCGCGCCGCTTGGTGTCGACGAAAACGGGCGCTTTTTCGGGCGAGCACGCAAAGTCCAGCGACTGCGCGAGCTGATCGATGACAAGCGCATCGTCTCGGTGCTCGGGCCGTGCGGGGTGGGGAAGACCTCGCTTGTGCGAGCCGGGCTGCTCGCGACGCTGAACAACGAGCTCGGTGATGGCGTTGCGCTGCTGAGCGTCGCCCATCCTGGGCTCGACCCATTTGCCGAGCTGTTGGCGCAAGGCCTACTTCACCCGGCGGACGATCTGGTGCTTGCTTTGCGAAGCATCGCTCAGTCTGGCAAGCGGGTCGTTCTGCTGATCGATCACCTCGAGGAGCTACTTTTCTCCGAGCCGTATGCCAGGCAAGGCCTCGTGACGCAGCTTGAAGCACTGGGTGTGGCGATTGATGGCGGTCTGCCGGTGCAGCTCGTTTTGGTGGCTCACTCCGATGCGCTATCGGGTTTGTCAGTGGTGGCCAAAGGACTCGCGTCCATCATCGAACGCCAGATTCTGTGGATTTCGCCCCTACTCGACGTCAGTGAGTGGACCGAAATGGTTCGTGGCCCTGCGCGTGAGGCGGGCCTGCGCATCGAAGACGGCCTCATTCAGGCGCTCGGCAAGGACATTGACACGTACTGCGCTTCACTTCAGTCGGGGCAGCGCAGCGGATCGGTACTCCCGCTGCTTGTCGCCGTGATGCAGCGGACTGTGCAGGTGGCTCGGCTTGGTCCCACGCCAAAAGTTCTATCCGCAGAGGACTATCAATCGGCGGGCGGGCTTTTGCGTGCGCTACCTGATTTTGCGGAAGCCAGCTGGCGCAGTCAGCCTCCGGCCCTCCAGTTTATTCAGCGTCGCGCACTGCTCCTGCTGCTGCACCGATATCACCTGGCCGAGGGAGAAGTGCTCTTTTCTCGTCCTCGGCGGCGAGCGGACCTTCTGTCCTTGCTCGGCCCCGAGCGAGGCGAGGACAGCAGCGCGGCGAGAGACGTCGAGTCGCTGAGTCGGCTGCTTGCATCGACGCTGATTCGGGAGGCACCGGGCAGCGAAGTGATTGAGCTGGCGCACCCGATCTTGCTGTCTGTGTGGCCCGAGCTTGCGCGCTGGCCCGAGGATGAGCGCCGCTTTGAACAGTGGCACAGCGAGCTGTTGGCCATAGCGTCTCGCGAAGGCGGAAGCCTGACCGGGATTGGACCGGCTAGCGTTCCGATGAGCCAGCCAGCGCAGCAACTCGCTGGCTACCGAATCGGTGAGGCAGAGCGGTATCTGGCCGAGCGGCCCACCCAAATCGATCCACGGGTGGCTCGACTGGCCAAAGCCAGCATGCAAGCGCAAGCTCGGCGAGCCGTCGTTCCGCCGCCTCCACCGCCGCGGCGTCGCTTGTTGCCCTGGGTGATTGTTGGTGGACTGTTCTTGCTGTTGGTTGGGCTTTTGGCGGAACGACAGCGGCAACAGCGCCTGTCCTCGCAGCATGCCGATGCGATCGCGGCAGAGCAGGGGGCCCGATCCTCCCTGCTTGTACAGCAGCCGGGCCAAGATGGTGCGGCGCTGGCACTGGCGATTTTGTCGACGGCTCCGGCGCTGCGAAACGGTCGCCCGGTACCGACGGCAGCCAAGGAAGGTCTGATGCTTACCTATGGAACGGCGAAGAACTCGTTGCCGCTCTATGGTCACTCGGACCGAGTGGAACTGGTCGCTTTTGATCCAACCGGAGAGCTTCTGCTGACCGGGAGTCTCGATCAGACCGCCCGTCTGTGGAACGCCCGGACCGGACGGCCACTGCGTGAGCTGGCTGGTCACGGTGGGCTGCTTACGACTGCAGTGTTTTCTCCAGATGGGAGACGGGTTCTCACAACCAGTACGGACGGGCTTGGTCGGCTGTGGGAAGTGGAAACCGGCGAGCTCAAGCTGACGCTTCGTGGACACGCGG
>CAYTGC010000074.1:0-19952 GCA_964437195.1 uncultured Myxococcales bacterium | reverse complement strand
CACTTGTGCCGTGCGTGATATAGTGATCTTCTCATGACCACGAAACAGACGCTTCGCCGTCGGTGGCTTGTCTGCATGGCGCTCGCTTTTGCACCGCTTTTTTCGGGCTGCGGACGCGGTGACAAGCTGAGCAGCCAGGTCTGTTCGTCGGGAGGCTTTTGCTGGCAGCGACCCCTTCCGCAAGGAAACACGCTTCGCGCCATCTCGGGACTCAGCCGCAAGTTTGTGTGGGCCGTCGGAGACTACGGAACGATCCTGCACTACGACGGGACGGAGTGGACCAAGTCGGACAGCGACACCACGCTTGACCTCCACGGTGTGTACTGCCTGGGGGCCAAGGATGCGTGGGCGGTTGGCGATGAGGGACTCGCGCTTCACTACGACGGCACCGGCTGGACAAAAGTTGATACGGGCAGCAAGGAATCGCTTCTGTCGACGTGGGGAAGCGGGACAGCGGATGTCTGGATGGTCGGTCGACGCGGCACAGTCCTTCACTTCGATGGCAAATCGATCAAGAAAGCCGCGACGATAAGCGAGCATGCCACGCTGTTTTCCGTCTACGGGTTCGACTCCAGCGACGTGTGGATTTCGGGCAGCGGCGGTCTGGTCCGACACTACGACGGCAGTGACTGGAAAATCGTCAGCAGTGGCGCGTACAACGACATTCAGACCATCTGGGGGCACCGCCCGCGCGAAGTCTGGCTGGCCGCCGGATCGAACTACAGTGGTCGCTTGTTCCGCTCACAAAATGGCGGCACTGGGGAGTCTTTCGGTTCGTATCTGAGCAGCGGCATCAGCGCGATGTGGGGCAGCGGCACCTCGGACATCTGGGCCGGGACGGTGGCCGGAAAGCTCTTTCACTTCGACGGAACAGATTGGAAAGAGCACAAGCCTGCGAAAGATCCCAAAGAAGCCAAAGACCCCCAAGCGGCCAAAGACCCGAGCTTTCCGACGCACGGAATATGGGGCGTTGGGCCCACCGACATCTGGGCAGTCGGCCCGAGCGGCAACATCTCGCACTACGACGGAAAAACGTGGACAAGGCAGACCACGCCCGAGACCCAGCCCATTGGCGCAATGTGGGCCCAGGGTCCGAGCAACATCTGGGCGGTTCAGGGCAATGAACTTCTGCGTTTTGTCGACGGAAAATGGAAGAATGAAAAGGTCCCAGGCTACGGCTTTGCGCAGACGCGGTCGCTGGTCGGTTTTTCCGGCAAAAACGTCTGGGCATTCGGAACTGGGACGACTGTCCGTCGGTACGATGGCAAAAAGTGGCACGATACGACGCTGGCAGGCCGCGGTGCGTCGGCGCTCACGGCGGCATGGGCAAGCTCGGCGCGCGATATCTGGGCTGTTGGTCGAGAAGGCACCGTCGCGCACTACACCGGACAAGAGTGGGCCATCTTAAGCAAGCCGACGACGGAAAATCTAATCGCCATCGATGGTAGCTCGGCGCGCGATATCTGGGCCGTCGGTGAAAACGGTGAATCCATTCACTTTGACGGTGAGCAGTGGGGCGGCATCACGACGGGAACCACTGAGCGGCTTTTCTCCGTCGCGAGCTGCGGCAACCGTGATGTGTGGGCCGTCGGAGCCAAAGGCACAATCATGCACTGGGACGGGGCACGCTGGAGCCCCGTCAAGAGCCCGGTCGAGACGACCCTGCAGCGCGTCCTTTGCCGCAGCAGCAAAGAGGCGTGGGCGGTCGGTGATCGCGGCATCGTGCTTCGGTTTGATGGCCAGGCATGGTCGAAGGTTCCAAGCGGAACCAGCCACACCTTGACCAGCCTCATCTACGACGGACGACGACTGTGGGTGGGCAGCCAGAACGGCGCGATCTTGGTCCACTATTAGTCGAACAAACCACCGCTTGCGACCTAAGACCCCGTCGCTCGTTCCTTGGTGGCGGGTAGACGCGAGTCTTCCAAGAAGCGCTGCCGCGCGGACACCGCCACTTGCTCGATGACTTCGTCGTATGCAATTCCCACTGCCGCCGCCGCCCGAGAGAGGCCTGCTCCGTCGGATATGTCGCAGTTCGGATTCACTTCCAGGA
Organism: uncultured Myxococcales bacterium; assembly: GCA_964437195.1. GTDB lineage: Bacteria > Myxococcota_A > Polyangia > Palsa-1104 > JAEUJZ01 > JAEUKA01. The sequence goes on along the minus strand of CAYTGC010000074.1, from coordinate 17,899 downwards.
CGTAGGGCGTTCCATCGGAATCCAGGCGAATATCAACGCGGCCAAAGTCTTTGACCCCGAGCGCCGCAAAGCTCCGCTGCGCCACATTGAGCACGCGTTCGGTCACGGTCGGGGACAGCCCAACTGCCACCGTCGAGGCCGAAATCATCTGATACTCCTCGGTCTCCGGATACCACTTGCCGATGTACGTCACGATCCGAGGCTTGCCGCTCGGAATCCGCGACATGTCGATCTCGCAGACGGGAAGAAGCCGATCACCGAGCAGGGCGACGTTCAGCTCTCTACCGTCGATGTACTGTTCCACCAAGATCCGCCGACCCGGAAAGTACTCCCGCATGACTCGAAGCTGGCGCACCAGCGATTCCTCATCATGCACGACGGAGTCAAACGACAAGCCTTGCGATCCGTGCTCGGTAAGGAGCTTCACGATCGCCGGATAGCCAACCCCAGTGACGGCGGCCAGATCCGCGATCCCTGAGCGGAACAGCGGCTCGATCACGCCCGCCCGCGGCGTCGGAAGCCCTTCGCCGCGAAGCACGTACTTGGTTCGCAGCTTGTCAAAGCCGATTGCACAAGTGAGCGTCCCCGAACCCGTGAACGGAATCCCGTAGACCTCCAAAAGCGAGGTCACCACAACGGATCTTTCGTCGCGCTGGGATATCGATTCCACCAAGTTAAATACGAGATCTGGCGGATCGTTGCGAAGCCGCTCGATAAAGTCGGGCAGGTCATCCCGATCAACACCGACCACATCAACAAAGTGCCCGCGAGTCACCAGCGCTCGCGCCACATCGTGGGCTTGATTCACGACGTCGGCGCGAGAATCGTAGGCGGCATCAGCATCTGGACTCTCTCCGAAATCCGTGTTGTGGAGAACCAAGACGCGCTGCTCGGAAAAGCCACGGTTGCGCGGGAAGGGATTGGGATTCGGTCCGTCAGGGTCGTCGGGCATGCGTGGCCATATTAGCAAGCCGAAGCGAAATTCCTAGCTGTCTCGATGGGTTAGCTCGTGCTTTCCGTCGATGTTGTCGAGCTCGCTGCTGTGCTGGTGGTGCTCGCGACGGTGTTGACCGCGCTCGCGACAGTGCTGGTCGCAGTCGAGCCACTGCCCTTTACCGACGCAGGGGTGTAGCCCACCATCTTCTCAAACACCGAGCTGGCCTGGGTCTGGACTGCGGCGTCGGTTTGATGGCGCTGCGGCATCGACAGATCTTTGGTGCCAAGCTGATTGGCCCGATCGAGCAGCGTCCGCATCGTGTTGGCATCCGTCGGAACGGCATGCAGCACAGTCTTACACTCAGCGGCACCGCGATAATCGCTGCCGTAACCAATCGCCAGCGACGCGTTGATGGCCACCGCCCCGATCCCGGCAGACAAGCCAGCAGTCCCCGATACGTCTAGGTGCTGCGCAAGCTCCAGCTTCACCGTCAGGGTTGTCTCCGTAAACTGATAGCGAGTCGGCGCAAGCACCGTCAGGAACTCTTTGATCACACTCTGAAACTGCGCCAAATTCCGCTGCTCATCTTCGCTCGTCGTGACGTTACCGCTCCCCGAAGCCTTCTGGCCGCCAAGCAGCGACTTCGCCATCACCACGAGTCGCTCCAGCGACTGCAGGTAGTCGAGATCCATCTTGGACTGCGCCTGGGCGATGCCAAGGCCCAGCGCGGCAATGATGTTGGGAAGATGCGTAAGGTCATCAATGATCTTGCTTGTCGACATCGGAGCTCCTCAGAAACAGGTGCATCGAGAAACCAAAGGGAGTGTCCCCAGGATCGCTGGGATTTCTTTTCCCGACTGGTCGTTTCGGGCAACACCTGCTGTCAGCTTTCTCTGCTGGTGAGCCGCGACCTGCTGTACAATCAGCTACTTCGGAATGCTGCGCAGCCCGCTGCAGCGTGACCATCGTGCGAGGGACACCATGAACGAACGAATCACCCAGCGCCTTGCAGCCCTGATTCAGGAATACGAAGCCGGCCAGCGCGTACTGGCAGAGCTAGAGGCCAAACAAAAGCAAGTACAGCAGACCATGCTGCGCATCGAAGGCGCGATCGAAGTGCTCAAAGAACTTCAAAACAGCCAGTCGACGACGTAGCGCAGCCGCTGCCGCTCGATACGAACCGACAAAAGCGTGGCGGATTCCTTCTGAACAGGTTAGGAATCGCCCGTGGATAGTTCCCATCCCAATCCTCTGCCTGCTTTTGCAAGCCCGAGTCAGTCGAATCGATCGTCGCTGGTTCGCAAGCAAGTCGGTCTGTTTTGGCTGCTCGGAGTGCTGGGAGGAATCGCAGTCCTTCCCTATGCGCTGACGCTCCAAGCAGACCAGATCGCCCAGGTGACCAGGAAGACCGGCCTTTCGCTATTTTCTCTCGCTGTGATCGGCGCAGCGCAGACCTCTGTCTTGCTGCTGCTGGCAGTTCCCATCGGATTTTGGGCCGCCCGCAGAGTCGGCTTCTCTGCCCCTCTCAGCGAGTCGTTGCTGCTCAAGAAGCCAATTCCTTCTTCCGTGCGAAGTGCCGTCTGGCCGTCGGTCGCATTGGGAATCCTCGCCGCGCTTGCCATGATCGCAGCAGATGGCTTTCTGTTTTTGCCGCGGCTCCCAGAGCTTGCTGCACTCAATCGTTCGTTTGCAACGCGGGCGCCGATTTCCTACGGTGTGCTCGCGTGTCTGTACGGCGCGGTGACCGAGGAGCTCCTCCTCCGGCTGCTGGTGATGAGTCTCCTTTCGATTCCACTTACCTGGCTCTTTCAGAGACGGAACCCAGGTGAATCACTCCATCCTCTCGCGCTGTGGACGGCAAACATTGCTGCGGCGCTCTTGTTCGGAATCGGTCACCTTCCCGCCGCGAAGGCGATTTTGCCCATGTCCACGCTGCTGGTCCTGCGGACAATTGTCATGAACGGAGTGGTCGGCTTGGTCTGTGGCTGGCTCTACGCGCGCCGAGGACTCGAGCTTGCCATGATCGCGCATGGGGCTGCGGATGTCGTACTGCATGTGCTCGCACCACTGCTTGTTATGAGCGGAATCCTCTCTGTCTAGCGTTTCCATGTCACGTCTTCAGACTCCCATACCGATCTTGGTTGTCGTCGGTCCCACCGCATCGGGGAAGTCCGCGCTGGCCATCCGATTGGCACAACGGCTCAATGCAGAGATCGTTGCCTGTGATGCGCTCCAGGTACGCGCCGGACTTCCTCTGCTCACCGCAAAACCAACGGAAAGGGAGCTTGCTCAAGTTCCCCATCACCTCATTGGCGTGTTTCCGATCGATGAACCAGCGACGGCAGCCCGCTATGCGGAGCTTGCCGACCAGGCAATCGCGGCGATCCACAAGCGGGGAAAACATGTCGTGCTCTGCGGCGGAACTGGACTGTATCTGCGGGCTCTGTGTGAAGGACTGGTCGCGACTCCCGAAGCCGATCCTGCACTACGCAAGCAGCTTCGATCTGAGGCCGATGCGCAAGGAGTCGCGGCGCTCCACAATCGACTTGCCGAAGTTGATCCGCAATCCGCTGCCCGAATTGCGCCAGCAGACTATGTTCGGATCGAACGCGCGCTCGAGGTCCACATGCTCACCGGTCGCACAATGACCGATTGGCATCGGGAAAATCAGTCTGAGCGAGCCGAAGGACCGCGCTATCAGACGGTGCGGATTGGTCTTGATCCGGGGCCCGAGCAGCTTCGAGTCCGAATCTCCGCGCGCACCCGTGGCTGGCACGAGCAGGGACTTGTCGAAGAGACGCTGCACTGTGCGCGGGAACATGGAGTACTCCGCTTCCCACCACTTGGCTACCAGCAAGTGCTACGTCATCTGCGAGGAGAGCTTTCGCAAGAAGCCATGCTCATCGAGATCGAACAAAAGACCGCGCAGTATGCCCGCAGGCAGCGCATCTGGTTCCGCAGCGAGCCAGGAATTGTCTGGTACAAAAACGGCGACGACGTTCCATCCCCCGTGGATGATCAAATTCTGCATTTGATCTGAAGTCGGGATTGCGATGTGATGAAGCCATGACGACCGAGCCACATCCCGCACCGCACCCACCGACCAGCGAAGAAGTCTACGAACTGTTTGCAAAATTTCAGACGCCGGGCAAAGCAGAGTGGCTGTCAGCGATGGGTCTGACGTTTGCGATGGGTCATCGGGAGGGTGTCTACATCTACGATGCCGAGGGAAAGCGCCGCCTGATCAACTGTCACTCAAACGGCGGCACGTTCAACCTGGGACACCGGAATCCCGCTGCGATCGGAGCACTCCTACATGCGCTCCAGCACCTCGACATTGGGAATCATCATCTACCCAGCCTGCCGCGGGTGCGCCTGGCTGAAAAACTTGCCGAGCTAACCCCCGGCGAGCTACGCCACACGGTGTTTGCAACCGGCGGTGGGGAAGCCGTGGACTTGGCGATCAAGGTCGCGCGAAGGGCCACCAAGAGACGCAAAGTCATCTCTGCCATTGGGGGCTATCACGGGCATACCGGGCTTGCTGTCGCAACCGGAGAAGAGAAGTACTCCCAGCCATTTCTCGTCGATACGAGAGACTTTGTGCGAGTTCCCTTTAATGATCTCAGCACACTGCGATCAGTGATGGATGACTCCGTCGCAGCCGTGATTCTTGAGACCATTCCTGCCACCTTGGGAATGCCGGTTCCAGATCATGGCTATCTTTCCGCAGTGAGTGAGTTGTGCCGTCACCACGGAGCCGTCTACATCGCCGATGAGGTGCAGACCGGACTCGGTCGAACCGGCCTTCTGTGGGGAATTGAGCACTATCACGTTCTTCCCGATATGCTTGTCACCGCCAAAGGACTGGGAGGCGGCATTTATCCAATCGCAGCGACGGTGATGACGCCTCGCCTGGCGGCGGTTTTTGCCGATGATCCATTTTCCCACATCTCTACGTTTGGAGGCGCTGACGTTGGCTGTGCGGTTGCAGAGTGCGTACTTGCGATCTGCTCTGCGCCGTCCTTTCTGGAACGGGTAACCACCGTTGGACACAAGCTCCGTTCGGCCCTGGAAGGTCTGATTCCCAGGCATCCGCGCAGTGGAATGAAGGCAGTGCGTGGAGTCGGAATGATGTTAGGAATCAAGTTTGCGTCCCAGATGGCAGGACCGATTCTCAGCAAGCTATGTCTGGAACAGGGACTGCTGTGCATCTTTGCTGGCCACGATTCCTCTGTGCTGCAGTTTCTCCCGCCGCTGATTTTGTCTGATGCGCAGGTGGATGAGGTCATCGAGCGCTTTGACGCAGTGCTTCACGATCTGAGCCAGGTAGGACTGTCGTCATGACAGGAGAAGTGCCGCAACAACGTCTGGAAGAGCTTGAACGAGGCCTCGATCCGGCGCTTCCGCTTCCCCCCAAGCTCGGCGTCCGGATCATCGGTTACGGAGAGATCTCGACGGTGCTCCTCGCCGATGATCTGCCGAATGTAGTGCTCAAGAGAATGGCGGGTTTCCACAGCAAACAGGAAGTTCAAGCTTACCAGGCTGAAGTCGAAACGTATCTGCAAGCGCTCGCCGATCGAAATGTCCAGGTCGCCAAGACCCACGTCCAGCCGGTCTGCGTGGAAGGACGGAACCTGGCCTATCTTGTCCAAGAGCGACTTGCCGCAGAGTCGATTGGGAATCAAGTTCTGCTTCACTCCAGCGACGATGAATTTGCGACATTCCTGTCAGCCATCCTGGATACCGTGAGCAGCGTCCTGCACAATCCGCGCCCAGACTTTCCTTTGGGAATTGATGCCCAGATCTCCAATTGGGCGCACAGAAAGACCCCAGAAGGAATCGTCCAGGCGATCTATCTCGATGTAGGAACGCCGATCTTCCGCCAACATGGAACGCTGGCCCAGGCTCCGGCGCTCGCGCTCCGAAGTCTACCCAGGCCGCTTGCGTTTCTGCTCCGGCATCTGCTGTTTGAAAAGGTGGTCGGTCGGTACTTTGATCCCCGCGAAGTCGTGAAAGACATCGCCGCGAACTTTCTGAAGGAAGGCCGACCCGATCGCGTCGCCACACTCCTCCAGCAGAGCCATTCGATGCTGTCCCAGCTGAGTCCGCAAGCGAAGCCCCTTTCGGAAAAAGAAGTTCGTTCCTACTACTTCGAAGACAAGCAGATCTGGTCTCTTTTCCAAGCGCTGCGACGCCTTGACAGAGCGCTCACAACCAAGCTTCTGCGTCGTCGGTACGAGTACATCCTGCCCGGAAACATGAAGCGTTAGAAAACTCCGTTTCACGGACTGAACTCCTTGCCCCGACTCCTGCTGTGCTGACGGAGTGCTCGCTCGAAGTCCTCTGCACGAATCGGCTTTACAAGCACGGCCGCGGCAGACTCACACAGAAACGGGTCCAGTTCTTCATTGGATGACGTCGCTGTAAGCACGACGATAGGGACTTGCCCCCGACTCCCAGGCAGCTTGCGAATGGCGCGTGTGGCCCCCAGTCCATCGAGCACTGGCATCTGAATGTCCATGAACACCAAGTCAAAGTCAAAGTCCGCACCAGCGACCGCATCGACCGCTTGCTGGCCGTCGCTGGCCTGCGCAACCTGGGCCCCCAGACGTTCCAGCATTCGTACCGCCAAGAGGCGATTGATCGGGTTGTCGTCCGTAACCAGAACCTGTGGCTTGTGCAACGTCGCCTCCTCGCCTTCCGAACGCAACGGAGTCCGCTCTCCTTCGTCCTGTGTAACGACACTCATCGGCACGCGGAATGAAGCGCTCGTTTCAGGTTGCAGAGCCGGAGCCTTTGCAACCGTACCGCGGACCGTGAACCAAAAGGTCGAGCCCTCCCCTTCGCGGCTGACAAAGCCAATCTCCCCGCCCATCGCCTCGGCCAGTCGGCGCGACAGAGACAACCCCAGCCCGGTTCCGCCAAACCTGCGTGTCGTCGATGCATCAGCCTGCGTGAAAGGCTGAAAGATCCGCGCTTGCTGATCTTTTGCGACTCCGATTCCGGTGTCGATCACTTCGATTCGGAACGTCGTGGTCAAGCCAAGCTCCGCGCGAACTCTGATTCGGATTCCACCCCTTGGCGTGAACTTGATCGCGTTGTTTAGCAGGTTAAGAACAATCTGCCGAAACCGAACCGGATCACCAACGATGAACAAGCCGTCGCAGCCTTCCACGTCCACCGCCAGATCCAGTCGTTTTTCTCGCACCAGCGCATCGAGAATCAGTGCGCAGTCCTTCACAATCTGGGCCGGACAGTACGGCGTCTCTTCCAGTTCGAGCCTGCCTGCCTCCACTTTCGACATATCCAGCACGTCATTGAGCAGCGCCAACAGAGACTCACCAGCTCGACGGATGATCTTGAGATTTGCACCAATCTGTCCCGATGGATCATGCTCCATCTGCGTGAGCGCGGTATATCCCAAGATGGCATTTAGGGGAGTGCGGATTTCATGGCTTATCTGCGCCAAAAACAGTGACTTCGCTCGGGTCGCAGCCTCAGCAGCATCCTTGGCGTGCCGAAGATCTTCCTCGCTTCGACGTAGTGCCTCTAACATCTTCTGCTTCGCGCGAAGCTCGAGCGCTTGGTTCCTGGTTCGTTGGAAGTGCCCTTGAATCGCCTCGTAGTCAGCACGATGGACCAGCACAAGAAAACGACGACCATGCAAGAACATCGCGGACACATCGAGCGCATAGATCCGATCATTTTCATCTGTCTCAATCATCATACCAGCGTCGATGCGACCGGGATTTTGTCTCGCCCAAAACTCCTCTGCTTCGGCCAAAAATGTATCGATGAATGGAAATCTTCCTTTGAACTTCCTAATATCTGGAACCAGGTCGGCAAACCAAGTCGGAATCGGGCTTGCCGCAACAAGCTGTTTGTCCTCTGCTTGCTCAAAAACCACCGTATTCAGCAGGCAGAGAACATCCCCGAGTAGCGGCTCGCTCATGTCCGTACTCCTGCCCTGTTTTTCGCGATCTGATTTCCCAAACACACAAACGCAGACTCGACACCATCACCTGTCTTGGCACTTGTGCGCACGACGTTCCATCCGATACCAGCGAACACATCCAGATCAGCGTCCGTGATCTCCCAAGCTTGGGTCATGTCTGCTTTGTTAAGCGCAAGGAGCGCTGGAACCGAAGAGGACAGTCCAATCTCCTGGCTAAGCCGACGGACGGTCCAGAGCGTCTCTTTCCTGGTTCCATCCGCAACAAAAAACAGGCCAGCGGATCCGCGGAGATAGGAGTGACGTATTCGCTGGAGTTCATCATCGCCTTGCAGATCCCACAGCATCAACATGAGATCGATGCCTGCGCAGTTCACAACCTTGCTGTCAACTTTGACACCGATGGACGTATGATATTTCTCGCTGAACATGCTGCGGACAAAGCGTGACACAAGGCTGGTTTTTCCGACGGCAGTTGATCCAAGCATGCAGATCTTTGCTTGGATCATGACTGCCCCCCCGCTGCGTACCTGCGAGCGCTCTGGTCCAAGGTAGAATTCACCACACACCACTCCTCATCCGCGCCTTTTGCATCATGGAGCGTGATCCCCTTTTTCATGTGGACTTACGAAGACAATCCGAAATCCTGCGGAACGCGCGTTCCGTCGACGATCAGCCTCTAGTGGGTATACAGCGCGCAGCGAGCCCACCGGAATCCCGGCACCACCCAGCATGGCGAGCATGACGCTGGTACGGCTCTCACGGAGCTTTTGGTTGTACTCAGCGCTCCCGATCTCATCGGTATAGGCGTGGACTTCAATCATCGTCTTGCGGTCATGAATCTGCTCGGCAAGCTGAACCAGTTCCTTGATATCGCCAGCCGCCCGGAGGAAGACGGCCTCCTGTCCCGTGAGAAGTTCGGTGGTGCCCGCGCGGAAGTTCAGTTCCAGACTCTCAATCACTTGGGCTTTGGCAAGCAGTCTCTCCATCAACGAGGGAGGCTTTGGACGAGCAGTCACCTGGCAATCAAAGCGGATGATCCCGGGAACAACCGGAGCAATCGACAGCGCTTCTGAAATCCACTCTGCCTCTGCGGTTCCGCTTGCGGTCAAGACTCCCTCCACAAGTTTTAGCGTGACTCCTTCTGGCGGACGGAGTGCCTTTCGCGCCCGCAGCAGGACCAGGTCTGCGTCTCCCGAAACGAAAGAACGCCATACGATGCGGACGTCCTGCGGATTCAGTTTCGCGCTCTGGCAGAGCGCTGACTCCGCTGCTGCATCTGGATCGCGAAGCGCGAGTACCCGGTAGTGATTCCCATCGCCTCTCGAGTCGATCACCACCACTCCGGGCTGAGCAGCAAGGCGCGTGATTGCAGACTCGATCTGGATGCGTCTCTGCTCTTGTCGTTGCCAGCGGAGCCCAGCGTAGAAGACGGCAGCAGCGACACCGACTAGGATCAGTGCCAACGGCAGCACCGTGTTCCGACGCTTCGCTTCGATCTGTACTTGAAGGCACGCCTCCAGAAGCGGTCGCAGAACGCGCAGCTCCTCTGGATTGCCAGAAAACTGCTTCAGGGCATCCAGATGCTCGCGATGACAGGACTCCAGCGCAGTCCGCAACACACTTCGCAGCGCCAGCGGTGCAGTTCCACGGATCACACCTGCCAGCACCGCGGATGGTCCTCGTTCGATCCAAACAGACAGATCACCCACATCGATGCTATCAAGAGCAGCCTTGCTGACTCCGCGAAAGGAGTCGCGCACAAAGTCCTGTATCGCCGTTAGCATTCCCGAAACCATTGCCGCGTACTGGGTTTCTTCCCCAGGGGCAGGTGCAACAGAATCGGAATAGACATGCTGAAGGAGAAGTCCTGTTTCGGGATGAATCAGAAAGACTTGCTCCACGCGATAGACCAGGCTGTGAAGCAGCACCACCTCACCAAACGGCTTTCCGGTTGCTCTCGCTTCCAGGCGCCATTTCCAGCTCCGCAGTGAGAAGGCATGCTCCATTGCGTAGTTGGTCTGCTGCATCATTCGCAGCAGCGTCTCTCGCACGGCGCGACTGATTGCGGCGCCCATGATCGGAAAGAGGGCTTCTACGATCGCATCCGGACGTTTCCGGACCGATTCCGCAAGGGATCCCTCGACAAGAGGAAGCATTGCCTTGCTAAGCGCCTTGTCTCCCTCACTCGCACGCGTGAAAGCGGTGGGAAGTACGGATGCAACGACATCTACTGAGGGAACTGAGGGTTCGGACAGGCGCTGATGAATCTCTAGGATCTGCTTCTGTTCCGGTCCAATCAGCAGCGCCCGCAGCTCGCGAAACTCCGGTTCCGACCGCAAGCCGCTTGGCTTCGGTTCCGAATCAGATGGCCAGCGGGAGTTTGCGTCTGACATCGCAGAATCACCCCACCTATCGTCACGTGCCTCTCACCCAAAGACCCCCCGAATGGCAAACGCACGCTTCGATAGAATCAACATTATTTCAGCGCGGGAATTGACGCCAGCGCGATTGAACTGGAACGTTGTGTCCGCACATTGCTCAGTCATTCCGTGGCGATGCCGAGTCGGCAACAATCAGCCTGGTCCAGATCTCCTGAAAAGGAATCCGAAGTCCACGCCACCAGCACTTACTGTGCATTACTTAGCAGCACATCAAGCTTGGAGGACAAGCTTCCCGCAACGACCAGGTCTTCCTTCCCATCGCCGTTCAGATCGCCGATTGACAGAACCCACGGATTGTTGCTGACAGCAAGCGCAACCACGGGGTCAAAACGGCCTCCTCCTTTTCCGCGGAACACATGAACGACGCCCGGAGCCGAGGATGTGCTTGAGAAGACCAAGTCCAGCTTCCCATCGCGATCCAGATCCAGGGCTTCGGCATACCGATGTTCCGAGGTGGAGGGAATGTCCGTCGTCACTGCTGAACCGAAGCTACCGGTTCCGCTGCCCGCGAAAAATGTGATCTTGTTGTTTCCCCCGGTGCCAACTACGACGACATCTGCTTTCCCATCTTGATCGAAGTCACCTGCGACGACTCCACCACTTCCGCCTTGGCTCAGAGTCAGGGTTTTGGGACTTCCGAATCCCCCGTTGCCATCTCCAAGGAGTGCGATCGGATTCCCATTGTCGACCCCAACGACCAGATCTTGCTTTCCATCCCCATTCCAATCGGCTCTGGCCATCTGTCGACCGTTGGTGCTTCCATTTCCGCTGTCGACATTCGGCTTGAACGTACCGTCTCCTTTTCCGCGCAAAACGGTGATGTTTTTGCTGAAGTAGTGGAGAACTGCGATGTCCGCTTTTCCGTCTCCATCCCAGTCACCACGTAGCAGGTATTCCGGGCCAGTAGACACCGCGATCGTGCTGCCGCCCGCCATTCCGCCACTGCCGTTGTTCAGCAGGATGCTGACGTTTCCTGACGCACCATTGGAGACCGCCAGATCGAGCTTTCCATCGCCATTCCAGTCGCCGACGATTGCGTGTGTGGGCGTCGTTCCAACCGGATACTTGGTTGGTGATCCGAACGTCCCATTCCCATTGCCTTTCATGAGCAGAACTTCGTTTGTGACTTGGCTGATCAGAACCAGATCGCGAATGTTGTCTCCGTTCAGATCTGCCATCGTGACCGATCGCAAGATGGTGCCTTGGGATTGGCTCATTGGCATCGCAAATTCGAGCTTTCCAAAGTAGTAACGGAACGCATTTGCCAACTGATAGATGTGATTGCCAGGGAAGGTCACAGACAGGGCCACGACACCGGGATTCCCGATCCGCATCGGGACACTGGCAGTCAGCGTCGAAGCATTCATGAACATCAGGTTCTGCGCTGCTGCCGATCCAAACATGGCAGACAGTCCGGGTCCGGTGAAGAAGTTCTGCCCCGTGATGGTGACCGGTGTCGCCATGTTGGTAGGACCGAGCGCTGGTGAGACGCTGCTAAGAACGGGAGTTGCCAGACAGAGATTCCCGTAGCAGACCTTCGAGCGGCAGTCTCTGTCGAGAGAGCATGTCTTCCCGACGTTGCACGGCAGACAGTTGCTGCCACCGCAGTCTACGTCTGTTTCATCTGCATCAGTCATCAGGTCGAGGCAGGTCCCAGCCACACACTGCTTTTGGGTGCAGATCGAGCTGAGGCAGTCCGAAGAGATGTTGCAGCCCTGCTGATTTTGGCACTTGCCCGGGCAGCTTCCACCGCAGTCGATGTCTGTCTCCGTTCCATTTTTGATTCCGTCCGTGCAGCTCGGTGCTGAACAGATCTGCTTGTCACACTTTCCGCTCTGGCAGTCGGCCGCCACAGAGCAGGACTGATAGTCATTGCAGCGACTCGGACAGAGTCCTCCACAGTCCACATCTGTTTCGCTGCCATTTTTGACTTGGTCGATGCAGCTTGGCGCGGCGCAGATCTGCTGGATGCAGACCAGGCTCATGCAGTCGGGACCGACGTTGCAGCTATGAGCGTCCGCGCACGGACTGCAGGAACCGCCGCAGTCGATGTCTGATTCGTCGCCATTAAGGATTCCATCTGAGCAAGAAGGGGCCAGGCAAACGCCATCCGTACATTGCTTGCTCTGACAGTCGCTCCCCGTGAGGCATCGCTGTGTGTCCTTGCAGCCGCTAGAACACGATCCACCACAGTCAATGTCTGTCTCACCTTCGTCCAGAGCTCCGTTTTCACAGATCGAAGGAGCGGAACAAGAAACGCCAACAAGAATGAAGCTCGCGATAAGATTTGATCGGAATAGGCTCAGCATAGGTCCCCCGATTGCCATAGGATGCGAGGAGGTAGCTCCTCACCCACCGCAGCATAACAGACGTACTTCGCCCTTCGTGCTCGCGGGTGGAATCACAGCGGCAACTATGCGGGACCGCAGGCACATCTTCGCCGTCCAGTCCGGGCGCGCAGGCAAACACTGCTGTGTTTAGTGACTGGTTGCGGTACGAGGAAGGAGCATCCCGCTGTTCCGCAGCCGCTGTTCTAGGAATCGGCTTCCGGTCAGCCGCCAGCGCTCATAGATCTTGATGATGTCGTCGGGAACGCAGAGGTTCAGACCGCCCCGTAAGCTGAGCAAGACATCGACCAAGATGGGGAATCGATCCGCAAGCTCATCGCAGGCATCACGAACGACTGCGCTTAGGAAGCGCGGAGTCTGCGCAAGCTGGGAGTAGGCGCTGCGACCCAGTCTTACGTAGTATTCGGGGTTGATTGTGCGACGGATCAAGCTCTCGCCAAAGAGTCCACTTGTCGTGAGAGCGGTGTCTCCGATCTCTTGCAGGAGCTTGACTCGTTCTACCGGTTCCGCTTGATTTGCTTGCACGAGCTTCATTCCGAGTGGCTCGGGATCGAGTGGCGTGCTGGCATAGCTACACAAGAGCTGAACCAGATAAAACTCCGTCGCGTCTTTGACCTGGACCCCCTCTGCACGGAGGGCTGCGGTCAGTGTCTGGTGGAAATACAGTTCGACCGATGCGATCTCCATGGTTTTCAGTCTAAAGAGGCCACGAGATCCGAGCACGCGATCGATTTGGTTGATTGGGAAGACAGACTCCGAAACCCGCGCACGGGCGCACTCCGATCACACAGGGTAGGCTCAATTTTCCGTCGAGAAAATTGATTTTGGCACCCGTCGCAAGGGAGCGCTAACAAAATTCGATCACGGCATCTGACGTTTTTTTCAGGCAAAGACAGCGGGTCGCGGAAACTACGGACGAACGAGGTTCACAACCACCTTTTGTTCCGGCTCGCTCATGGTGAAGCTGGCTTCGTGAAAGCGGGGTGGACCCATTCGCGGTCGCGGATTGTTCGACACACCGACGGGCTCTTTGGGAATTCCGATCCAGTTGGTGTCGAGCTTTCCGTTGTCATTGACATCTTGATAGACCGTCACGGCGTAGGTGCCAGACGCGACACGCGAAAAGCGCAGCTCGACGCTTTCAGCAGTGACTTTCGCGGCTTGTCGCTGCGACGCTTGCGCCACCTTGGCAGGAAAGCCCTGATCGCTTGGAAACAGCAGCGCCACCACCGTGCCGCTCTGCTGTTTGAGCCCTTGCACCGAAACGACAAGCTCGCCTTCCAAAAGCTTGGACTGCGACGATGGTGCTGCGGTCGGAGGGACATCGGCATGCACCGACAAGGAGGACAGCAGCAAGAACGCGACAACAGACAGGGAAAGACGTCTTTTCGGGTTCAACCTGCGGCTCATGACGATCTCCATGGGGTCCGACGGATCAGCCAACAAAAAAAGTCTAGCAGTCCGTGGTGACAGTCGCCGCCGTGGATGTCAAAGAGAGATCGGCATGCCCCAGTTGAAGTGAATCCGCCCCGGAAAGTGTGCATACCAGGGCTCCCGTTTCCATCTATCGGACTGAACCAGCGAGTCCTGGCCAGGCATGACCAGCGGGAATGCATAGTCGAGCGACAGCGCACCAAACTGGGTCAGCAGCCGCAGCAGCGAAATTCCGACGGAAAAACGAACATCGTTCCACTTGAGGCGCTGGAAGCCGTCGAACACTGCGCCTGTGTCGAGGAACAGCGCGCCCACCCACGGCCAGCCGCCAATTTTGGGAGTGATCGCAAACTCCCACTCAAGCTGCGAGAGGATGCGTGCGTTTCCACCGACGGGAACAATGCGATAGGCGGGCTCTCCGGTGAGTGGACCAATCGGAGCCCGCACTTCCTCGGCACGCAGCGCGTCCGCATCATAGCCACGGGTCGAGCTATCGCCGCCCGCATAGTATCGCTCGACGACGGGCAGCGCAGGCCGAGTCAGAGGAAACCCATAGTTCATCCGCAGGTTCATTTTCCAGTTGAACCGCTTCATCCCAAACGGCCAGCCATCTTCGGTGCGCAGCGACGGACCAAAGGGTTTTAGCCACACAGCCTGCGCCGACAGCGCGATAAAGCTACCGCTGACATTCGCTGGCGACAGAGAACAGCACAGCGCCGCCGTCGCCTGCGCCGAAAGTAGAAAGCCGCTCACTGGCATCAGCGGATTGGTTGGCACCGGAAGGTTGCGCATCAGCAGCGCCGGGGCCTCGAAGCCAACGCGACGATCCCAAACGATACCCGCGGAAAACTTCAGCGACTGCGAGCGATCGCCATCCAGGTTCACATCCGTCGTGCCTTCGCCGCGATACAGCGGAACCAAGATCTGGCTGATGTTGAATTCCAGTCGACCAAACACGCGCAGCGTCGGTGGCAATCGGCGGCCCTGTTCGTCGGCGCGGGCAAAAAAGCGAGTGATTTCCGCGTTGGCGCCGTACGACGTGACCTGTCCGATGGAGTAGGTGTTCTCATTGCGCCAAAAGCCGCGGACGTCCAGACGAACAAACGGATTCCACAGCCGGGGCGCAGCGACGCGAGCCAAGAGGGATTGAACACGAATACCAAGCTCGCCACGAAGCTCGATCTCGCTGCCGGTTCCGAGAAGGTTGCGCCACGTGTAGTTTGCCGAGGAATACAGCGGGTTGTCCGTCGATACGCCGACGTAAATACCCAGCTCCCCAGAGTTGTCGTAGCGCTCGGTGACCTCGATCAGGACTGGGACCGGGTTGCGACGAAGCTGCCAGCCTTTTTCCCGCGCTTCAGCCCGATACTCGTCGGTTTCGCCGGGATTTGGAACCACGCGCACCGACGCAAAGATCTGCCGACCAATCAAGTTTTGCTCCGCTTCGAGCAGCTTGTTCCGATCGAACAGATCGCCTTCCTTGAACAGCAGATCGCGACGGATGATGCTCTCGCGGGTCACGAAGTTTCCCCGGATCAAGATCGGACCGAAGCGCACCGGCTCGTTCTCGGTGATAAGCCAGCGAAGTGTGACTTTGCTGTGATCGGCATTCCAACGAGACTGCGTCGGATCGATCACTGCATACGGGTGTCCAAGCGCCGCAAGCTGCTCAAGCAGCCGGACTTTGTCGGCTACCAGCGCCTCGGGTGTGTAGGGTTTGCCGGCGCGCAGCAGCAGTCCTTTGGCGATCTGGTTCTCTGAAACCGAGTGATCCCCGACGAACTCCACCGACACAGTGTCGACGTCCTCGCGCGGACCTTCATCGATCTCAAAGCGCAGAAATAGATCTCCAATGCTCGAATCTTCATCGAGCGCCGTCTGTAGTCCGATGAGCGAAAACTGGCCGAGCGCCTCGCGACTGCGCGCCATGTGGACCGAGACGCGAGCCCGAGGGTATCCCTCGCGACGGTAGAACTCTTCCAGGTGGGCCACATCTTGCTGAAGCGCAACCGCCGAGGCAAAACCACCTTCACCAAGTCCCAGCATGCCGAGCCGCGGATACCGCCGCGTCCGCACCTGCTCCTCTAGCTTGCTGCTGCTGTACGACAGCGGCTTTCCCGACGGACCGGATACAAATTCGAGATCGCGAACTTTGAGCTGCGGACCTTCGTGGATCAGAAACTCCACTTCGACGGGATCGCCGCTGCGGTTGCGCCAGCGCCACCTCACTCGCGACTCGAAAAAGCCACGCTGCTGGTACAGCCGATGAATGTTGCGTGCACTCTCGTCGAGCTCGTTGGCGCTGTAGTAGTTGTCGCGGAAGATCGTCACCGCTTGGCGCAAGTCCGACTGGGACAGCTCTTTTCGGCCCACAAAGTGGAGCACGACGCGCTTGCGTTCTTCGACGGTCAGGTCCAGATCGACGACGCGCTCTTTGGGATTGGGACGGATCTCGCGCCGCGACACCCGAACGCCTGCGTAGCCCTTGTCCTGGTAATGGTCGACGAGACGCTTGATGTCTTCGTTGATCCGCTCGGTGCTCGTGCGACCAAACCACAGGCAGCAGTGCTCAAAAAAACCGTGCAGCTCCGGTGGAGAAAGCAGCTTGATGCCATCGCTCCGAACGTTGCCAATCCGATAGCGCAGACGCCAGAACCCGACGTTGAGATTGACCTGGATGCGCACCGACACCTGCTCGGGATGTTCGGGCGCCCAGTCGAGCAAGAAGTTGACCGTCGCGTCGTAGTAACCGGTGCGCTGAAGAAAGCTCACCAGCTCGCGTTCCTGCCGTCGCATTTCTGTGACAAGCGCTTCGCCTTCGGGCAGACGATAACCAGCTCGCCACGTCACAAACGACAGGATCTCCCACTCGAAGATCGGCCAGTTCCCGGTCACGTACAGACGGCGCACTACGCGCAGCGGGCGCACAGCAATGGTGAGCGTCGATCCCTGCGTCACCGAGTAGCTGGCTTGATAACCCAGCACGTCCAGGTCACGCCGGACGCGAGTCCGCAGCTCTTCATCCCAGTGCGACGGCAAACGCATGTCCAAAAAACGCAGCAGCTTGTCGGCAGTGTCCCCAGGCAAGAGCGTCCCACCGATCCGCACCTGCGACACCAACTGCCCACTTTGGGGCTCAAGTGACACCGGTGCATCGGACGGCGCTGCTGGCATCTCGACGACGGGAGGCTCCGGACTTGCCCAAGCAGTCCCCCAAAAAGCGAAGAGCCACACGCACAGCGCGAGGACGGCGCAAAACCCGTTGCCGACACGCACGCTTGCTCGGCGCATTTGGACTATGATAGAAAGCACTGGTGATTTGTCGGGCCCAGTATAGGAGATTTTTGTATGTCTGATCGTCGCGAAAACTCGCTGCTTTTCTCGCTCAACCAGCTCAAAGATCTGCAGGAGGAGCGGCTCGCAGAAGAGGCAGCGGCGGTCCGCGCCAAAGAAGAGGCGGCCCGACAAGCCATCGAAGACGAGGAGCGACGCAAGCGCGAGGAAGAAGAAGCAAAAATCCGCGCCGTCGAAGAAAAAGCTCGTCTGGAACGCGAGGAGAAAGAGCGCCTCGCCCGCGAAGAAAAGTACCGCATCGATGAGGCGGAGCGCCGCGCCCAGGTCGAAGCCGAAGCCCGCATCGAAGAAGCGCGCCGCATCAAGGAAACGCAAGAGCGCATCAAGAAGCAGCTTCCCTATAAGCTGCTCGCGGGTGTTGCCGCAGCGATTCTTGTGGTCGCGATGATCGTGATCGGCGTCATCATCAACAAGCGCCTCGAAGAAGAAC
>CAYTGC010000073.1:0-20070 GCA_964437195.1 uncultured Myxococcales bacterium | reverse complement strand
TCACGGACAGAACCAGCGTGCTGTGATCGCTTTTGGCGAACTCTGTTCAGTCCAGTGCAACCACAAGCTCGGCGCGATTTCTAGCGACAAACTCCAGCCAGTTATGAGCCAGAAAGGGAGTGTGTCAAACGGCTCCCTTTTCGGGCTGGGTAATCGTCGGAAAAAAGAGTCTAGACCACGGCGCAGCGAGAGAACAGAAGTGGTAATTTGGGAATGGGAGAATGGCGCTGGCAGACGGAAGCTTGGAAACTGGGGGGATGGGTCACGCCGCGCTTGCGGTGCGGTTCGATCAGCAGGACAGCTTGCTCAGTTGTCTGTCCTCGCTGGGCAGATTGCCAACCACAGCGCCTACTCTGGAGCACGAAGAGACTCAGCTCCGCTTGGTTTAACAGCGGTGTGGCCTTGTTGTTTTCCCCGGCGGCCAGTTTTCCCCGCTGTGTGAGCAGACCCAGCTTCTGCTTCCGCAAAATCACTTTTGAAAAGATCCAACTACCCGTAGGATTCTTATATGCGGGGGCAGGACGTCAACAACCCAAAGTTTGGGTCGGTGGGGTCGAAAACAGCGGACGAGCTGCCAAGTGAGGGCGGTGCGCCCACGGTCCCGATGGTCGGAGGGAGCGCTTCGCGGGTTGGACGATACCAGATCCTGGAGAAGATCGGTATGGGCGGTATGGGAATCGTGTTCGCTGCGTATGACGAGCGCCTGGATCGGAAGGTTGCACTCAAGGTCTTGCAGAGTCGGCACGTCGACTGGGTGCAGAACCAAGTCTTTCGAGAGGCCCGGGCCGCTGCCCGCGTTTCGCATCCCAACGTAGTCCCGATCTACGAAGTCAATCGGGCAAACGGAATCATTCACCTTTCGATGGAGTTTGTGGACGGTCCGACGCTTAGCAGGTGGCAGACGGAGCCTGGACGCACCTGGCGCGACAAAATTGCCATGTATCTGCAGGCCGGCAGGGGTCTAGAAGCGGCGCATGCGGCGAACGTCATCCACCTCGATTTTAAGCCCGAGAACGTGCTGATTGGGAAAGATGGTCGTCCGCGAGTCGTCGATTTCGGACTCGCCAGTGTGGCAACAGTCGATGCGCAAGAGGACTCCCCTTCTGCAGAGCCCAAGCAGGCCGCGCACCTTCGCAAGATCGCCGGCACGCCGGGTTATATGTCTCCCGAGCAGTGCCGAGGTGAAGCGGTCTCCCATCGCAGTGATCAGTGGAGCTTCTGCGCCGCTCTGTACCAAGCGTTATATGGACACCTCCCATACGATGGGAGGATGGTTCTCGACTTCTCCGAGAACTTGCGCAAAAATGCACTCCGGCCACCCCCTTCGGACACCGTCGTTCCAGAAGAGATCAAGGGAGTGCTCTTGCGCGGACTCCAGCTTGACCCCGAACAGCGCTTTTTGTCCATGACAGAGCTTTTGTCTGCGCTGGAGCGGGAACATCAGGAAGACATCGACTCGGGTGGGATCGCACGGAAGCGCTTTACTGTGCTCTTCTTTGTGGTAGCGACAAGCTTGTTGGTGCTGTTCTTGATTCGTCGCTGGGATCGTCCCATCACCCATCGGGAGGCGATAGGGACCTCCATCGTCGTGTTGCTGGTGGCGTTGCTAGGCGGAGCATGGAGGAGGCGCACGCTGCTTGCTCACAAGGTTCATGGCCACGCCTGGCTTGTGATCTTTGCCGTACTGGTCCAGAATTTTTTTCTTCGGGTATTGGCCACAGTCCAGGGCATTCCGATGGCCCAGATGGCCCCGTTCGAGATGGTGGTATTCGCGGGGACATTTACCCTGGGCTTGTTGATTGTGATCAAGCGATTCCGCCTGCTCGGACTTCTGCCGCTGATCTACGCTTGCATATCGGTCACGGGAATCCTCCCGCCAAGACTTGGGGTCATCATCTACGTAACGACGATGGTGCTGTTTTTGTATGCGTGGAATCTGGCTGCCAGTGATTGTGAGTCGCGCCTACCCCGGTCGAGCTTCGCGCCCACTTCGCAAGAGCCTTCCCACTCCTCCCAACCTGTTGTCTCCTCTGGACAGAGAGTCCCAACGCCGCAGCTTCAGAGTTCCTACGAAGAGACGATGACAAATCCGGGGGTGAGAAAAGAGCGAAGCAAGCGCCCCGATTGAAGCCGGACCGACAGCGTCGTTACAGTGCTTCTCAACACTAGGAGAGTGTTGGCTCTCGTCCCAGCGCTTGGCGGCGAGTTCCCGGGGCCAGTGCTGCCCTACAGCCGGTGTTCGAATGGGCGCCATATGCCGACGTGCCTGCCGGCGCGCACCACGTGAATCTCGTCGAACTGAACGATGATATCGCCCTGCAGTGGACGGAAATAAATATAGTCACCCGGCTTCAGCGGATGCTCGGATGCAACGTTGAGCATCGACTGGTTGGGGATGCGGTTGTCGGCCGGGCGGGTGTTGTAAAGCGGGTTGCTGAACAGTCCTCCCGGATAGACCGGTTTCAAGTCCCATCCACCACCGTAGACAAAGACGACATCGCGGCGATTGCGATCCCAGAAGCTCCACAGCTTACCGATGCCCTCGGCGTGCGGCAGTCGGCCGGGCGATAGGCGCTTTAGCACCGGCTCGGCGATGTGCAGCGCCGGTTGAAGCGCCGAAAGAATCGGAACATCGAAGTCGGCCGGTTTGACCACCGCCGAGCCAATCGCAAGCTCGTTGGCGCTGCTGGTCCACGCCCCGGCCTTGCGAAAGAGTGGGTACGTCTTGCTGCCACCGGCATCGACCAGAAGTTCGTGCTTGGCCAGTGCTGGAAAGCCGGTGCGAACCAGTTCCACTGCCGCCGACAGCGCCTTTTGCGAGTCGGCAAATGCCTTGTCCTGTGCCCCTGCCGCCGATCGGAGCAGCGGCGGAGCATAGGGCACATGCCCCTCATAGCCCAGAAGCCCCGCGAAGCGCAGGTGCTGCGGATGGCTGGCGATGGTGCCCAAGAGGCGACGCAGCGTCTCGAGATCAACGCTACCCCCGCGATGCAGCCCGACATCGACCTCAATCGCGATGTCCAGGGTCAAAGACCGCCGCTTTGCAATCGCCAGATACCCCTGCAGGCGTGCTTCGTGATCGACCAGCCAGCGCAGGCGCGTTGCCAAGAGCTTGTCTTCGGTCGGTGGCGCGGCGTAGAACGCTTCGACTTCCGACTCCGGCAAGGGTTTGCCCAGCAGGATGTCGAGTTTCGGAGGCGTCCCCGGGATCAGCGGGCGTCCGTCGAGCATGGCGTCGATGAGCGGCCTCAAGTACGGACCATGGAATTCCATCAGTCGCTGCGAGTTCATCGCGGTTAGCACATAGCGCAGAAGCTCATAGGACGGCAGCGACTTGGTGGTTGCTCGGTAGGCCGCATCGCTCCCCAGCACGCCGCGGAGCTCGGCCAGGTTGTGATCGACACGATCCAGATCTAGGACAACCACCGGCCGCCCCAGAGCCGCTCCAGACAGCTCCTGCGAGAGCCCGTCAAAGTAGGGATCAGGACGCGGCGTGTCGACTTTGGGGCGTGCAAGCGCCAGCGCCAAAGCAGCCATCGCCACACCCGCCAGCAGTACTCGTCGTTTTCGCAGCGGCATGCCCCCATCATCGCACAACCAGCCCGATGGCACCGAACAAGCGGCGGGGCCAAGCCTGTGGCGGACTCTGGGATGACGCGCTGACGCGGGCGCGCAGAACCAGAGCCCCGTGCTTCGCTGCCGAGTCCATCGCGGCTGTCAGCGCAGCAGCTGGTCGGTCCTTGCGGTTTGGAAGAAGGAGGGTGAGGCTTGCAGCAGGAGCATGGCTGGAGAGGGCAGGGCACCGGCGGGCTTCTTCGGCACGGTGGACAACAGCCCTCGGCATTGATCTGCCGGGCGAGCCGTTTTGTCTAACAATCCCGACGCCTCGCGCCTATAGGAATCGGAGCCAGTGGTGGGCGGTGTCAATTGGCAAGGGGCGCGGATAACCGGGCGCTACCTGATGAGTAACAGGATCATTGCGCAGCACTTTTTCACCCTGCAGAAAGTAGTAGGAGCCATCGGACCAGGCAACAGCCTCATGGATGTCCCCAGGAAAAATCTCCGGGAACTCTTCTGTCAGGAGCCTCGGATAGTCGGCGTCCATGGAGTCCGTCCTCAGGTCATAACGGATGCACTCTGCTCCCTTGAGGAAGTAGATTTTCTCCTCTTCACATGGCAAAATGGCGACGATCCGTGCGGCCCAGACTCCATGCCAGTGCGTCTTGATGTACTTGGGATAACCGGGGTCAGCGCGGTCATGCGCCAGATCAAATCGAACATAGCCGTTGCCGCAGAAAAAGTAGGCCTTGTTGTGTTTGGAAAAGAGAACGGCGTCGATTCCTCTATTCGCGCTGAGCTGGTCTGGGAAGACTCCCTTCCAGCTGTCCTTGATCGTGCGCGGAAAACCGGCCTCGATGGCTCGACTGCGTAGATCGTAGCGGACGTACTTATCTCGGATGAAACAATAGGCGTGCCGCGCATCGCGGACTGCCGCGCACATGTGTTGTCGGTTCGGACGCACCTGCAGCGTCTGCAGATCGAGGTCGTACGAAAAGAACGGAGTGCCATCGTCGTTGCACAGGCTCAGGCGGACCTCGGCCCCCTCTCTGGCCAGGTCGATATCCACCAGTCCGAAATTGGACGCCACAACCTCGTCGATCAAGTAGCGGTCAAAAGCATGTTCACCATGGCTGTCTGCTGGCCACACTGGTTTCGACCAGGGACGATTGGCCAGAGGACTGCTCGTCAGCTCCCACAAATCGGGACCACGTTGTCCGTCCGCACGCAGCACTCCTTGTGCGTAGAAAATCTGGCCCAAGTGCGGATCACCACTTAGGGCGACCACGCCAGAGATCTCCTGTTCGGCCAGAAGGTACTGGAGCCGTGCCAGTTCTGCCGCGCCGTCGAGACGAAAACACTCCCAGTCCCAATCCGGCTTGGCGGCAACCTCGGGGAGAAGCTGCGAACCAGATAGCAGGAGCTTGATGGGAGCCGTACTCTGCTTGAGTTCCGGGAGGAGCCACTGCAGCTGTGCTTCGCCCAGAATGTGCTCACGTTCTCGACGATAGAATCGCGAATCCAGTGGAAACAGACTGACTGGTCCGCAGCGAACATGAGAGAAAATGCCGGGGTGTGTTTCGGTTCCGTACTGCTGCTGTGCCCACATCCGGCGGAAGCAGCGCAGCGAGCGCTCCTTTTCCGAATAGGTACCATCTTGATCATATGGACCGAAGTCGTGATCGTCCCAGATTCCGAGCGTTGGAGTCCGACCGATCAGACGTCTGAGTCCGTCATGATTGCGGTTGCGCAGATGCGCTTGCATAAAAGTCGCCTCGCTGCGCCGGTCCTCTTCATCGGTGTAGCAGGTATCACCGAGCAGCAAAAAGAGGTCCGGATCCGTGGCTGCAATGGAATCGAAGATGCGTAGATCGGGCCGAGCGTACTCCTTATAGCAGGAGCCAAAGGCGATGCGCAGCGTGGTTGCATCTTCTGTCGCTGCCAGTCGCAGTGGGAGTCGCTCTGTCTCACCATGTTCACTGACACAGGAATACGAGTACAGCACCCCGGTCTGAAGGCCATGGACATGAAACACCGTGCAGAACCACTGCTGTTCATCCGGAGTCTGTTCGATGGTCTGCACAGGAGCGGCTTGAGCGCTCACGTCGTCGCGGAAGATCCGCAGTGAGAGCAGCGCACAGCTTCGCGCTTGCACCCAGCTTCGCGCTTCCGTTGGCGACATCTCGCCAAGCATGGGCCCAGCCACCAGGGGCCCGCTGGGCGTAGCGTTCCGACCGTACAGTCGTTTCATGGGATCTGACGTTCTTGGATGCTCTCCAGTGTTCGAAGTTCAGGGCGGTGCGTTGGGAATGGTCATGGCGCGGCCAGTCCTGATCCGTGCCATGCACTCGGGAAGAGGTTTTTCTGGA
This sequence comes from uncultured Myxococcales bacterium, assembly GCA_964437195.1. Lineage (GTDB taxonomy): Bacteria > Myxococcota_A > Polyangia > Palsa-1104 > JAEUJZ01 > JAEUKA01. Next base: position 14,143 of record CAYTGC010000073.1, on the reverse strand, counting down.
ATACGAAGTCGCGACCATGAGGCTCTGGATTCGACGTTCCCGCGATCGAAAACGGGGCCAGCACGGCGACGCGACCGAGCGCATCGAGCACCAGGTCGATCGAGAGAAGTTCCCAGCACGGTGCGCACCATAACGCAAAAGGGACAGGCCGCGGAGCAGGCTTTTGCAGCTTCGTCCCGATGAGGATTCCCAACTTCGCTACCTCTGATGCTTCTGGCCTCGCGCTAGAATCTGCGCCGGAGAGGGGGGCCGCTCACTTGCCTCCGCGCGCAGTGCGGCCACCTGCCGCGGACTTCTACGTGAGGTCGAGGTCGGCATGTGATCATGGTAACGGTGGTCTTGCCTCGCCGTCAATCACATCGGCTTCTTCAGAAATCCACGTGCACCGTAACGAATCAGAGAAACTCCAGTGGCAGGGGGCCTTTGGGACATGCCACCACCAGCTCTTGGGAGGGCTCTAGCCGAACCCCTCAGCGGATTCCGGGGCGGGCGGGAGCGTTGGTGCGCGGTGTCTGGGACTGGCGCGGATCGATCGCCGCTCCTCTTCATGCCGCCCACCAAGTCGGCATCCTGCACCGGGGTTGTACTGAGTACAAAAATGTCGGAGTTACGCGGAGATAGGAATTGCGTGGAGAAGGGTGAAAAAGGGAGACTCACTTGGCCTTCTCTGGCGAGGGAACCACGGCTATGCTTCTTGAATCATGTTGTCATCAGAAGCCCGTTTTTCTCACGCAGTGGTCATCGGCGGCAGCATTGCTGGGCTGGCGTGCGCGCGTGTGCTGTCTCGTCACTTCGAGACGGTCACCGTCCTTGAGCGCGGCGTCGCACCGCAGGGCCCGATGGCCCGCAAGCACACGCCGCAAGCCAACCACTGCCACCTGTTTCTCGAAGCAGCAACGCGCGGTCTGCGGACGCTGTTTCCCGACCTGCTGACTTCACTGTTGCAAGGTGGAGCGATGCTGGTTGATCCACCACGGGCAGCAGCCCTGTATCACTACGGAGCGTGGAAGCCGCGTTTCCGCAGCGAGATGGAGTCCGTGATGGGAACTCGGCCACTCCTCGAGTTTCACGTTCGCAAGCAAGCTGAGGCGGTGAAGAACGTCTCGCTCCGTTATGAGTGCGCTGCGGAATCACTCCTTACAAGCAAGGATGGACAGCGGATTACAGGGGTGCGTGTTAGAAGCGACAGCGGCGAGGACGTTCTTCATGCGGACCTGGTGGTCGATACAGAGGGTCGCGGAACCCATCTACCCAAATGGTTGGAGTCGCTCGGGTTCGGTCGTCCTGTCGAAGAAAAGGTCGAAATCGATCTGGCCTATACGAGTAGACTGACCACTCGACCTCCGAACATCGATTCCGATCTGAAAGCCATTGCGATCTATCCTCCCTTTCCCCAAAAGCGTGGCGCATTCTACTTCGAGGTCGAGAACAACCAGTGGCAGCTCAGCCTGACCGGGTATTTGGGCGACCACTGTCCAACGGATGAGGAGGGATTCCTCGCCTTTGCACGATCGATCGGTGTTCCAGAGTTCGTTGCCGCGGTCACGCAGTCTACGCATCTCTCTGCGCCCATCAAGCACAACATTCCGTCGAGCCGCTGGTTTCACTACGAGAAAATGCCGCGATTCCCATCCGGGATCTTGGCAATTGGAGATGCTGTCTGCGCTCTCAATCCTTTGTACGGACAAGGTGTGACGATGGCGGTTCGCGAAGTGGAGCTTCTCGGTACTCTGCTTGAGCGTGCAAGCAAGCGTGAGATGTCCGTTGATGCACTTGGGCCTCTGTTTCAAAAAGAGGTGGCCAAAGTCGCCGCACAGGCCTGGCTCCTTTCAACCGTCATGGACTTGCGCTTTCCGGAAGTTCGCGGAAGCAGACCACTCGGGCTCTCTGCAGTACAGTGGGTCTTTGGGAATCTCATTGATGCCACATCGACGAATCCCAAGGCCTGCCGGATCTTCTACGATCTACTCCACATGCGCCGCGGCATGGATGCGCTGGTTCATCCCGACCTGCTGGTTCCGGTCCTGTGGGAGTGCGCAAGGAGTGTCGTTGTGCCCCGCAGGAAGCGCATTCCGACCGGGCCCATGCCATCGTTTTGACCGGGCCTCGGTAACGAGAGCTTCACCTATGGAAAACTTGACCGCCCACCGCTGAGAATGGCGCTGCTTTCCCCGACCACGAACACTGTACTGGAAGGTGATCCCGTGACGGCATACAGGTCGTTGCTGGCCCCGGATGGGACTGCGGTGAACTTCTTGCCATCGTAGAACAGCACAGTCCCGCGGTCTCCGACCACCCATACATCAGTGGGGCTGCTGGCCCAGATACCCCGAAGCGTCTGGTTTGTCCCGCCATCAACCTTGGACCAGCTAAGGCTGTTCCAGTGCAAGATGGTTCCGTTTTCACCCACCGCCCACACATCATCTGCGCTCAGTCCGAAGGTGTTGATGAGCTGATTGGTCGTGTTGCTCGCGGTGGGTACTGCGAAGCCGCCAATCAAGTGAATTGCGATTCCTGCATCCCCTACAGTCCAGCCCTCTGTGGCGCTGATGCTCGTGACGGACTGAAGGGGAGCGTTCACCAGGGTTCGCTGGACGATGCTCGGTGCGGTCGGATTCCCTGTGATCGTAAAATGGACCCCCTCACGACTAACCAACTGCACGTCTACTTGCTTTCCGGTGGGATCGTAGCTGCGCCGACTCACCGCGTTCAGGGAAAACGGCGCGAAATTGTATACCATCCAGCGGGGCTTGGTTTCCCCTGCTGGCGCAGCCCAGCGAAAGAGCAGATTTCCGCTTACCGCCCAGACTTCTCCTGCTCCGATCCAGGCGTTTTCTATGGAAAAACCAGGACCTCCGTCCAACAGGTGCCAAACTCCCGCGATCCGCTGGCGAATGCGCCCCGACGAACCAATGCTAAGCAGTGTCGTTCCATCCATGCTTCCGACCGCCAACAGCGGCTCCAGTAGAAGACTCTGGAGCGAGGTCCAACTGACTCCATTCCAGCGCAGCAGCGTTCCTGCATCCCCAGCCGCCCACGCATCACTCGCAGCACTTCCATGGACCGCGAAGAGGTTCGCAACAGTTCCGGTTCCAACCGAGGCCCAGGACGATCCGTCAAAGCGGAACAGAGTCCCCACATCGCCAACACAGAAGAGCTCTCCTTTCGGCGTTCGCCACAGCGCTCGCAGGCTCTGCTTCGATCCCAAGAACTGCTTTGAAAAGGCAGCACCATTCCACTTGAGAACAACGCCATTCCCTCCGGCCGCCCAGACTTCCCCGCTCGCTCTCTCGACCACGCTGAAAAGCCATTCACTTGTACCAGTAGGAATCTGGTCTAGGCGCCCACTGCGATATCGCAGCGCGGTGCCGGTGTCACCAACTGCCCAGACCTCGGATTCAGAGACGGACAGTCCATGCAGCGCGACAGATGGAGCAGCGCCAACCTGGCCAAAGACACTGCCATTTCCTTTCAAAAACGTACCCTTTTCTCCGGTGATGAAGATCTCGGTGGCGTTTCCGCCGATCGCGGTCAAATTGGCAGTCGTCGGGCTCTTGAGCGACGCAAACGATGCGCCATCATAGTACAAGATGGTGCCGCCATCTCCGACGACCCACAGCTTGTCATCACGCCCATAGATGCCCCATAGCTCGACCGAGGTTCCGCTGCGAACTGGAGCCCAGGTGGAACCAATCCAGTGCAGTATCGTTCCGCCGCCACCGACAGCCCAGGCATCCTGTTCAGACCGAACGTACAGTGCCCGCAGTGCGTTCCCTTGCGGCAGCGGAGACTCCCAACAGAAGGCACCACGACAGACCTTGCTGGGAAGGAATCCGGCCTGGACCACCGATTGGGAATCTGTGACCCGCAGCCGACATTCTCCGATTCCGCTACAGGCCTGCGCCCAGCCGGCAAAGAACGCAACATCCGAAGCAGGAATCCCACGCAGCTTGATCATCGCACCGGGCTCAAACGTTGCCGTGCAGGTTCCCGGACAGTCGATTCCCGCTGGTTCCGAAACAACCTTTCCTTGCCCGTCTCCCACCAGGTCCACCCGCACACTGCAACCCGGCGAAGCCAGCGACGTGAGAGCGACCTCGATTCGATCCGTCGGAACACTTACATCCGCAACTGCTCCTTCCGCAATCCGGCATCCCGTCTCTCCGATTGCGCCCACATTGAGCATCAGTACGTCGTCGTCACTTGGAACCTGAATCCAGAACGAATCCAACCGACCGTTCACTGGCTGGATCAGCTGTGCCGTTGGGTGATTCCGAAGCGACGCGAGGACCAGGAGCGACTTGGTGTCCGGTGTCAGTCCAGTCACTGTGACTTCGATTCCGCTTCGGCCACACCCAAAGGCGAACAACAGCAGAAAAATCAGTGACGCCCAGATGGTGCTTCGGTGATTCACGGCTTACCTCTTCAAAGTGACGATTGCACCGCTCAAACCTGCGGCCCAGACCTGCGATGCACCAAAGCCCCAGATGCTAAGAAGCCCATCGGTGATGCGATCGATCGCTTTCCAGGACTGACCATCATAGTGGAAGATTGTGTCCGTCCCCTGTCCAACCGCCCAGATATCAGTTGGACCGTTTCCCCAGAGTCCGGACAAAAGCTCCAGATCGGGACTCACTGTTTTGGGACCATTGCTCTGCAGCGCAAACCCAGCGCCCTGAAAGCGAGCAACGACGCCTCCGGTTCCGACGGCCCAGACATCGTTTGCACCAGACCCCCACAGCGAAAAAAACTGTGCGCTCCCACCGAATGATCCCGTCGCAAAGGTGGTTCCGTCCGTATGTGCGAGTGAGAGTCCATCCCCTGCAAACCAAACGTCGTTCTTGCTCGATCCCCACACCGCACGCATCGCAGTGGGCAACGTCTTTGCCAGGGCTATCGTGCTCGCGTTTGCGTGCAGAATGCGGCCATCCTCACAGGTGATCCACACATCATCGGCAGCGCTTCCCCACACGGCCAGCAGGTGCGTATTGATAAGACCTATGATCTGCAAGCTGGTCCAGCTCGTGCCGTTATACCGCAGTATTTTTCCATTGTCCCCAACCACCCACACATCGCTGGCACCAAAACCAAAGATGCTGCGGAGTCGCTGAGGTTGCCCACCAGCAGGTGTCGACCACGAGGATCCATCGAAGTGAAGCAGTGGAGTTCCGTTGCCCACCGCCCAGATGTCACTGGGACCAGTGCCCCAGATTGAAAGAAGGTCCTGGGTTCCGCCAACTGTAGTGGTGAAGGGAGAGAAGATCACACCGTTCCAATGCACGATCGTTCCCCCTTCGCCGACCACCCAGACATCGTCGGGCCCGATGCCCCAGACACTCCACAGCGCGGCGCCCACGCTTCCTTCGTAGGGAATCCACTGCTGGTTGTGATAACGCCAAATCTGACCGCGCAGCCCGACAGCCCAGACGTCTCCAGATGGTGTCCCAAATACGTCGCGCAGAAGGTCGACGGTGTCCGGCATCGACTTTGACCACGTACTTCCATCATAGTGCAGCACCACACCATGCGGAATCGATCCAGAGATGTCGGCTTGAGCGCCACCGACGATCCAGACATCATTCTTTGCGCGCGCCCATACCGAAGCGAACCGATCGGTCGTTGTCATGGACTGGGCCGATAGCTTCTGCCCATCCCAGTGGAGACGCGTTCCTTTGTTTCCTACGATCCAGACATCACTTGAGGCGGTTCCCGAGACGCCAAGTAAGGTCTCTGTTGTCCCAGAGGGCAGAGGAACCAGATCAGTGCCGTTAAAATGCAAGATCGTGCCCGCGCCTCCCACGATGAACACATCACTTGCAGAGGAGCCCCAGACTGCATTGAAATTTTGCGAATGACCAGACATCGCCCGAAGCTGCTTTCCATCCCAACGAACGATCGCACCGCTGTCTCCCACAAACCAAAAGTCGTTTGGACCTGTGCCGAAAACTCCGCGTAGCTTCGATGAGACCGGACTCGCTTGGGGAATCCAGAAGGTTCCGTTCCAGCGCAGGATCACGCCGCTTGCCCCGACACTCCAGGCCTCGTTTGGTCCGATTCCGTGCACCTTGACCAGCGCGTCGCCAGCCGGGAGTGGATTTTGCCAACAAAAGCCTGCTGTGCTGCATCGCTTTGCGGGGGCAAACATCGCCCAGACAGACTGCCCGTCACGCAGGCTCATGATGGTGCATGTCGGACTTGTCCCAGTGCAGGCCCCAGTCCATCCGGCAAAGTACGATCCGTCGCTGGGCTGTGCGGTCAGCTTGATTGCTTGACCTGGCGGAACGACGGCACGACAGACCGAGCCACAGCTGATGTCTCCTCCATCCTTCCCTGTCGTACTGACAGAACCGAGTCCAGTGCCACCACGCAAGATTTCTAGCATGCAGCTTGGTTCGGACAGCATCCGGAGTGAAACAGAGACATTCTGGACATCCCCTTGCAGAGGAACAGTGGTCGAGCCTTCAGCGAGGCTACAGCCGCTGCGATCGAGCCCTTTTATGGCCACCGTAAGATTGCCGTTCGTCCCTGAAGGGAGTCGAATCACAAAAGACTCAAGCTGTCTGCCAACCGGCTGCTCTCCGAAGGAGCGCGCATCCACCCGAGACTGCACAGCCAAGCTGACCACATCGCCGCCGAGCCCATCGACTTGGACGTTGACAGTCAACTGGTTGCTTGAACAGCCAATTCCCAGCGAAAGAATCCACAACAACAAATATCGAACGTGCCAAAGGAGCGAGCGATTCATGCGATACCCTCGGCGATGTTCGTCGTGAACATCCTACGGCTGAAGCGTGATGACAGTGCGTGTGTCACGGAATCCTAGACCAAGGCCCAATCCCAAACCGGTTGCAACCACCGCCACCCCGGCGCCCATCAGTCCCCAGAACCAAGGCTTGCGCCACGCTGGCTTGCGCTTTTCTCGCTCGAGCTGCTCTTGCTTTTCAAGCAGAGCGGTCAGCTCTTGGATATAGCCGTTGGTCTCTGCGCGAAGCGATGTCTTCGGATCTGCAACCAAGTAGCGCTGATAAAACGTAAGTGCTTCCTTCAGCTGTTGTCCGCGACGCAGTGATTGCGCGATGTTGAACAGGAAAATCGGCTGTGGATCGAGATCGTGCGCAGCCCGAAGCGCTGCTGCAGAGTCTTTGTAGCGGCCAGCCGAGAAGTGATCACTCGCCTTTTGAACATGCGCATCGACCTGATCTTCCAGGCTGGGTTCGGTCTTCAGCGACGCTGGCGGAGGCTCCACTTCCTTTGACGGTACGGTTGCCCCTTGGGGCGCCAAGCTGATCGGCGCAGTCGACGGCATCGGCGTTTCCGCTCTGGCCGCCGTCCATCCAGTAGACCCAAGGGATGCACACACGCAAGCGATCAGCCCCCACTCGCGGAGCAAACGTAACAACATGCTCCCTCTAGAGTAACGATTCGCTATCCAGCTGAATAGGGGGTTCGGTACGCACTAGCGAAATGCGCCGTAGGACTTCTTCTTGGGCGGCTCTGTGGCGTCCGGCTGAACGGAACTCGTTGACGGTGCCGCTGCTTTGGTCTCCATGACCTTGGCCGCTGGCTGTTCCTTTTTGGCGGCATCGACGTCTTCCGCTACAGGAGCCGCTGTGGTCTTTGCTGCCAGTGCTCGATTTGCACCTTTTTCACGCTTCTTCTTTGCACCGGGAAGTGGACTCCCTGCGGCCTGGGTAGGGTTCTGTGGGAGTTCGTGTTTTTCAGCGGTCCCAGCGGCTACCCCGCTGCTTGTTGTCGTCGCCGCCACGGTGGGTTTCGCAGCTGGTGTTCGCTCTTCAACGTTGGCACGCTGCGCGGAGGCTTGCGTGGGACTCTTCCGATTGGCCCCACCGCGCCAAGCAAACGCTCCCAACACCCCCAACAGCAGTACGGCAACGCCAGCGGCCAGGACACCGTTTCGTAGACCTTTGCTCTGTGCTCGATCGGCCACCCGATCGGGATGCTCCAGCATGGCCACCAGCTCGCGCATCGTCGGTCGCTGGTCCGGCTCCTTTGCGAGCATCCGATGCAGTGCGTGTGCGACCCCACTTGGAACACCTTGTACCCTGCTGGCGATCGGAGTCGGTTCGAGCAGCATGTGCTTTCGCATCAGCGCAGCACTGCTGTCGGCACGGAACGGGACCTCACCAGCGAGCAGTTCATAGAACATCACCCCGAGCGAATACACATCCGCTTTCTCGCTGATCTTGTCTCGTCCTTCACACTGCTCAGGTGACATGTAGATGGGCGTACCCAGGACCAATCCCACCGTCGTTTTCCGGCCCCCGTCATCGGAGACAAACTTCGCAATTCCGAAGTCCAAGATCTTGATGCGCTCGCCAAACTCAACCAGCTCATCTCGAACCAAAAACAGATTCTCTGGCTTGAGATCACAGTGAACAATGCCGTGGGCGTGGGCCTCGGAAAGGGCGGCGGCAACCTGACGAATCAGCGACACCGCCTGTGCGCACGGGAGCCGCTTTTGTTCGGCGCGCAGCTTTTCCAGGCGATCGTATAACGCCTCACCCTGGAGAAACTCCATCACGATGTACGCGACACCATCGGCGGTGTTTTCGTACCCATGAATGTTGACGAGCCCCGGATGCTTGATCCGTCCGATCGCTTTGGCTTCATTCTCGAAACGCTGGAACGTCTTGCCGTCGCGCGCGATGTGGTTGTGGAGTAGCTTGATCGCGACGCGCTGACCTATCTGGCGATGGGTTGCCTCAAACACCACTCCCATTCCGCCTGCGCCCAGCTTGCGCTCAATGTGGTAGGCGCCAATCTCCTTCCCAATCAGCGATTCTGTCTCGGCTGGCTGCTCCATGTCGTGCGCGATCTAGGGTGTTGAGGACGAGCGTTGGTAGACACTGTCCAGTTCGCATCATAGCACGACCCTTGTCGGCGTTAGGGAATCCAAGACAAGCTCGGATCGCTCGCGCAGACCGAACCTGCGAAGTGAACGCACTGCCACAGTGCGAGCTCTCCCGTCGAAAGTTCGGCGCGTTTCTACTTCAGACAGGGCAGCCGATCAGGCCGGAGCGACAGGTTGGATCGTTCCAATTTCGATGGGGAATCGCTGGATCGCACGGACTATCTGCTTTGCGGTGAGGTACCCCGACCGAGATGTAGGTCACCCTGGCATTCGACAAGCGCCGCAGAGTTCGAGTGGTGACCACGGTACCGATGCGCTGGTTCGATGTCGGCCAGTAGCACTGCACCCGCTTCCATTGTCAGAACCACGATCGATTTGCGCCGCTTCGATCGTGCAACACAACTGGTGTCCCAGACGAGGCCCACCGAACCGCGCATTCCCCACGATAGCCAATGGACAATACCTGTGTGATGGGATGAGACGGCTGGCGCACCATCAGACTTGTTGCCGTCGCTCCACAGTGATTTGAAGAACCGCGCACAAGGGCACTCGCAGTGTGCTCTTGCCTGGGCTGGAGTTGCCGTGTTCCATTGAAAATCAGACGCATGAGCCAAAAGAAGACGGGCCTTTACCAGTATCCCGAGTACTATGACGTGCTCTTCAAGCGCGACTACCACGCCGAGGGGCAGTTCCTTGAAGCCTGCTTGCATCGCCATGGCTCGGCCAGAGATCAATCTTTTGCCGAGCTTGGTTGTGGGCCGGCGCGCAACGCGCGGGAGTTCGCGCAGCGGGGCCACCGCGCAGTCGGACTCGATCTTTCGGCGGACATGCTCGATTTCGCACGGGAGGCGGCGGCGCGCGATGGGGTTTCGATCGAACTCGTGCAGGGCAATCTCATCGACTTCGATCTGGCGAGGCCGGTGTCGATTGTCGCCTGTATGTGGGATACGCTCCTGCTTATCATTCGCAACGAAGACATGGTCCGTCACCTGCGCGCTGTGTCGCGGAATTTGCTGCCAGGGGGGGTCTACGTCATCGAGACGGCGCACCCGCGCATGTTCCGAGTGCCGTATTCGGGAGTTCCCTTTGTAGGCCGCATCGGAGACACCGAAGTCGAGGTGACCTGGGGCCTTCCTCACGATGACTTTGACTGCATCACGCAGCGCCATCTGGCGACGATTCGTACCATCGCGCGGCACAACGGCCAGGTCATCGCAGAAGCGGAAGAACGGCTGGCGCAGCGGTACTATCAGGTTCAAGAACTGCGCGCGCTCATCGAGCTATCCGGTGCGTTTTCGGAAGTCCACTATTACGGGACCAGCGCTCTGCCATTCGTGCCGCTCAGCGATCAGCCGGAGTGCGATGGCTGCATCATCGTGCTGGTGAAAGCGTCCTAGCGCCAACCCGGCTTGCTCGTGGCGAGCCGTTCCCGGACCAGGTAGCCGAAACCGCTCCGAGAGCTGGTGTGCTTGGGCGATGGGCAGAGACAGGGGGCGTCTTAGTCCTCCAGCGCCTTTCGGGTTGCACTGGCGAGCGACACGATCCGAGCGTGAGTAACTTCCGGGTAAGCCTGGGCCGTCAGCGGTAGCAGCCACTGGGCGGCGTCCTCGACAGAGCCTTGCACGGACTCTGGAAACCTGCGGCGCTTGATCATTCCCACGCCTGCGATCAAGGCTCTTAGCGATGCAAGACGAAAAAGCCCTCCTTCTGCAACGACGACAGAGGCCAGGGTATGCTGGGCAAGCTCTTCGTTGTGTCGTGCGAGCGACGCACGAACTTCGTCTGGTGGCATCAGTGTAGCTGCCTCGATAATCGAGACGATGACGATCCCCTTGGGTAGCTCTGCCAGGTTCCAGGCGGCTTCGCGGAACACAGCCTTCACCTCGACAACAGAAGGAACGCTCCGAACGATCCAGAACCGCAAGGGGCCATCCATTCCGGTTGCGTTGCCTCTCCCATGTCTGCGAACAACGACTTCTCCCATGAACCCAAGATCGTACCCATTGGGGTGAATCGGTCTAGAGACATTCGGCAGACCTGTCATAAGGAGTGGAAGTCGCTGGATTTTTCGCAAACAGGGCTGACTCACCCCCCATTTTCAAAGCTGAGTTCGGAAACATTCGTACGTGAGTCCGTTTTTATTGGGCTTGCCGTGGGATCGGCAGAGATCACCTTCCGCAGCAGGAACCAGCCACCTACGCTCATCGCGAGTCGAACGCACTCCCTGATTGTCCGGTTGCTTGTTGCGGAGCTGCACGCAAAGACGCTTCTGTCATTGCACGGAGCCGTCCTGGGAACGCTGCAATCGGCCCGCGCTGGCGTCGCGCTCATCGCTCGAGGGTTGGCCACTGCACAGAGGCGCTGTGCATGATCACCAAAGGAGGCCGCGCGACGCCTCTGTTATGGAAGTCCGTACCGACGGAAAATATCCAGCGAATTGCGACTGAGGACGACCTCCTAGCGCGACTTCGTGCGGCGAATCCGGAGTCTGCTCGTATCACCTTGTTGGCTAATCGTGGCTTTGGGAATCAGGACGGCTACTGCTTTTGTGGAAGTGCCAGGAATCGACTACATCATCCGATGCAAGGAGTCTGTTTTGGTGGCCCACACCGACGGTAAAGCTCGTCCCGAAAAAGAGTATGTACCGAAGAGCGGCAGAGCGGCGGCGGTCCAAAGTGTGCGCGTTACGATGGATCAAAAACTGGTGGCGCAAGTCGCATGCAAGCGTGCGTCCAAAATGAAGCGAGCACGGTGTCTGGCCAGCGGTCGTGGAGACCTTTTTCCGTTTGAAATCGTGAACCTGTACGCCCGCCGTTTCATGATTGAAGAACGATTTCGCGACACGAAAAATCAGCATGTAGGAATGGGTCCGTCCGCGGTCTGCATCACGTCCTGTGACCGCCGCGACTGACTCCTTTTGCTGCTCGAACTCGCCCAGGTTCTTCTCCACATCCTCGTTGCTGCGGGCGATAGTCTGTGCATGGACCGACTCCTAAAGCTCAGCACCCGCCCAGGTCGGGCCCACTCCGTTTCTCATCAAGAGGAGTACTGCGATGATGCGCTACTGACCATGAAACCAGACTCCGAAGCGGCACTCCTTTCGCGCTTCGACCAGCTCCCTCGAGAACACTACCAATGCCGCGAACGCTTCGCGTTCCGATGACAATGCCCCCCTTTTCCGCCGGGGAAAATGAGGGGATCGATCAGGACGGGAACTGCACAACGACGAGGCCTAATTCTCCGACCGGCGCTGTCGTTGGCATGGGTTAATCGTGAATGGTTTCAATGCAATAGCGCTGCTTATGGGGATCAGGAAGAGATAATCGGATTAATGTATCGGCAAAATCCGTAAGTGAAACATACACTTAACTCGAATAGCTGCTTTTTTGATGTAAAATGAATCTCCCGTAACACCGTCAGCATAGAGAATTCTCACTTGATCAGAAGTTGTGCTGAACGATAATGGCTGGGGTCGGCGAATAACAATTGGAGGATGAACGTGAAGGGAATTCTAACTGATAACCTGGAAGCGGATTCGGACTGTATCGTCACTGCAGTGTTTCTTGGTCTCTCATTTCAGTCGGGGAAGGGGCTCCAAGTCAGCGTCGACCCGACGGAAGCGAAGGACAAGCTGCCGGCGCTCGAGAAGACCATGGCCAGGGTGAACACCGCCCTTCGTTCGCTCAATCCGAAGCACACCGATGTGAAAGCCATCAAAGCGCCGGATCACAAGCCGGGGAAATACATCACGGGTGGACTCAAAACAGTTATTAATACCGATACGTTCCTGACCTTCACCGAAGGAGAAATGGTGAAGAAGCAGTACACCGGTCCGGGAGCCTATACGGGCATGGTCCTTTTGGACGAGAAGATCAAGTACTGGGGCTCCACCTTCGAGTACACCGTCAAAGGGCGCAAGTTCGGAAAGGCGCTACCGGTCGAAGGATCGGCGATGCACCGGGAGGCCAAAGGCAGCGGCACCAACGGGTACGTCCACGGCATGATCCAAGCGATGTACGTAGCTGCTCACTACAATTCGATCTCCAAGGCCAAAGTGATCGAGCTTGCGGTTGGCAAGACGATTAAGCTGGCTTCGTGCTTCGGCTGCACGACGTTCATGATCGCAAACCTTCGTCAGCCAAGCCACATCCACCTTGGTCGCGCGGAGTCTTGGGCACCAGCAGACCCCAACAACGCGTTCGCCATGGAACAACTGACGGGCGACCGCTGCGATACGGACCTGAAGGCCAAGCCGGACGAGATGAAGAAGGACGTCGAACGGATGAACAAGCAGTGGCGAGAGCAAGTCTCGATATGGCTCAGCAAAGGGGCAGAGCTTGATCCGAAGTTCATCAAGGAAACCCACAAGGCGTCGTGGGAGAAGCTCCAGAAGAAGTACAAAGGGAAGCCGATGCCGGTTGGTGCGGACGATTTTCTTGACGCTCTTGGCGCCTACCACACCCACGACGCGACCCGGATTGACAACACCCTGATTGATGGGTAGGCGTAGGCCACAGGATTCAGAGAGCGGAGACTGTTTGGCACAGAACCGCCGCTTCCGTCGGCCACTTCTGCATGGTCCAGCCGCTATCTTCCCGCTCGCCGCTCGCTAGGACACTCCACCGCCGCGCTAAGACCACGGCAGTTCACTTGCCGATACGCTCCTCCCAGAAGCAATTCAAGCCTACTCGACGGTGTCAGGAAGCGAGGACGGAGAACTATTGATCTTCGGACACCGGTTCGCTGCGCGCACTCTTGGTACTCCTGCGTGTCCGGGAGTGATGAGAGGCTTTGTTTGAGGGAACGTCCCCAGCGGCGGAATCAGCATCCCCGGTCTTGCGTACAGAAGGTCGCTCGGCAGGAGCAGACGACGCCTTCTGTCCATTGGTGGGGTTCGGTGCCGCGGAGTCCACGGACTCACCGGGATTTGCGAGCAGAACCCTATCCACCACGCTGCTTGTGTCATGGGGCAGGACGATCTCCTCTTCCCGATGTCCCGCCAACCGCAATACGAGCGCCGAGGGTCCGGCCTGCCCGCTGGGAACCTCGGTTCGAAAGGGCGTCTTGCCAAGTACGACGCCGTCGCTCTTGCGAATGACGCTGGCCCCAGCAGGACTGGTTTGCACGATCCAGACTGGGCGAGAGACCGCAAGCCCAGGCGGGGGACAGCTTGCCATCGCCACCGGAGTCCGATCCGGGGACGCATGAAGTCCCAGCACTGCAGTCGAAACGCTGCCGCCCACCAGACCCAGAAACAACGTACCCACTGCC